>NZ_JBWKVR010000025.1:0-68638 GCF_059421805.1 Rhodoferax sp. GW821-FHT02C08
CGCCCAAGTGGCCGAAATCGGACCCTGGTAGATGCATGGGCCTATTTTGAAGAGGCTTGTTCAGCGTTGCCTTAGGTTTATCCGACATCTGCCGCCAAGCCGCCGTCGCGTTCATGCTCGGGCAGATGTCGGATAAACCTGAACAATAAAGGGAGATAAGTCTTCAAAACTGAATGACAGCTTCCGCTACGTTGCAAACTTCTAAATGGGCCAACCTTGTGTCGGCTTCGGGCGGCGGATTCAAGTTGCGCGCACGTGTTGCAATACGCGCACGCTGCTTCGAGTTGCTATTACATCGAGATCCAGGGCCGGTGCGGCTCCTCCGCTGACGTGTTGGGCTTTAGACGGCGATTGCCGTCGGCGTCGATGGAATCGAAGACAACGCCTGAGCATTCGTCACGCCCGGCACACTTGTCGCGGCCAATAGCTGGCTGCAGCATCACCTCGATGCAATCACTCTTACTCCTAGCCGCCCAACTCGATGACCTGCTGGACACCGGTCCGACGCACACCTGTGTGTCCGTCGTCTTGGCTGAAGCCCCATCGGGGCACTCCCGAGTTATTTGACCAAGTGCTGCCACATGCGCAGCATGAAGCCCGCGCGCTCCACATCCGCCTGTGCAATTAGCGGAGTTTCACCAATCTGCTTGCCGTTCGATTCTGCGATCACCTTGCCGATCACGGCACCCTTGGCGACCGGCGCCTCCAGGCCAGGCTTTACCTGCACCGAGGTCTGCAATTTCTGACCGCGCGGGACGGTCAACGTCCATGGCGATCCCAGGCCTGCGGCGACGGTGTCGGCCTTGCCAAACCTGAGCTTGGCATTAGTGACCACGGCGTTCGGCTGAATGGGGGTGGCCTTCTCGAAGTGGCTGAATCCCCAGCCCAGCAGCGTGCGGGTCTCATCGGCACGCGCCTTTGCGCTGTTGGTGTTGAGGATGACCGTGATGAGGCGCATGTCGTTGCGCTTGCTTGAGGTGACCAGGCAGTAGCCGGCTTCCTCGGTGTGGCCCGTCTTCAGTCCATCCACAGTGGGGTCGGTGTAGAGCAAGGCGTTGCGGTTGCCTTGCTTGATACCGTTGTACTTGAACTCGCGTTCGGCGTAAATCGGGTAGTAATCGGCGCTGTCACGGATGATTGCACGCGCGAGGATGGCGAGATCGCGGGCAGACGACTTGTGCGCCGGGTCGGGCAAGCCTGTGGGGTTCACGAAATTCGTGTTCGCCATCCCAAGGCGCTTGGCTTCGGCATTCATAAGCTTGGCGAAGCCCTCTTCGGAGCCCGCCATGTGTTCGGCGATCGCCTTGGAGGCGTCGTTACCCGACTGGATGACGATGCCACGCAGGATGTCCATCACCGTGGCCTGGCTGTTCAGCGGCAGGTACATGCACGACTCGGTGCTCGAACCGCGGCACCAGGCGTTCTCGCTGACCGAAACGAGATCGTCCTTTTTGAGTTTGCCTGAGCGAAGGGCCTGCTCGACCAGGAAGCTGGTCATCATCTTGGTCAGTGACGCTGGCGGCAACGGTTCGTCGGGGTTGGCTGAGGCAAGTACCTCTCCGGAGTCGAAGTCCATCAGCAGCCATGCCTTGGCGGGGATGGTCGGTGCGCCACTGGCCACAGCGGATTGCCCGGCCAACGGCGCTGGGGCTGGCACCTCGTCTGCGGGCTTTTTGTGCGCAGCAGGCTTGGCTGCTGGGCGATCAGCTGCAAAAGTCGCCAAGCTGGGCACCAGGGTACCTGCGGCTATGGCGAATACAAGAGGCAGGAGGGCAGATTTCATGGCTTGCATAGGATTCATGGTCGTGACCGCTCATTGTGGCGGAGCGTACCCCGCTTTCTTGCATGGGGGAGATTTTCATCAGCGGGAGCGGTGGAGGCACCTCTGCCAGGAGCTCCGATACTGCCACTAGGATAGGAGCTCATGAAAGGCTCTTGTGATCCTATGCGTTGATCTAGATGGATAAGATGTGGATCCATCCACGCGTCGCTGAAGCTCGTTATGCCCCACCCAAACCTCCGCTTATATGTAGATGCCCAATTTGCCAGTCCGTATGCAATGTCGGTATTCGTTGCACTGCATGAAAAGGATTTGCCGTTTGATATTGCGACCGTAGACCTCGGCGCCAACGAACAACAAACCGCAGGCTTTGCGGATGTTTCGTTGACGCAACGGGTGCCCAGCTTGCATCACGATGGCTTCACCCTGTCGGAGTCGTCCGCAATCACCGAGTACATCAACGATATTTTTCCCGGTGCGCCCTTGTATCCTTTAGAGCCGCGTCGTAAAGCGAAGGCTCGTCAGATCCAGGCCTGGTTGCGCAGCGACCTCATGCCTATTCGCCAGGAACGCTCCACTGAGGTAGTCTTCTACGGGGTAAAGAAAGCACCTCTGTCTCAGGCTGCACGGGAATCTGCGGAAAAGTTGTTCTCGGCCGCAGAAACCCTGCTTTCTCATGGTGCTGAAAACATCTGTGGCCAATGGTCCATCGCCGATGTTGACCTTGCGTTGATGCTCAACCGCCTTATTCTGAATGGCGATTCAGTGCCGGAAAGACTGGTGGTATATGCAAAACACCAGTGGCAGAGACCGACGGTACAACGGTGGGCCCATCAAGTGCGCCCACCATTATGAGCCTACAGGTGACCAGCGAATAGCCTTACTGGAATACAGCCTTGCGCCGACGCCCATCCTCCCGCTTGCTCGTTCTGGACCCAACCGGCCGCCTGCTGCTCTTTCGCTTCCTGCACAAGAAAGGCGCGCTGGCTGGGCAAGAATACTGGGCGACGCCCGGTGGCGAGGTGGAGTCTTGTGAAACTTTCACTGAGGCAGCCATCCGCGAGCTGAGGGAGGAAACTGGCATGGTGGTTACCAGCGTCGGTGACCCAATCACCCAGCGCGAATTCACCATGCAGCTTCCTGACGGAGAAGATGTGGTGTCTGAGGAGCAGTTCTTCGTCGTCCTCACAGCAGTTCAGGATATCTGTCGAAACCAGCACACGGCCTTGGAACTTGAAGTTATGGCAGACCACAAATGGTGGACTGCAGCCGACCTGGAATCAACCGACGACACTGTGTGGCCTGACAATCTTCCAGAAATGCTCACATCCACGGGTTGGTGGTAAGTCGTAGGGCGAGTTTCGATATTGGACCTGCAAGCATGCATCTCATATTGCCCCCTCAACCTTTTGTGGTTTCCGTCTCCCTGAGTCAAACACATACATTCTCGAAGGTCAGGGCGGAAAGCATTCATCTTCTGAAGGGGCTTGGCATTGAGGGGGATGCCCACTGTGGCGAGACTGTTAAGCACCGGTCGCGTGTGGCGCATAACCCCTTGCAACCCAACTTCCGCCAAGTCCACCTGGTGCACGCCGAGTTGTTCGACGAACTTGCTGCAATAGGTTTCGATATCGCTCCCGGTGATATCGGCGAAAACATCACCACAAGAGGGCTTGACCTCCTGAGCCTGCCGGTCGATACGGAACTGCAAATCGGTGCTTCCGCCCGTGTACGACTGACCGGTTTGCGGAATCCCTGCAAGCAACTTGACGACTTCCAAGATGGCCTGACGCAAGCGGTTCTGGAACGGGCCGTCGACGGTTCACTGATCCGGAAGGCAGGCGTCATGGGGGTGGTAGTCGAGGGCGGCCAAGTGATGCCAGGAGATTTCATCACTGTACGGCTTCCTGAGCAACCGCATCAAGCTTTGGAGCGTATTTGATGGGATAGTCTTGAAGTGTACAAAAGACGATTTCGGTGATGCCGGCGTTGGGGGCGAAGCTGACAGACTGAGCACTGCCCAAACGGCTGCTTTCGCAAACCCGTTCCTGCCGACGGCCACTTCAGGCTGGTTGCGGCCGTTGGCAGGTGTTTAGCGAATAGGTACTATCGACCAGGAGCAGACAGTCGAGGTCAAACCCTGTCGTATGGGTCACCGCCCAGCCTCAGTGCATAACTTCAATCTTGGTGATGGTCGCCTTTCCCTTCACCATATCTGCGTTGAAGCGGACTTTATCGCCTAGCTTGAGCCGGTCCAGTGTTTGCGGGTCCGCGTTGAATCCCATGGTCATCGCAGGCATTCCCAGATTGAGGATGTCTCCATGCTTGAGCACGACCAAGGCCTGAGGTTTGTCGATTTTCTTGACCTCACCCTCGGTTGGGGGCATGGCGGCAGCGGAAGTGGATGGTGCGGCTTGCATGGGCTTCATCCCCGAAGAGGTTTGCGCATGTGCGACGCTAGTCGTGAGCAAAGCTACGGTGATGGCGGTGTGCAGAAGTTTCATTGGGGTCTTTCCGGTAATAAAAATGGATACAAGGGTTGGCAGCTCATGCCGCCGACAGGGTCAAAGGGGTTTGCCGAAGCTCGGACGAAACGGAACGCCTTCGGTGCAGTAGGTACCAAGCTGCAGGCATGACGAGCATGCTCAGCAGGGGCGCTGTCACCATGCCTCCGACCATGGGGGCGGCAATCCGAGTCATCACCTCCGAGCCGGTGCCACTGCCCCACAGAATAGGCAACAGGCCGGCCATCACCACCGCCACCGTCATCGCCTTGGGGCGCACGCGCAGCACAGCACCTTCGCGGATGGCTGCCAGCAAGGTGGTGTCGTCCATCGGCTCGCCTGCCTCTAGCCGCCGGGCCAGCGCGTTCTTCAGGTAGACCAGCATCACCACACCGAACTCTGCCGCCACGCCAGCCAGCGCAATGAAGCCGACCGCCGTGGCCACAGACACGGAATGCCCCAGTGCCCATACCAGCCAGAACCCGCCGATGAGAGAAAACGGCACAGCCGCCATCACCAGCGCAGCATCGGTGAACGATACAAACAACAGGTAAAGCAGCACAAATATGACCGCCAAAGTCACCGGAATGACCAGCTTGAGCCGTTCGGTCGCGCGCTCCAGGTATTCAAACTGTCCGGACCACGACACCGCATAGCCAGCAGGCAAGACCACAGTCTTGGCGACCGCCTCCTGCATGTCGTGCACCACCGAGCGCAGGTCGCGCCCGCGCACATCCACATAGACCCAGCCGGACAGGCGGGCATTCTCGCTGCGCAGCATCGGCGGACCTTCTGCGATGGTGATTTTGGCGACCTCCTGCAGCAGCAGCTGGGCGCCCTTGTCCGTCACGAAGGGCAATTCGCGCAGGCGCTCCAGCGAGTCGCGCACCTCCCGGGGGTAGCGCACGTTGATGGGATAGCGCTCGCGTCCCTGGATGACCTCGCCGACGTTGTCGCCGCCAATGGCGGTGGAGACCACGGCCTGCACATCCGCCACGGACAGTCCATAGCGTGCAGCTGCCAGGCGGTCTACCTCGGCATCGATATAACGGCCACCGGTGAGCCGTTCCGCCAGCGCGGACGAGACACCGGGCACATTCTTCACAGCGGCTTCCATCTGTGTAGTCAGCCGGTCGATGGTGGCAAGGTCGGCGCCGGCCACCTTGATACCGACCGGGCTCTTGATGCCGGTGGCCAGCATGTCGATACGGTTGCGGATGGGGGGCACCCAAACATTGGTCAATCCCGGTACCTTGACTGCCCGGTCCAGTTCCTCCACCAGTTTGTCCGGCGTCATGCCCACGCGCCATTGCGCACGCGGCTTGAACTGGATAGTGGTCTCGAACATCTCCAGCGGCGCAGGGTCGGTCGCGGTGTCCGCACGGCCCGCCTTGCCGAAGACATGGTCCACCTCAGGCACGGTCTTGATGAGCCGGTCCGTCTGCTGCAGCAGCGTGGCTGCCTTGGAAACCGACAGGCCAGGCAGTGCCGATGGCATATACAGCAGGTCGCCTTCGTCCAGGGCAGGCATGAACTCCCCACCCAGGCGCAGAACCGGAATGGCCGTGAGTGCCAGCAGCACAGCGGCTATCGCCAGCGTGGCTTTGGGGAAGCGCAGCACCGCTTCCAGCGCAGGCCGGTAGGCGACCATCAGAAAGCGATTCACCGGATTGGCCGCTTCATGCGGGATACGGCCGCGGATGAGGTAGCCCATCAGCACCGGAACCAAGGTTACAGATAGCCCGGCAGCCGCTGCCATGGCATAGGTTTTGGTAAACGCCAGCGGCGAGAACAAACGTCCTTCCTGGGCTTCCAGAGAGAACACCGGGACAAAGGACAGCGCAATCACCAGCAGCGAGAAGAACAAGGCTGGCCCCACTTCGACCGAGGCCGCGCCTACCAGTTGCCAGCGTTCTGCCGAGGTGGGCATGCGTCCATGTTGGGCCTCGAACGCCTCCAGATGCTTGTGCACGTTCTCCACCATGACGATGGCACCGTCCACCATGGCCCCGATGCTGATAGCGATACCACCCAAGGACATGATGTTGGCGTTGACGCCTTGCCAGTGCATGACGATGAAGGCCGCGAGTATCCCAATAGGCAGAGCCACGACCGCCACCAGTGCCGAGCGCAGGTGGAACAGGAAGATGGCGCAGACCAGGGCCACCACCAGAAACTCCTCCAGCAGCTTGGAACGCAGGTTGTCCACCGCCCGGCCAATCAGCAGGGACCGGTCATAGGTGGGAATGACCTCTACCCCCGCAGGCAGGCCAGGTTTGAGCGCCTCCAGCTTGGCCTTCACCGCTTCGATGGTGCTGCGGGCATTCTTGCCGGAACGCATCACCACCACCCCTCCAGCGACTTCGCCTTCGCCATCCAGTTCGGCAATGCCGCGGCGCATCTCGGGACCGACTTGCACTGTGGCTACGTCGCGTAAGAGCACAGGGGTCGTGGCGGACACGGCCAGCGGAATGCTGCGGAAGTCGTCCAGCGATTGCAGGTAACCCCGCGAGCGCACCATGTACTCGGCCTCGGCCAGCTCGACCACGGAGCCGCCTGAGGCCTGGTTGGCTTTCTGCAGCCCTGTTACCACCATGCCTTGGGTGATGCCCAGCGCCCGCATGCGGTTCGGGTCGAGCACCACCTGGTACTGCCGCACCATGCCACCAATGCTGGCAACCTCGGCCACGTCCGGCACGGTTTTAAGCTCGAACTTCAGGAACCAGTCGTTCAAGGCCCGCAGCTGCCCAATATCGCGCTGGCCAGTTCGGTCCACCAACGCGTACTCAAACACCCAACCGACCCCGGTGGCGTCTGGCCCCAGGGAGGCATTGGCACCTGCAGGCAGCTTGCTTTGCACCTGGTTCAGGTATTCCACCACCCTCGAGCGGGCCCAGTACGGGTCCGTCTTGTCG
The DNA here is from genome assembly GCF_059421805.1 of Rhodoferax sp. GW821-FHT02C08. Taxonomy (NCBI): domain Bacteria; kingdom Pseudomonadati; phylum Pseudomonadota; class Betaproteobacteria; order Burkholderiales; family Comamonadaceae; genus Rhodoferax; species Rhodoferax sp. GW821-FHT02C08. Next base: position 7,200 of record NZ_JBWKVR010000025.1, read on the forward strand.
TCGAAAAGCACGTAGACAAAGGAATCGCCAAAGAACGAATAGCCGCGTACCGTCTTGGCGCCTGGTACGCTAAGCATCGTCGTTGTCAACGGATAGGTCACCAGGTCTTCCACCACCTGCGGTGCCTTGCCCGGATAGGGCGTGCGGATGATGACTTGTACATCCGACAGGTCCGGCAAGGCGTCCAGGCTGGTTTTGGCGACCGACCACAGACCTAGGGCCACTAGGAAGACCATGGCCATCAGCACCAGAAAGCGGTTGCCGACCGACCAGCGAATCAGCGCGGCAATCATGGCTTGGCTCCAGCAGACACCGGCTGCACCTTCACCAAGGCGTAGCCGGAGGGACCACCTTCCTTGAATTCAAAGCGCACTCTGTCGCCTGGCTTGATGTCGGCAAAGGCTTGGGGTTCTGGCTTGCCAAAGCCCATGGTCATGGACGGCCATTGGAGGGAGGCAATGGGGCCGTGAGAAATCGTGATGGCATCGGCATTGACGCTTTCGACCTTGCCCTCACCCACATGGACTCCTGCGGTGGCAATGGGAGTGGAAACCGGCGCAGCCATGCTACCCAGTACGGAGCGCAGGCTGGCTTCGGAATCGATAAGAAACTGGCCGCTGGCCACTACCTGTTCCCCTTCGCTGAGGCCTTGCAGGATTTCTGTCTCGTCACCCACATCCCGGCCTACAGACACCGCACGCGGCTCAAACGCTCCGTTCTCCTTGCGGACCATGACCATCACTCGCTTGCCGGTGCGAATCACGGCCTCAGACGGCAGCACCAGGCTAGCCGTCTTGGGACCGGCAATCTGCAGGTTGAGCAGCATGCCGGGTGTCAGCTTGCCAGCCCGGTTGTCCACTTCGAAGCGGGCCTTGAGGGTACGCGTGGCGGCGTTCACTTCGGGCAGGATTTCCTGCAGCTTCCCGCTGAAGGTTTGCGTGGCGTCGGCCTGCAGGGTGACCGTAACGCTCTGCCCTGGGCTGAGTCGCAGCGCCTGGGCTTCCGGCACTTCGGCCACGGCCCACACTTTCTCCAGCCCGGCGATGCGGAATAGCGTCATGCCAGGTGTCACAGCGACACCTTCCCTGATACCCAGCTCGGCCACGACGCCGCTGGCGGGTGCTGTCAGGGTGAAGCGCGCTTGCGCCGTGCCGGCTTCTTCGCTGCGCCGCAGCAGTTCGGCCGGAATCGACATGGCACGCATCCGGTCACGCGCAGCGGCAATCAGGTCTGGCGAGACATTGGCGCGCTGGAGCGCCAGGAATTCGTTTTGCGGTCCCAGCCATTCAGGGGCAAACACCGTGGCCAGTGCCTGGCCTTTGCGTACCCGCTCCATAGGTGCCCGTACCGCCAAATGCTCCACGTACCCGGCCACGCGGGTCTGGACTGCGACACCCAAGCGCTCGTCAAACTGCACGGTACCTACCGCATCGAACGTGGAAGGTAGTTCCGCCCGGTGCACCATGGCATAGCGGATACCCAGGTTTTGCTGCACGGCTGCGCTGACGGTCACGCCAGTGGTGTTGCCCGCGTCTTGCGCGTACACCGGCACGAGCTGCATATCCATGAAGGGGGATTTACCTGGCTTGTCAAAACGTTGGCCGGGAACCATGGGGTCATGCCAGTACAAAACCTTGCTTTGGCCGGAGGCCGTTGTCTCCGTGGCCGGAGCCATGCTGGTAGGAGGCATGTGGCGGCCGGCAAGGAAGCCACCGGCGGCCAATGCGGCACCTACTAGCAAGACAAAAAGTGTAGTGTGGCGGGCCTTCATGGTGCGTCTCCCTGGCTCAGCGGCTTGTAGGCCAGTTGGACCTGGGTTCTCGTCCAATCCCGCTGCAGTGCCAACAGCTTGCGTTGGGCATCCACTTCGGCGTGCCGGGCTTCGAACAGGGTGACGAGGCTTCCTTGGTTGGAGCTGTAAGCCGCGGTCGCCGTGGCTGTGCGCTGGGTGGCAGGGAGAGCCACTGCGGTGCGGTAGCGCTCGATGCGCGCTTGCAGGCGTTGGGCGTCGCTGGCCAGGCTTCGGTACTCGGCGGTGGCACTGCGGATGGCTTCCGACAACTCAGCTTCGGCTTTGTCGACCATGGCCCACTTGGCTGCGGTTTCTCGGTCCTGGCGCTGCGAAGGAGCAACCTGTAAAGGAATGGTGACGCCCACCGACACCATGTCCGAGTAGCCTGTGCGCTGGCCGTAGGCCACTTCCCAGGTCCAGTTCGCCTGGCGGTTACTTGTTGCGACGGCAGCCGATTGACGTGCGACTTCCACATCCCGGTGTAGCGCCACGACTGTCGGGGCTGCTGCCACGTAGTCCGCTTCGGCCGGCCATGGCAGTTTGCCAATAGCCTGTAGCTCCTCGTTTGCCACACCAGTCCAGCGCTGCAAGGCGAGCCTGGCGCTGTTTTGCTGCTGCAAAACCTCTGCCGTATCGTCTGCAGCCATGCCGCTGGCTGTGGTTAGGAACAGAACTTCCTGACTGTTAGCTGTAGACGAGGAAAGCCGAGCACGGGACGTCGCCAGTTCCTCGTGGGCGTGGTGTTCCATCAGGGTGCTGAGCTTCAGCGACTCGCTGGCGAAGAATGCATCCACATAGGCCAGTGCGGTTTGCAGGCGTGTGTCCGCCTGAGCGGTTTGTACTTGAATGGTTTCTCGAGCGACGACGGCTTCGGCAGCTGCCTGGCGGGTGGCTCGCTTCCCGGCAGACAGCCATTCCTGGCTGATACCGATGCGCTTCATCGTCATGGAGTCACTGGCAGTATGGAGCCTGTCAGGCCCTGTTACAGGGAGGTTCTCGATACCGACGCGCAAGCTCGGGTCAGGAAGCTGGCCTGCCACCCGTGCCATGTGCTTGGCGCTGTCGACACCGGCGCGCGCTGAGCGGGACGCTTCTGAACGTTGGACTGCCAAGTCGATGGCATCGTCGAGGGAAAGAGGTGCCGCTGCGACAAAGCATGGCAAAAATGCGGCGGCCCACATGGCAGCACGCCCAGAAAACAGAGGCATAGGAGCTCCGAAAACGAACGAGGATGTCTGCTGGCGAGCAGAAAATCTGCGCCAGCGCCTGTTAGTTCACGGAGATGTCAGACGCGAAGTCGGAGGGTAGAAAGGAAGATAGGGTCTGGAGGCGGTCGGACCTCGGCCGTTGCCTCAACCGTCAGGGCTTCGGTGCTGGCAGCATCAAGTACCGCGGGTACAACCCGTACCTGGATGATGGCGGGCAGCGTGGGAGTTGCCACCTTTGCCTGCTCAACCGATTGCGGCGCATCCATCTTGAACTGGTGGCACAGCCCAGGCTGGGCCATGTCCATGCCTTCGCAGGGTTCGCCCGCAGCCATTTTTTCCACCATAGCTGCCGCACCCGATGTGCTGGGACAGACGTAGTTCGCCAACGCCAGCTGTGAAAACAGCAGCGACAGGACCACCAGGAATGTGGTCATGCAGCGGTGGGCTGAGCGGTGGAACGGCATTTATGGGGAAGTGTAGCGCTACGTTGCAGAGTATGGGGCTGCGCTAGAGTTCCCTAGCCAGAGCAACAACTCAGAACGTCCGGGGAGTGGCTGTCCTGGTCAGTCAGTTGCCGATAATTTGAGTCAACGTAAATAAATGTTTGAGTGTTTTCACACAGCCTCGGCCCATAGCGGACAGTCTGGGCTCAGCGGGAACCATTCGTTACGTGACCGGCTAATTTTCGTGAACTTGCGCACCCATATTGACAACTAGTTTCCATTATTGGAAACTAGTTGTCATGAATCGGCAAAATCCAGTTCCTTCTGCACCCAACCTAGGCGCCGTAGCCGTCACCCAGTTGGTGCTATCCGTGTTTCGCCTGAACGGCGTGCTGTTGCAGTGGGGCGACCAGTTGGTCGCGCCGCTCGGTCTGACCAGCGCGCGCTGGCAGATGCTGGGCGCCATAGCGCTGGCCGGCACGCCACTGACCGCCCCTCAGGTGGGCGAAGCGATGGGCGTCACGCGGCAGGGTGCGCAAAAGCAACTCAATTTGCTGCTCGAACAGGGGCTTGCCGAGGCTCATCCGAATCCGGCGCATCGGCGTTCGCCGCTTTACGCCTTGACGCCACAAGGTTTGGCCCTATACCGCAAGGCCGATGCCATCTGGACCGCTCAAGCTGCCGAATTGGCTGCGCTGATACCTGCTGCCCAATCCAGCACTGTCACCCAAACGCTCCAATCAATGCTGCGCGAGCTGCAGACCGTCAACCCCTCTTCAGAGGTCAAATCATGAAATCGAAATTCCATGCAATCTTCGGATCTGTCGCGCTGCTTTGCATCACCACGTTCTGGCTATCGACGGTCGTGTCGGAGTTCTTCATGGATCAGGCAAGTGTCGCTGCCGTCAAGAACGCGGTGTTGAGCGGTATGTGGCTATTGATCCCGTCGATGGCTGCCACGGGCGGTAGTGGCTTTTCACTTGCGAAGGGTCGTGGCGGTCGCCTCGTCAGTGTCAAGGGCCAACGCATGAAGATGGTGGCAGTCAACGGCCTGTTGGTGCTGCTGCCCAGCGCTTTCGTGCTGGCGTCGTGGGCCAATGCTGGTCGTTTCGACGGCGTTTTCTATGCATTGCAAGGTTTGGAGCTGCTGGCGGGGGCAGTGAACTTTTCACTCATCGTGATGAACATGCGCGATGGCCTCAAACTCAGCGGTCGGCTCACACCCAAGCGACCTGTACCTGGGGCATCCCGTTGACCTTGCCTGTCGAGGCAATGTTCAAAATGATGTAAACACACAGGTTGAACGTCTTTGACTAGAGTGGGGATGCAAAATGGACGACCGCTCTTGGCCGATAGTACCAACTCAACGATGGATTCTGACTGTCCGCTACCGCTGCAGAGCCGTCCCCGAAGCCGACTGCTTCAGGCTGACAACAGCCGTTCACACATCGGCGAAGCAGTGACAACTCTGCTCAGCAGCAGGCGTTCAAGGGAGCGGTTTTCTAAACAAAGTGACTGCACCTGACTATCTTGCATATCTAGCAATGCAGCCCCCACACATCCATTCACCGTCGTCGTAGATGCCATCCGTCATGTCAGTTCGCTGGTGGCACCAGCCGCATTCGGAGTAGATAGCGTTGTCCTCATATCTGTTGCGTTCCGGCTCCCTGTAGCCCTTCTGGTTTGACGGCAGAAGCTTCGGATCTGGCGCTTTGGCGAACCTTCCACAATTGCTGCACCAGTAACCACCATGATGCTCAATCGTGCTGGCCTTCTTGCAGAACGGACACACCACCTGGTCACGGGCAACCACCGGCACCACGTTGGCCGGCACAAGCTCTGCAATGCTCTCCACCCGTTTGCACGCCATGCCGTTGCTGTTCAGGTGGTTCAGCAGGGGATCAAAGCCTTTGTCGCCACTTAGCACGAAGCACTCTGTGTCTGGAGCCGTCTCAAAGGTCCGGCCAAGCTCAAAGGCAATGTGGAAGTCCAAGGCGTTCTTGCCAGCGCCTGAAATCTTCAGGAAGTCGACACGACTGAACCTGTGGGCCGTGGCAGGCTTCTTCGCAGCCTTGGGAGGGTTCTGGTTGGCCCCCACGAAGATGATGGCCCGAAAGCTCTCATCCAGCGGTGAAAGATCGACCTTGTGCTTGTTCTCCAGATCAACCAGCAAAAGCTTCTTCGTCATTTCGTTACCTTGCCGGCAGGTGCCGCTGCTCCCCAACTATGGTCAAGGTCTTGGCCCCACGTGTCATGGCGACATACAGATCCTTGGCATCCAGTGAGTCAGCGTCAAGAATGACCGCATGGTCGTACTCCAACCCCTTCACCAGCAGCGTTGTGCCAATGAGCTTGCGGTGGCTGATCGGCCTTCCCGTGTGTCTCATGTCGCGCTGATATTTATTCGCAGCTTCCGTCAGATTCGCCCCCACCCCATCAATGTGAATCTTCAGCACGTTGAGAAAGCGATACAGCAGATCACGACGGTAGGCTGACGTTTCAGGGTTGTCCTTCAACGCCAAGAAGAATGCTCTCAGGTGAACACTTGTTGGACTGCCCAAGTAGGCATTCGCAGCATGCAGGACCAACGGATACTTGGTCACCTTGCTTTGCTTTGCGACCTCGCCCTTCTGCGTTCCAGCGGTCAGAGCTTTCCCAACCCCTGTAAAGCATTTCTTGGAAAAATCCAAAGCCAGGAGGAAGCCTTGCTGCGTTGTTTTGGCTGCAACCAGCTTCTTGATGAACGAGTGAAGATCCTTGCCTTCAACCTCTTCAATGGAAGAAAACTTTCCACCCATGGTTCGTGCTAACAGATGGGTCTTGTTCTTGGACTGCTGATCGCCACCATGCAGAGCAATCACACTATCGTGATTGCCCAGCAAGTCCATGAGCGAAAAATACTGCTTTGACTCCAAGAACTCTGGGGTGGTGTGAGCACGTATCACACAGGCAGGCAGGCCGTTTGAAAGATCGATCTTCTGCCCCTTTTCCAGGGTCTCCCTCGCCTTCTTGAGCCAAGCTCCAAGGTTCGGATCGCCAGTCGTTTTCCAGCGCCACGGCGTCTCTAGCTGACCGAGGCAAGTGAACGTCGGATAGACACTTACCGTCCAATCAACGGGCTTGCCTTCGTCACCACCAAAGTCGAAGATGGCCTGCATCGGATCGCCCAAGATTCGGCAGGGCATGAACTCAGCAAAGGCACAGACAAGGCCATGCTGCAGATCCGAGCAGTCCTGGTACTCATCCACATAGACGCCGGCATAGGTGGCAGCGACGACGCGGCGAACGAACTGCTTACCCAGCAACTCAGAACAGCACTCGTAGAGCTTGTTCCACTGTTTGCTTGTGGGGTGCTCTACCTTCCAGCCCGAAGTCTTCGGGTAGGCCAGACAGAGGCGAAGTGACCAGCTCGCAATTGTGTCAATCTGGTACTTGGAAGCAGGTACACCAAGAGCGGTCATCTTGGTCTTGATGGAATTCACGCCCGCAAACGTGTGGGTCAAGATCAGTTGCCGTTTGGTGGCAGCTTTCACGGCCATGGCAATGAGGTGCGTCTTGCCGTAGCCGGCTGGCGCTATCACATACCCATTGGTAGTGAAATCGTTGAGCTTGAGAGCAAGTTCTTCAGACACGCTCTATCCACGCCCAGAGCTTATTCAGCTTTACTGACAGATCCTTCTTCGCGAAGTCAGCGTCCTCAAAATTTGGGGCCGCAGCGCTGAACCAGCGATCCCCTTTAGAAATGTTCTTGAACCACTCCGACTTCTTCGCGGCAAGCCCGATGGCAGTTCGCAGATTCTCAGACTCCACCCATTTTTCTACCTCCTGAGCAAGTTCAATCTTGGCGACGAGCCTCGAATAAACTTGGTCTCGCACCGGGTATGCGAACTCGGTCTGAGCCAGTTGTACGCTCGCAAGGACAGCGCCCCAGGGCAGATCTTTCATCGCCCTTTCTTCCAAGGACAGCTTGTTGTCCCAGGCCACGACCGGCACACCTAGCTTCACCAGTTCGGCTTCGTCGGCTGGTGAGAAGTTCTCAGGTGAGTCAGCGTCTGCAAGGACTGTGACCTCATAGCCAAGCGCCTTGAATGCCTTGGCCAAACCCTTTATGTTCTTCGCACCTCTGGCATCTAGCAGCTCAACGCCGTGATACGACAGTGGGTCCTTTCCCTTGCCGACCTGGTGATCGTCAAAACCTCGCATGAACCCGACTTCGGTAGCGCCTTCACAAACCACAACCTTCTTTGCCAAGAATGCTTCGGTGCTGGATCGAATCTTTCCCTGCACTTCAAGCTGTTCCAGACCGTCCTTCGCAGCGGAAGTGATCTGCACAACCCCACCCTTGCTATGCACGACGTACAGCTCTTTTACGGTGAGTTCCCGCAGGACCGTGGGTGAGTGCGTGGTGAGGAAGTATTGACCTCGTTTGTCTTCCCGGACATGCTTGATCAGGCGTGTGATTCGGTGCGGCTCCAAGCCGAACTCCACTTCGTCAAACAAGGTGATGTGGCCCTCTTCCAAACCCATCTTTTGAATGCCACACAGCAGCATTCGTTTTGACCCAAGACCTAGCTGCCGAAGAGGGATGTCACCGTCATGGAGCGCCAACCCACCAACTTTCAGGTTGATAGAAGCCAGATCGAGGTGAGCCTTATAGGCGTCCGACACCGGCACCCCCAACAGCTTTGCAATCTCCTGCGACTTCCCAGCCGCCGCATCGAAATTCTTGAGGGTGACAGGCCGATCACCGTCCAATGAAGCCCTGGCTGTTCGGGAAGCATTTGCCAGCAGCTCGTTCAGACTCTGCGCTTCGGTGAGCTTCGCCAACGCCGTGCCTGTAGCCCAGGAAAGCTGCTTCTCGCTATAGGCACCGATGAGGCCGACACTGACCTTGTTCCTATCACCTTGCTTGAACTGAACGCCGTCAGGGTGACGATCACAGACAACCATCCACTTGGGCTCAAGATCTTTGTCGACCGTCAGCCGCACAGTCAGGACACTCTCCAAGTGATCTTCAGGCTCGTCAGTGAGCTTGAGGGTGGCAGCATCCCAGCCACGGAGGTACTGACCGTACTTGTCCAAAGAGCAGAATGCTTCGGTCAAGGCCCCGATGGTGACTTCAATGACGATTGAATCCGCGACTTTGCACTGGTGAAAGTCAGAGTCGCTGAGGGTCAGGTTCCACTGCGGATGGAAGGCATATCTGATGGCCTCCAAGATCGTGGACTTGGAAGAATCACCCTTGCCAATCAGGCAGAAGATGTCGGCGTTGGGAAGGCTCCAGTCAAGTTCTTTCACGCCTCGAAAGTTCTTGATTTTTATTTTTCTGATCTTCACCGAGCAAAGTCCCCCAGAATATCACCTATGAACTGGGCTACTTCCGATCGATGCTCACCCAAGCACAGCTTGGAACGTCTCTTCGCCCTTATTCCCTCATCATAGATACATCTCGTCACGTTGCCGTTAAAAAGCGGCACAAGGCGTCAGAAAGGTTGTTGCTCCGCTGCCCTAGAGCAGCAACCGGCCGATGAGTTTGTGACCATCTGAACGCCCGAAGTGCGGCCGAGAGCGTGCACTGACGCAGGATCATCGGCTGACAGTAATCGCTGCAAAGCCGAATCCGAGGCCGCCTGCTTCAGGCTGGTAGCTGTCGTTGGCAGGCGCTTGGTGAATAGGTACTATCGGCCAACAGCTGTCGTTCGCGAACGCCTCCTACCGGGCTATCCTCTGTGAAGCCCGCCGCAAGATTGCGCGCTAGCGTAGCGACCGATGCGCAGCTCAGGCTGACATGGATCATGCGGCGAGCGAAAAGTCCTCAGTACGTCGGGGCCGCGACTTATTGAACGGACTAAACTGTGCCAGTGGCTCCCTGCGCCCGGCATCCGAGGCAGGTGCGACGAGCATTTCGGATTTTTGGGGGTGATGCTATGTATGGACTGGTCAACCAGGCGCTTGAGGATTTCGTCATCCAAGGGTACGGCACTTCAGCCTGGGACAGGATTCGGCAAGGTGCGGGTATCAACCATGAAATGTTCATCGCGATGGACGGCTACCCGGACGAAACGACGTACAGGCTGGTCGGTGCAGCCACCGACGTATTGGGCCTCGGTGCCACTCAGGTCCTGGAGGCCTTTGGCGAGCATTGGGTGCTCTATACAGCGCAGTCGGGCTACGGCGAGATGCTCGCCATGTTTGGCTCGGATCTGCGGTCGTTCCTCAACAATCTGGACAATCTTCACAGTCATGTGGGCATGAGCTTTCCTGCTTTGAGGCCGCCCTCATTCACGGTAGAAGAGATCGAGGGCGACACGGGGTTGCTATTGCACTACCGCAGTGAGCGCACGGGATTGGCGCCGATGGTGGTCGGATTGCTGAAGGGCCTGAGCAAGCGCTTTGCGCAAGAAATCATTGTGCAACAGACGGCCTTTCAGGGGACGGACGACCACGACGTCTTCCGCATCGACTACGTCGATGCCGACCCATCGCTCACGCAGTGATGTCAGTCCTCGAACTCAACCTGTCACCTCAGCAGTTCGCTGCCGCGTTCCCTTTTCACGTCGCGTTCGACGAGCAGCTGCGAGTACTGCAGACCGGAGCGGTGCTGCGTCGACTGTGCCCCGATTTGATCGAAGGAGCCCGGCTCGACGAGCACTTCATGGTTCAACGTCCCGTCCTGAAACGCCTGGACTACAACGCTATCCACCTGCACGAGAAATCGCTATTCGTGTTGCAGCATCGCGCGAGGCCGTTGCGCCTGCGAGGGCAGTTCGTCGTCCAGGATCGGCGACTGGTTTTCCTGGGCTCGCCCTGGGTGGCCGAAATGGTCGAAATTAGCCGACTCGGGCTGTCACTCAGCGATTTCGCGGTACACGACCCCGTCGTCGACTTGCTATTCCTCCTGCAAACCAAGAACAAGTCTCTGGACGATGGGAAAGTACTGTCTCAGCGCCTTCGGGCCAGCCAGCAACGACTTGCGGAAGCGCAGGCGCTGGCGAAGTTGGGCAGTTGGGTGCTCAATCCAGAAACCGGCCAGATCGACTGCTCCGACGAGGCTCGCCGCATCTATGGGTTCATCTCGACAAGCGAGAACCTCACGTTGGCTCGCCTGATGGCGCTCGTACCAGCGGTTCAGCGGGGGGGACTTCACGAGGCGATCCAGCGGGCCGCACAGGGCGACGCCCCCCTCGAGCTCGAGCACCGCGTGAACGCACGTGACGGGGTCGATCGGTGGGTCCACGTCACCTTTCAAGGATCTGTGCAGAACGACGTCACCACCGTGCGCGCCGCGGTGCGCGACGAGACCGCCAACAAGAAGTCGGCCTTGCGCCTGGCGTTGGCTCACGACGTCGCCCAGGAACTGGCCGCGGATGTCGAGCCCGAGAGTGCGATGGCGTTCATCCTGTCATCGATCGGCGCGCGGATGGATTGGGCGGCCGCGGTGTGCTGGGGCGTGGATGCTGACTCCCGGGTGCGCTGCCTGGGTGCTTGGGCGGCGTCCGACGATGCTCCATCGTATGAGTTCAGCGCGGCCATGGGCGTCTTCAGCGGACCGCGCCCGGACGGGAACCTTGACGCCGCCTGGGCCGCCGGCAACCCGCTGTGGCGCGCGATCCATGGGGCCGACGCGTCACACGTTCGGGATCAGTTCGCTGCCCGCTGCGGCCTGAATGCGGCTGTGGTCATCCCGGTCGTTGCAGGCGCGCAGCTCTTGGCGCTCGAATTCTTCAGCCACGCGCAGATCACCATCGACGGTGAGATCGAGGATTTCATGCGCTCGATCGCGAGTCAGTTGGCCCAGTACCTGCGGCGCAAGCAAGCCGAGGCCGCGCTGCGGCATTCGGCCCACCACGATGAGTTGACCGGCCTGGCCAACCGTGCCTTGCTGCAGGAGCAATTGGCGCAGGCCATGCAGCGCGCCGCACGGCGGAAAACCAAGGTCGCCGTGCTGTTCATGGACCTCGACCGTTTCAAATCCATAAATGACAGCCTCGGCCACAGTGCCGGCGACGTATTGCTGCGGACCTGTGCGAATCGCCTGCGGGAGGGCGTACGCCTGAGCGACACCGTGGCTCGATTCGGCGGGGACGAATTCGTGTTGGTGCTAGAGGGGCTGGACAACGCGGACGACGTGATTGCACCGTTGGCGAAAGTCGTGAGCTTGTTCAGCCGTCCCTTCGAGGTCAAGGGGCGCGAGCTGCCGACCACGGCAAGCATCGGTATCAGCCTGTTTCCGGACGACGGGCAGGATGTTGAGACCCTGTTGATGAACGCCGACGCAGCGATGTATCGAGCCAAGGGAATGGGTCCGGGAAACCATCACTTCTACTCTTCGCAAATGAGCGCGCAGGGCCAGCAGCAACTGGCGCTCGAGAGTTGCCTGCCTCGCGCGCTGGAGAGAGACGAGTTGTTCCTCGTGTACCAGCCCAAGCTCGATCTGACTACCGGGATTGTCACGGGAGTGGAAGCGCTGATGCGCTGGAGTCACCCCACAATGGGCCTGGTCTCGCCCTTGCAGTTCATTCCCATCGCGGAGGACATCGGACTGATCGACAGCATGGGGCACTGGGCGTTAGAAGTCGCCTGCCGGGATGCGAGAACGTGGAATGACCAGGGCCACCCCATCCAGGTGAGCGTCAACCTGTCGGCGCGGCAGCTCAATCGCCCCCTGCTGGCCGAGGAAGTGGCGCAGGTCGTCGCAAGGGCCGGCCTCCTGCCCGCTCAGCTCGAACTCGAGATCACTGAAAGCGGCGTCATGCACAACCCCGCCCAGGCCGCCCTGCGGCTGCGCGAACTGCGCGATCTGGGCGTGTCCCTGGCGATCGACGATTTCGGCACCGGGTACTCCTCGTTGTCCTATCTGCGCAACTTCCCCTTGAGCACGTTGAAGATCGATCGATCCTTCATCAAGGACTTGCCGATAGACGAGGCTGCTGCAGCACTGACCGCGGGCATCATCGCGTTGGCGCGCAGCCTGCGAATGAAGGTGGTGGCCGAGGGCGTCGAGACCCGGGAGCAGTTGGGCTATCTGCGCGTCAATGGCTGCGATGAAATCCAGGGCTACTACCTCAGCAAGCCGATCACCGCCGATGAAATGAGTCAATTTCTCGAACGGGATCTGTGTAATTTCGTGACCCCGAACATGGCGGAATAGACCTTTCGCCAAGGGTTGGCCGGGGTACGCGAGGCCTTCACCAAGAAAAGGAATGCTAGCTGTGTGCGCTGAGGGTGGAGACAGCCCATAGTGGGCGAAGGAGTTCTTGAAGGCCACCGAGGCAGCCGGGTGCTCCCGATTCACTCGACTCTGTTCTTGAACCCGGTCTTGCTACTGGCGTGGGGACATGCTGGTGGAGCGGGCCCAATGACAGCTGCGACTCGGATGCGACGCCAATATCGGCGGCATGGGGGGCAAGGCGCCGTCAAGACCTTGACCGTTGTCGATGACGTTGATGAGTCGCTGTATAACCGAAGGAATGAGTTCTTTCCCCCGTCCGTAGGTGACGGTCCCTGAAACTGTGTATTTTTCCAGCCTGCATTGAGAAACGCGTCAAAGAGTGGATTTATGGGAATGCAATCCTTGATCTTCAACGCCAATCGACGGCGCCGAAACGGTCATGGCCCAGCAGCGTGTAAAAAACGCCGACCGTACCGCGTGATTGTGTGCGGCTGCCCAGATCGGGGAAGGTCGCATCGCGGCGGTTCAACACGTATTTCATGGTGATGCCATGCTGCTTGTAGATTCGCCAGGTGTAGGCCACGTCGATGCGCACAATGTTGTCGTTCCCGCCGCGGCCACTGGCGACGCCGCTGACGAAATACTCGCGCCCGGTCAGGTCCAGCGAAGATCGGTCACTGAAGCTGACACGCAGGGCTAGCAGCGCCTGAGGCGCCCCGCCGTAGTGGTAATCGCGGTCGGAGGCACCGTTGACGGTGCTCACGGCTGCGTAGCCCGCGCCGGCCATGGCCGTGCCCTGCACCACGACCGATTCGCTGGCCCGCCATTGGCCAGTGGTCCCCAGCGACAGCGCCGTGCTCGAGATGCGGAAGGCCTGCGGCGAGATGTAATCATAGCCGTTTAGAAGTTTGCGACCTCCTGACCTGTGTCTGCTTTGCGCAGTAATTCCCTCGACTTGATCTTCCCCTTGGCCTCTTTGGAGCTGTGCCGGAAACGGTATGACTCATTGCCGGTCTCAACGATGTGGCAGTGATGGGTAAGTCGGTCAAGCAAGGCCGTGGTCATCTTGGCATCCCCGAACACGGCCGACCACTCAGCAAACGTCAGGTTGGTGGTGATCAGAACGCTGGTGTGCTCGTAGAGCTTGGACAGCAGATGGAAGAGCAAGGCACCTCCTGCCTGGCTGAATGGCAAGTAGCCCAGTTCATCCAGAATCACCAAGTCCATACGCATCAAACTCAGGGCTATGCGTCCTGGAATTCCTTTGGCTTTTTCATGCTCCAACGCGTTGACCAGATCCAATGTTGAATAGAACCGCACACGCTTGGAATGGTGGGTCAAGCCAGAGATTCCCAGCGCAGTGGCCAAGTGGGTCTTGCCGGTAGGCCACCAGCCAGAAGGCACGGCTGACCGCGCCCGCTGCAATGCAGATTCCGTTGGAGATGGCTTCAGGCTGGTTGCGGACGTTCACTACGGTCGACTTTGTGATGGTCTAGTTCAACATCGTTCAGAAGTGGTTTATGGCTCTCGGCATCTTGCCTTCAACTCAATCTTTATAGCTAGTTTTGCTGAGCCGCCTCCTGATGTAACCAGGTTAAAAATGCCTCGACGGGTTTGCGCTTGGAGTACCGCGGTGGGTAAACCGCGAAATGGGCTTTCACCTTGATGGCCATGTCCATCGAAAACACCGGGCGCAGCTTTCGTTCTTTTAAATGCAAATTGGCCGTCGTTGTGCTTTCCAGCGCCACCCCCAGACCTTGTGTGGCTGCGTCCAGTGACATTTGGGCGCGGTCGAAGCGCACAGCAAAACGCTCAGGTGCGCGCAGGTTGGTGAATTCTGAGAACCAGTTGGACCACTGCACCACACTTACGTTGCTCTGAATTAAGGGGATGTCAAGCAGCTGTTCAGGTCTGCGCAAACGGTGCTCCTTGATAAAGGCAGGGCTTGCCAGCGGAACAATGCGCTCCTCGAAGAGCGGCTCCACCACCAGATCGGGCCATTGAGGAATGCCGTATCTGATGTCAATGTCGGCTTGGCCCAGGGCGAAGTCGCTAGGCGTGTGTGCTGCGGACAGGTTCAGAGAAATATCCGGATAGGCCGTGGCAAACGCGCGTATGCGCGGCATCAGCCATAGGCTCGCAATGCTGGGTGCCGAGTGCACGTACAAACTGTTGCTCACACCTTGGCGCAAGTCCTCACTGGCAGCGGTGATGGCAATCAAAGCGCCGCTGATCCGGGTGAGGTATTGCTCTCCTGCCATGCTTAGTTTGACGCCGTGGGCACTGCGCTCGAACAGGCGCACACCCAGGTGTTGCTCCAGCTTGGCGACTTGGTGACTGACGGCGGAGGCAGTCAGGTGTAGCTCGTTGGCGGCCAGGCTGAAACTGCGGCGCCTGGCGACCGACTCGAAGGCCTGGAGGTTGGATGTGGGCGGAAGACTGGCCATAGGGTGAACCCCTGCTTTAAATTAATATCCATCATCTTAGACTGATGAAACATCGCTTGTCATCAGCTTGGGGGCATTTGAGAATCCGCTCACACCAACTTCTGAGAGATTCCACCCATGCTTCTGAAAGACAAAGTTGCCGTCATCACCGGTGGAGCCGGACTGAACGGTCTGGGCTTCGCGACCGCACGCCATATGGTCGCCCAGGGCGCCAAGGTTGTGATTCTGGATCTGGAGCGTGCCAAGCCTGCCGATGCGGCAGCCCAACTGGGTGCCGATCACCTGGGCCTGGTGACCGATGTGACCAACAAAGACCAATGCGAAGCCGCTGCCGCTGCCATCGTCAGCCACTACGGCCGCATTGACATTCTGGTGAACAACGCGGGTATCACCCAGCCCGTCAAAACGCTGGAGATCACCGGCGCCGACTACGACCGCATTCTGGACGTGAGCTTGCGTGGCACGCTGTACATGTCGCAAGCGGTAATTCCCCCCATGCGCAAGCAGCAGTCCGGCTCCATCGTTTGTATCTCATCGGTGTCCGCACAGCGCGGCGGCGGCATTCTGGGTGGGCCTCACTATTCCGCCGCCAAGGCCGGTGTGCTGGGCCTGGCCAAAGCCATGGCGCGGGAGTTCGGGGTCGAAGGCATTCGTGTGAACTGCATCACGCCGGGGCTGATTGAGACCGACATCATCCAGGGCAAGCTCGACGATGCCAAAAAGGCCGAAATCGCCACAACTATTCCCATGGCACGCCTGGGCCACGCCAGTGACATCGCGGGCGCCTGCGTGTTCCTGGCCAGTGACTTGTCGGCTTACTGTACCGGCATCACTCTGGATGTTAACGGTGGCATGCTGATCCACTAAGCCCGACGCACTATACCCATAACTGAGGAGACTGAAATGACCGAATCCACCATGAAAATATCCCGCCGCCAGCTGCTGAGTGCGGCCTCTGCGCTGCCACTGTTTTCCATCGCATCGCGTCCGGCCTTTGCTGCGGAATTCAACTACAAGTTTGCCACCGGACAGGACCCTTCACACCCGGTAAACAAGCGCGCGCAGGAAGCTATTGACCGTATCCGCAACGCCACTAACGGACGCCTGGACATCAAATTGTTCCCGGCCAACCAATTGGGCTCGGATACCGATCTGCTGTCCCAGGTGCGTTCAGGTGGCGTCGAGTTCTTCAACCAAGCCAGCGTGGTGCTTTCCACGCTGGTACCCGCCGCAGGCATCCTCAACACCGGCTTTGCCTTCCATGACTACAACGAGGTGTGGAAGGCCATGGATGGACCGCTGGGCGCCTATGTGCGCGCCCAGATTGAAAAAATTGGCTTGCTGACCATGTCCAAGCCCTGGGACAACGGCTTCCGAAATATCACCACGTCCACGAAAGCGGTCAAGACACCCGACGACCTGAAGGGCTTGAAGATGCGTGTGCCCGCTGCACCCATGCTGTCCTCATTGTTTACCTCCCTGGGGGCCAGTCCGACCCCAATCAATTTCAACGAGTTGTATTCCGCGTTGCAGACCAAGCTGGTCGAAGGCCAGGAAAACCCCCTGGCCATCATCAGCACCGCGCGCCTGTACGAAGTGCAAAAGTTCTGCAGCCTGACCAACCACGTTTGGGACGCTTACTGGATTTTGGGTAATCGCAAGGCCATGGATCGCTTACCCAAGGACATCCAGGAAATCGTCTACCGAGAACTCGACAAGGCTGCAACGGAAGAACGCGCTGACATTGCCGGGCTCAACACCTCCTTGCGCTCGGACTTGGCGTCCAAGGGCATTCAAATGATTGATCCGGACAAGAAGGCGTTCAAGGATGCGTTGGTCAAAAACGGCTTTTACAAGGACCTGCGCGCCAAGTTTGGTGAAGAGGCTTGGAAGTTGCTGTCTGACAGCGTCGGCGGCCTAGGCTAAGCACCATGATGTTGGCTGCTACCAACCCACACCGGGAGGGCTCCCTCCTGGCGCGCATGGAGGCCTGGCTGGGCCACTTCATCGAGATTCCTGCTGCGGTACTGGTGATCGGCGAAGTGGCCGTCCTGCTGGCTGGTGTGGTGATGCGCTTCATCTTCAACAGCCCCATCCCCTGGGCCGATGAACTGGCATCCATTTTGTTCCTCTGGCTTGCCAATCTGGGGGCTGCCGTGGCACTGCGTCGGGGTATGCACATGCGCACCACGGCGCTGGTGTCAAGGTGGAGTGAACGCGCTCAGTCCCGGGCCGAGGTGCTCGCCGTTGTGATCCCCGTGCTCTGGCTAGCCATACTGATCTGGCCTATGACTGAATACGCACTGGACGAATGGGTGGTGCAGACGCCCGCGCTATCCTGGCCGAATACGATCCGAGCCGCCGCCGTGCCGGTAGGTGGCGTCTTCATGCTGGCCCTGTGCCTGCTGAAACTGGCACAACATGGCATTGCTGAAATCGCCAAGGTCTGTGTGGCCATTGCCATCGTTGCCAGCGTTCTGCACCTGGGCGCTGACTGGCTGCAGTCCATTGGAAACTGGAATCTCTTCATTTTCTTTGCGCTGATGCTGGGTACCGGTGTGCTGCTGGGAGTGCCGATTGCGTTCTGCTTTGGCATGGCCACGGTCGCCTTCCTCCTGACAACCACATCAACACCTTTATCGGTGGTGAGTGGCCGCATTGATGAAGGCATGAGTTCCCTGATTCTGTTGGCGGTGCCGCTCTTCATCATGCTGGGGCACCTGGTGGAAATGACGGGCATGGCCAAGGCCATGGTGGATTTTCTGGCGTCTTTGCTGGGCCATGTGCGTGGTGGATTGAACTATGTGTTGCTCGGCGCCATGTTGCTGGTCTCTGGTATTTCGGGTGCCAAAACTGCCGACATGGCTGCCGTGGCACCCGTGCTGCTACCAGAGATGAAAAAGCGCGGCAACCCGGAAGGTGAACTCATCGCGCTGCTGGCGGCATCTGGCGCCATGGCCGAGACCATCCCACCGTCGCTGGTATTGATCACCATCGGTTCCGTGGCCGGCATCTCCATCAGCGCCCTCTTCACCGGGGGCATCCTGCCAGGCGTAGTGCTGGCCATCATCCTGGCCGTGCTGTCACGCTTTAGAAGCGCCGAAGTGACGCAGGGCCTGAAACGTGCGCCAATGAAGGTGGTGGGCAGCACCCTCTTGATCGCGCTGCCTGCGCTGGCCCTGCCGGTGCTGATCCGTACAGCGGTGGTGGAAGGCATTGCCACAGCGACGGAAGTTTCGACCATTGGCATTGCCTACGCAGTGTTTGCTGGCCTGTTGATTTACCGCCGCTTTGACTGGAAACGCCTCTATCCCATGCTGGTGGATACCGCCGCCTTGTCGGGTGCCATCCTGTTCATCATCGGTACAGCAACGGGCATGTCCTGGGCTTTGACCCAATCGGGCTTCTCACACAGCCTGGCCCATCTGATGACCAGTGTTCCGGGTGGCAAGTACGGTTTCCTGATGGTGTCCATCGCCGCATTTGTGGTGTTGGGCAGTGTGCTCGAAGGCATCCCGGCCATGGTGCTGTTCGCCCCACTCCTGTTCCCGGTAGCCAGAGCCATTGGCGTGCATGAGGTGCATTACGCCATGGTGATCATTCTGGCGATGGGCATTGGCCTGTTTGCGCCACCCTTTGGTCTGGGCTACTACGCCGCATGCACGATTGGCCGAGTGCACCCCGATGTCGCCGTCAAGCGCATATGGCCCTATCTGGGCGCGTTGCTGGCGGGCCTGATCTTCGTGGCCTTTGTGCCCTGGTTCTCGATTGGCCTTCTGGGTTGATCAAAAGATTTCTACTTCACTGCAAAGGACATCATGTCTGATTCCACCACCAAACTCAAAGACTGCGCGTACCGCATTCGTCGCTATGCCCTGCGCATGGGTGAGGTCCAGGGCCAGGGCTATATCGGCCAAGCCTTGGGCTGGGCCGACGTGCTGGCCGTGGCCTATGGCCATGCAATGAACATCCGCGCCGCTGATCCCGAATGGGAAGGGCGCGACCGTTTCCTGCTGTCGCACGGCCACTACGCCATTGCCCATTATGCGGCGCTGATCGAAGCGAAGATCATTGCCGAAGACGAGTTGGAAACCTATGGCAGCGATGACAGTCGCCTTCCCATGTCTGGGATGGCAAGCTACACGCCTGGCATGGAAATTTCCGGCGGATCCTTGGGGCAGGGCTTGCCGATTGGCGTGGGCATGGCACTGGCCCTGCGCCATAAGCAGAGCAAGGCTTTTGTCTACAACTCCATGTCCGACGGCGAGCTGGACGAAGGCTCCACTTGGGAGGCGGCCATGTCCGCCTCCCACCATGGCCTGGGCAACCTGATCTGCCTGGTGGACATCAACAACCAGCAGGCCGATGGCCCGTCCACCAAGATCATGGGCTTTGAGCCGCTGGCCGACAAATGGTTGGCTTTTGGCTGGCATGTGCAACGGGTAGACGGCAATGACATGGCTGCTGTGCTGAACGCTTTTGACACCGCGCGCAATCTGACCGAAGCCAAACCACGGGTGATCCTGTTCAACACGTTGATGGGCAAAGGCGTTCCGTTCCTGGAGACCCGTGACAAAAATCACTTCATTCGCGTGGACCCGCCGGAGTGGCAAAAGGCCCTCCAGATTCTTGACGACGCACAGGCAGAAGGAGCCAAGGCATGAACACCCCCACCGCAGAAAAGAAACCCCGTCTGACTACCTCCGCCATGATTGCCTCAATTGCGTCCGAGGGGCAACGGGTTGTCGCGGCGCCCTTTGGCAAGGCTCTGGTCGAGCTGGCCGCCAACCGCCCCGAAATCGTCGGCCTGACCGCCGATCTGGGCAAGTACACCGACATACACCTGTTTGCCCAAGCCTACCCGGAGCGCTTCTTCCAGATGGGCATGGCCGAACAACTGCTGATGGCAGCGGCCGGCGGCATGGCCAAGGAAGGCCTCATGCCTTTTGCCACCACCTATGCGGTATTCGGCACCCGGCGCGCCTATGACTTCATCCACCAGGTGATTGCGGAAGAAAACCTCAACGTAAAGATGTGCTGCGCCTTGCCGGGCTTGACTACCGGCTACGGCCCCAGCCACCAGGCCACCGAAGACATCGCCATGATGCGCGGCATTCCCGGCCTGACCATCGTGGACCCCTGCGACGCATTGGATATCCAACAGGCCGTGCCTCAGATCGCCGCCCACAAGGGCCCGGTCTATATGCGCCTGCTGCGTGGCAGCGTGCCCATGGTGCTGGATGAAGTGGAGGGCTACAAGTTCGAGCTGGGCAAGGCCAAGATGCTGCGCGAAGGTGCGGATGTGCTGGTGATCTCCAGCGGCATCATGACGATGCGCGCGCTGGAAGTAGCTGCTGATCTGGCCAAGGACAACATTGGTGTGGCCGTGCTGCACTGCCCGACTATCAAGCCGCTGGATGAGGCCGCCATCATTGAAGCCGTCAAATACCAGCATCGCTTGGTGGTGGTTGCTGAGAACCATTCTGTCATCGGTGGGCTGGGTGAGGCGGTTTCCAGTGCCCTGCTGCGCAATCGGGTGCAGCCGGCGGGATTCGAGTTGGCTGGCTTACCCGATCAGTATTTGG
Source organism: Rhodoferax sp. GW821-FHT02C08 (assembly GCF_059421805.1). Classification (NCBI taxonomy): domain Bacteria; kingdom Pseudomonadati; phylum Pseudomonadota; class Betaproteobacteria; order Burkholderiales; family Comamonadaceae; genus Rhodoferax; species Rhodoferax sp. GW821-FHT02C08. Next base: position 27,847 of record NZ_JBWKVR010000025.1, read on the forward strand.
ATGCCGGAGCCTTGCCCACGCTGCATGATCGCTATGGCATCAGCCGTGAGGTCTTGGGCCAGCGCGTGCGCAAGTGGCTGGGTTGACGTAAAAGCATCGGTGAGCGCGGCGGTATCCCAGCTGATGAATGGTCGCTGCGACTCGCTTGCCCAGTTTGATGTAGAGCTTGACTGCTCGAATTCGATCTTCGTAGGAATACATGAACTACTTTCAGGTAGTCCAAGTTTTTATCCGCACCCCCAGTTGGTCAGTTTTGGATCGGCTCTAACACCCAGGACCGCCAATCAGGGGAGCTACTACTGCGATCGTACTTTGCTGCAGTATTCAGAACAAGGCCGGAGCTATGTCAGTACCTGCCATAAATTTGCCAATGACGAGCTTATCCGCCGTTTTGGCCAAAGTCTCATAGACGATTCGACCAGCGTTCATGACGACGACGCGATCCACCAAACTGATCAATTCATCCAAGTCTTCGGAAATGAGCAGCACGGCGGCACCGTTGTTGCGCGCATCGAGAATTCGATTGTGTGTCTCTTCACACGCCATAAAGTCGAGGCCAAACGTTGGGTTGGACGCAATCAACAGTTTCATGTTTTTGTTCAGCTCTCGGCCAAGGACTGCGCGCTGTACATTTCCGCCAGACAGCGAGCTCACGCGTGCCTCAAGTCCAGGCGTTTTGACACGGAACTGTTTGACCAAACGTGCTGCTTGTTCCATAAGGGGTTTACGTAAAAGAAAAATGCCCCGCCGTAGCGGTGGACGGTCAAAGTTGCGTAGTGCAAGATTCTCAGCCAGCGACATGCGGGCCACACAAGCGTTCTTCAGTGGTTCCTGTGGTAGGCCGTAGACCCCAAGGCGCGCAATTTCCTTCCGGGTTCCGTGGAATTCTTGGCCCGCCACCTTGACGACTCCAGCACGGTCTCGTTGCCCCATTAGGGCCTCAACCATCTCAAGCTGCCCGTTGCCAGACACGCCTGCAACACCCACGATCTCTCCCGCGCGCACTTCAATGCCCAGGTCATGCACCGCTGACAGCCCAAGATCGTTCTTGACCGTAAGGTTGTTAACGGAAAGCGCTACACCGCCCACCGTTGTCGCTCGAACGGCGAGGGAGTCGGTCCGTTTTGAAAACGGCTCACCTATCATGGCTTCAGCCAACTGATCATTGGACAGTAGTGACACAGACGCGCTGCATGCAGCCGCTCCGCGACGCAGTACCGTCACATCATCGGTGTAACGGCGTACCTCATCAAACTTGTGCGTAATCAAGATTGCACTTACCTGGCCATCCTTCGCGAGGCTTCGCACGTAGCCAAGCACTTGGTCGGCCTCCTGCGGTGTCAGAACCGAAGTGGGTTCATCCAAGATCAGAAGACGTCGACCAAGATACAACTGTTTGACCAGTTCGGCCTTCTGTTTTTCGCCAGCTGACAACTGCGACGTACGGATGTTGAGGTTCAGGTGAAAAGGCAGCCGACTCGTCAGTTCATCCAGAACCTGAAGCTCCTTTTTCCAGTTGATGAACCCTGGTAATTTGGCACGGCTAACCACGAGATTCTGTGCAATCGTCATGGATGGCACCAGTGTGAAATGCTGGTAGACCATGCCAATACCCAATGCATCAGCGTCTTTCGGTGATGCGATTCGGTGTGCGCTCCCATCGATACTGATCTGACCTTCGTCGGGTTGATAGAAACCAACGAGGCATTTCACCAATGTGCTCTTGCCAGCGCCATTTTCTCCAAGTAAAGCGTGGACGCTACCTGCCGCGACTGACAGCGATACATGGTCCAGGGCAACGATCGATCCGAAAATTTTCGTCATGCCCACAAGGTCTAGTTTGAGCGCGTTCATGGTTATTCCTTGGGAATGTTGCGTAGGTCAGTCGGGTTATCGATGCAGGCTCAGTTCACCAGGTGCATCGGCAAACGGCGCGGCCCGGGAGGTCGATGCGATCATGATCGCCAGCGTGAGGACATACGGCGCGGCATTGAACAGGTAGTAATAGCCGGTGACCCCGACGCCTTGAAGAGCGGGGCCCAATGCACCGGCCGCCCCAAACAGGAGGGAGGCGCCGAGTGCGCTCATCGAACGCCATCGTGCGAAGATGACGAGCGCGACAGCCATGATCCCTTGTCCACTGGAAAGCCCTTCACTCCAACTGCCTGGATATGACAACGAGAGGAAGCTGCCACCAACACCGGCGAGAAAGCCTCCGAACATCGTCGCTGCAATTCGAATGCCCAGTACGGGGAAGCCAAGGGCACGCGCACCATCCTCACTGTCTCCGACGGTACGCAACACCAATCCCCAGCCAGTACGATTGAGGAAAACGTAGACAGCGATCGCCAAAAAGATGCCGACGAAAAAAAGTGAGTTGATGTCCAATGCCGAGCGCAGTTGCGGAATATCCGACCAAAACCCGAGTGGAATCGACGGCAGTGCTGGCGCCTTGGGTTCGATAAACGGCTTTCCCCAGAAGAAAGCCAAGCCGGTGCCCAGCACCATGAGGCTAATGCCGATGGCGGTGTCATTGACCCGCTTTACACTGCACAGCAGGCCGTGTAGCAAACCGAAGAACATACCTGCCATGCCTGCGGCGAGGACACCGAGCCAAGGTGAGCCGGTGAGGAACGAAACGGCATACCCAGCCATTGCGCCCAGCACAAGATTCCCCTCCAAGCCAAGGTTGATTCGACCTGACTTTTCGGTCACGAGTTCGCCGAGGCTCACAAAAATGAAGGGAGTGGAGACGCGGATGGCGCCGCCGAGAAGGGCGAGGGGCAAGGTAGCCCATCCAAGGGTGGTGGTTTCCATCATCAACTCCTTTTTGACTCGTTGAGCTTCTGCGCAAGCGCATCGCCAACCAGCACGCAGACAAAAATCAGACCTTGAAAGACCAGGATGGTCGCATCCGGAAGTTCTAGTCGACGTTGCAGAAGGCTGCCGCTCGCCTGCATTCCACCTATCAAACAGGCGATTGGAATGATCGCCAGCGGGTGGTGGCGAGCGAGAAATGCCACCAAAATGCCACTGTTTCCATAGCCAACAATGAGGGAAGAGTTGGCGGTACCCTGCACGGCGGCGACTTCAATGGCTCCGGCTAAACCGGCCATGGCGCCCCCCACTGCGGTTGCACCGATCACCCAGCGGTTGACCGCCAGACCGACCATCTTCGCCACCCGGGTGCTCCCGCCGACGACGCGCAGTGCGAATCCCCAATGCGTGAAGCGCAGCACCACATAGGCAAGCACTGCGAGCAAGATGCTGATCGCCAAGCCAACGTGCACGTCAATTCCTGGTATTACCGGCAACATGTATTGCGTGTTGATGGGGTGCGTGGAGGGTTTGTCCAAACTCGCCGGATCGCGCAGTGGGCCTTCCGTAAGATGGTGGAAGGCTGCAAGTGCAATGTAGGACAGGAGCAGGCTTGAAATGGTCTCGTTCAATCCTCGGAACTGGCGCAATGCGCCCACGCCGGCAAACCACGCCGCACCCACCAAAGCACCTGCGGCCAACATGGCAACTTGCATGGACAGCGGAAACGAACTTGCAAACGGCAATGTGACAACCGCCGCTGCAAGACCTCCAATCACCAGCGCTCCTTCGCCTCCGATGATCACCAGCCCAGCCTGGGCTGGAATGGCCACTGCCAAGCCCACAAGGATAAGTGGCGCGGCGCGAGAAAGCGTGTCTTGCCAGGCGAAGCTGCTGCCGAACCCTCCCTGCATGATGAGGCTGAAAACCTCCAGGGGATTGCGGCCGTAGAACGCCACAAAGCCCGCAAATACCGCCGAGGCTGCAAGCACCGCCAAGACGGGCAACAAGGCGCTGATCTGAAGGGGCGATAGTGTCCAGGCTGGCTTGGCCGGCGGAATGGGGATGGTCGATTGCATGGGGCAGTTCTTCTTTACATCTGGCCGATCACACCTTCGACGAGATAGTTGATCGGATCGAGTGCCCGATCGTTATCCCTAAGCGCAGTTCCCGCTGGAATGACGACGTTACCTTTGTTGTCTTTCAGCGGTCCATTGAAGATGATCCGGGTGCCCGCGATCAGTTCTGATCGCGCCTTGTCTGCCGCAGCTCTGGCCTGTGGAGAGACCACCTTGCCGAACGGCGTGTTCTTCACAAAGTTTTCCGTCAGTCCGCCGCGCAGATAGTGAGTCGGCTTGCTTCCTTTGCGCACGCCATCGACGAACGCCATGTAGGGCTCAATCCAGTTCCACTCCGCCCCGGTAAGAAACAGCTTGGGTGCGACATCCGCTTGACTTGAGTGATACCCGATGGACATCACCCCTCGTTTCTCCGCCGTCTCCACTACCACCTTCGGGCTATCGACGTTGCAGGCAATGACATCGACGCCTTGGTCGGCGAGAGTGTTCGCTGACTCGGCTTCCCGAACCGGGAGTACCCAGTCCCCTGTAAAAATGACTTGAACTTGAATCGTCGGATCGACCGAGCGCGCTCCGATCGTGAAGGCATTAATGCTGCGAACTAAGTTGGGAGTCGGCTTCGCGGCGACGACACCAAGCTTTTTGCTCTTCGTCATGTGACCTGCGACGACGCCGGAAAGGTACTGGGCCGCAAAGATGTAGCCATAGAACGTTCCGACGTTCTCGGGCATGCCGGATTGCCACACACCGCCTGTATGGGCAAAGGTCACATCCGGATACTTGGCTGCCATCTCGAGGACATGGGGCTTGAAGTAGCCGAAAGATGTGGCGAGGATAAGCTTGGCACCGTCCTGCCGAATCATCCCCTCCATGCTGCGCTGAGCGGCGATCGTTTCAGGGACCCGCTCTTCTTCGACCACCTTGATGCCCGGCACCTTCTTGAGCGCCAAAGCCGCTTGGGCGTGAGATTGGTTGTACCCATAGTCCTGCTTCGAACCAGAGTAAAGAATCCCTACGGTGAGCGGTGTTTGCGCATGGGCGGTGCTTTGGCCTAGCGCATAAGGCACGGTACCGGCTGCTGCAAGCAGTTTCAAAAGTGATCGACGGTCAATAGGATGGGTGTTCATCTGAGCTCCAGGAGTTAAGGGGAAAAAAGATCAATTGCGTACGGAGAAGGTCAGACCGGGTGCATTGCAGTTCCTCAGGTCGGTTTCCAGTTTTTGCTTGTCGGCACTCGACAATGAATGCAGTGGCTGGCGCACGGAACCACCTGCAAGACCGATCAGATTGCACCAATGTTTGAGCGCTGCGCATGGCATGTGGCCGCGCATCAATGGGGCCATTACCCAGTTGTTGAACACGCTGCGAAGTTCAGCGAGTGCCGCAAAATCCCTTTCAGCCTGTGTCTTAAGGCCCAAATCGAGCTTTTCCGTGTAGTCCCTTAGGGGGCGGTAGCCGGGGACTTGGTAAAGGAACGGTTCGGGATCCGCATACAGAATGCGCTGACCATGGGTCGTGTAGCTTGCAAAAAAATGTTCTTCCAGTGGATCGCTGACGACCACTCCGTTTCGCGCAGCTAGACGAAGCGCATCGTTCTCAGCATACGCCGTGGTTTTCAGCATCTTCAACTGTGGGATTTCGCAGAGCTGCGAGAACACCTCGGGTTTCAGAGGGCTGCCTGCTGCAGTTGCCGCATTGAAGATCACCACCGGCATGTCCAGTCGAGTGCAGATGTACCGAAAATAGTCAAGCTGCTGCTGGTCCGATCTGGGTCCAGATGTGGGTACCATCAACACGGCGTGTTCGGCGCCTACTTTTTTTGCGTGAGCACCCAGTTCCAGCGTTTCTTCAAGGGACGATGCCGAAACGACAACTGAGATACCGAGCCGTCCTTTGCTCTCGTCGATCAGCACCTCAACAACTCTTCGTCGCTCAGGATGACTCAGCGCCCACACTTCCCCCATCAAGCCATTGCAGAAGATGCCACGCAATCCCAAATCGATATATCGTTGCGTGTTGTGCCGTATTCCATCTTCGTCAAGTGCCAAGCTGGGGGAGAAGGGTGTGGGAATTGCGGCCCACAGGGGTGTTCTTGGCTGAGCGGTTGTCATAAAAAATTTAAGCGGTTCGAGTTGATGTTGTAAATTTAACCGTATAAATAGGTTAAATGCATAGGCACAATGGCGTATTGTGGAAAAAATTTATATGTGCTAAAGGTTTTTCGGGTGATGCGCGCGGTGGCATCCATACTGTGTGCACTTAGGTAACTCCTTATCTGCCCTAGAGACTGATAAAGAAGCGCTGCGAACTGATCAGCCGCTGTAAGAGCGGTATGTACCAGCAGTTGCTAAAGGACAGAAAGGCGCTTGTGTGTAACGCCGCTGCTAGCGGCGCGTGGATGATGCGACCAATCGCGGGCTAGGTGCGTAAGGCATACTGCAGTCCCCAAGTCATAGATGGTGGATTACGCCCCGGAGCTGCAGGACATGGAGCCCTCGGCTCGTCTGTAGACCACATACGATGAGCCACTATTTAGCCGCATTCGGTTGGTGCGAAATAATTTCCCAGTGTCGGCCATGGCGTCAGGGGATTGACGGCCCTTTTTCTATCCGGTTTATCATGTGAATTTGAACCACAGGACAACGCATGACCATGGCGCCGCGCAGGGGAACCCGCCAGAAACTTTCCGATCTAATCGTCGAAGATGTGAAACGCTGGATCGTTGCAGAACGCAAACAGCCAGGCGATAAGCTACCCAACGAAAAGGAACTGGTTGAGCTGTTTGGTTATTCGAAGAGTACGGTGAGGGAAGCGCTGAAGGCTCTCGAGGTTCGTGGGTTGATTTCCATCCGTACAGGTCCTGGTGGTGGTGCATTTTTACAGGAAATGACGCACGAACATGCTTCCGAACCGTTGCGAAATTTCCTGCATTTCCATACCTTGAACGGACATCACATCTATCAACTGCGCAAAGTACTTGAGCCAGCACTTGCCGCAAGCGTCGTGGGACTTTTGACACCGCGTCACCTTGAGCGGTTGCAAGAAAATATTAAATTCTGTGCGATGCCGGTAACCAACGCAGAAGAGTTACGCGCTCACCGCGAGGCAGAACTTGCTTTTCACTCTATCCTTGCTGAGTGTTGCACCAATCCTGTTTTGGCGTTCGTCTGCCGATTTCTTAACGATCTTCTAACCGATCTGATGGTTTACAAAAATGCCTTGGACGGTCACGAGCTTGGTAAGGCGAATGTTGATTACCACACGCAATTGCTTTTGGCCTTTCATGCGAAGGATGCGGATAAGGTGCATGCCCTGATGGAGGAACATATGGCCGATGCAGAAACTCACATGCACCAAATGGAAGTCGTGGCCGATGTCAAACAGTTGATGCTGCCGAGTGGTCAACACTCGACCGCGTTGTCCAGCATTTCTTAGCAAATCCGCGCCCTCAAATGTGATTTGTCCTTTACTTTTCAACGCTGTAAACAGCATGTTGAACGCCTGAGAGACAGTCAATCCAACTAGGAGCACCAGGACGGCCGTCGTTGGCATTGTGGGCCAACGTTGTACAACTAGAAGAACCAGCTTCTGGGACGTGAGACACTTGCATCCATGAAACGCACCAATCAATCCCCGCAGGAGCGAGAGCGCGAAGAGCTTGAGCGCCAGGTTGAGGTCCTGTGCCGCGAAGTCCAGCAGCTGCGGCTTGAGCAGGACCTCTTGAACAAGGCCAATGAACTGCTAAAAAAGGGCCTGGAGATGCACGGTCACAAGCAATTCACGATGGCCACCGATATCCAGGTCTACTTCTGTGATCCTCACAGTCCCTGGCAACGCGGCAGTAACGAGAACACCAATGGGCTGCTCAGGCAATACATGCCAAAGGGCATCGATATCTCGGGCTACTCACAGCTACAACTCAACGCGATTGCGAGACAATTGAATGAGAGGCCGTGCAAGACGCTCGGCTTTCTACGCCCGCTGAGATGTTCCGCGAATGTGTTGCATTGACCGGTTGAATCCGCCGCCTGAAGCGGCCGTAGGCAGGGAAGTTTTAGCAGCGCAAGGAGTCCTCACGAGTGGCTGCTATCTGAATGCCCAATTCCACGATCCGCATGCATGGTGCATGCAAATTCAACTGTAAACCGGAAGCACGCCAATTGTGCGACGGGTGACGAGCCATACAGGTGTCCCGCATTCTGCGGACTCCTCTGGACGGAATTTCATTCAGATTACGCTCATCCCATTTCGGGTGTTACAAGACTGTGGAGAGATTTCACCTCAATCTTTGGCTGGACGCCCGAAGGAATATTGGGTGCGACATACTTCGCAAAGAATCGATCCAGCTGGTCTTTTGATTTCCATATTTCCATGATGCGCCATCCACCCTCAATGGGATGAGCCGTGTGCATAACGAACCCATCTGCCTGCTTCAAAGGCTCTCTCAGCATATCAATCATGTCGTCGTAGCTTTGCTGTGTTTGCCCTTGTATTTCACTGGTGAGCAAAATTGTCATGGTGCGTCCTTTCTGTGCGTGCTGGTGAATTTGATCTATCCGTTTTTGGCAGCCTGACTAGGAACGAGGCACAGCGGGTACCAAGCCGTATTGCTGCATCGTGCTGAGCAACTTGGCTTTGTCCGGTGGCCCGCCTGCGTTGATGATTGCGGCCATATCTTGGAAGTATCCAATGCCGATGTCGGGTGTATTGACAACCAGGGCTCTTGCGATCACCGCATGGGGGTTGCTAAATCCATGTGTTTCACCCGGTGGTGTCGACATGCTTTGGCCCGGCTGCAAGTCGCGTGTCTCGTTTCCCACAGTAAAGCGCAAGGTCCCTTCCAATACGACGATCAGTTCCTCGCTTGCTGCGTGGCTATGAGGCAGGGGAACGTTGGAACCAGGTGGAACCGTCAGCTCAAAACACCCCATGCGACTGGCATTGGTTGCCCCTTGTAAGTAGCGGATTTCAAGTTGCCCCACATTGACCACATTGCGGTCGCCTGGCGTTGCGTTCGTTTCCATGACACACTCCTATGTAAAATTATTTTACAGATTGAGTGTACAGAATTTTTACCAAATGGCCAACTCCATCAAAAAAGCTCCTGCCTCCCAAACTCCCCATATTGGGAAACCACTCATAGGCGCATTGCTGCGGATTCCTCGCGAACATGTGGTGCTGCGTATGCTGAAAACGGTCAACGAGCAAGGTTTTGATGTGTCTGCAACTGAGCTATCTGTATTCATGTATCCAGGGCCGCATGGACAACGTCCCATAGAGCTGGCCAGGCGGTGCAACATGTCCCGCCAAGCCATGAATTACGTTCTAGTCGAGCTGGAAAGACGTGACTACATAAAGCGTCACGCCGGGCCAACCGCTGCGTCCGCCGTTGTGCATATGACCGAGCGCGGCGCATCCATGCTGAAACTCATGCGTAACTGTGTTGAAGTCGTTGAAATGGAGTGGATGGAGCACCTTGGCAGGCCGCGTTTCAACGCACTGAAGGATGCGCTGATGGATTTATCGGTTTGGTTGGGCAAGACAAATGGTGCTTGAGCACTTCAGAGGCGCTTGAGTTACGAATGCCCGGTCTGAATCGAACAGAGGGCAAACCGCTACTTGCCAACATCGCCCCCATGACCATGCTGTTTACATCCCTGTCAGATGACGAGCTGCAAGTGCTCGATGTGATTTTCGGTGCGTCATAAAAAAGGACAATAACGCGGGCAGCATTAGCTTGTTTGGCGGGTGCATCCCCTTAGATGATCCGCCGAGATCCAGGATGATATTCAGCCATAGCCCCAACCTTTGCCTACTGCCATAGCATCGCCTGTATCACTGTAGGGCCAAGCGTCAGATTTTTCCGCTAGGGCGTGGCAGGTGCCGACGCATGTGTCGGCGATGGCGCTGGGTTAGGACGGGCAGCTGGTAATGTTTCCAGCTTCAACCAGTTCTCATTTGCCCGCACCAACCGTGTGTCGAACTCCGATGTCCACTTATCAAATGCCGACTTAGAGCAAAGCAGATACAAATGCCCTCCGACGACCTGCCATAACTCCGGAATGCCTCCGCTCTTACGGCCTTCGGATACTGCGTAGGCGCAATGGCCATCATAGGCGGGCGCATAGCGCGAAGGTTATTTATGCGGACAATTGCAGTTGTCCTCAATCGGGTCGAGACTGGGACAACGGCTGGCCACACAACTGAGAGTGATGACCTTGCAAGAAAAAGGGGAGTGGTCATGCCAACGTTTATGCTGTCCATAATAGTGGGCAATTATCTCAACCAACGAAAAGCAATTTCGTTGATTTTCGATCAACATTTGTCGCCATTCGATCAATCGGAGTAGATTGCAGCTATACGGTCAACGTCGAACAACATGCCGATCAACGAAGTTCGACGGACATGTCTTGCCAATGCATCAGCGACGCCCGTTCCATCTGATTTCGAACGCCGAAACCATTGGACCGTATGCCCTCCCCCTCGAAGACCTCGCGCCACTCGCATGGATAGACAAAGCTTTCGTTGCTCCTTCGCTTTAGCGCGAGTCATTAGGAGGAACATTCAAAGTCAGCGCGCATCGCCATTGTCTTAATTAGTGTCACAGGCCGCTGTACCAGTTGTAGCCCTGATCCTCCCAATAGCCACCAGGGTTGGTGTTGCTTACGAAGATGGCTGCAATGTGCTTTGGATTCTTGAAGCCGAGCTTGGTCGGCACGCGCAGCTTCAAGGGAAAGCCATATTGGGTAGGCAACGGCGCATCGCCGAAATCGAGTGCCAACAGCGTTTGTGGGTGCAACGCGGTTGCCATGTCTAAGCTCGAGTAGTAGCGGTCGGCGCACTTAAAGCCAACGTAACGCGCCGTTGTGTCTGCTCCTATGCGCTCCAAAAATGTGCGGAACGGTACGCCCCGCCATTCGCCAATTGCACTCCAGCCTTCGATACAGATGTGGCGAGTGATTTGCGCCGCTTGTGGCAATTGGCGCAGGCGTTCGACCGTCCAAGATCGTTTGTCAGAGACTAGGCCGGAGACTTCAAGCCGATAAGTCGAGAGCTCAATTTCAGGCGCATCGAACTCCGGATAGAACGCGTTGAACGGATACGGCTTCGTAATCTGGCTGGCCGCATAGGTTGGTGCAAGGCGTTTTGGGTTGAAGAGCCACCCCTGCGTGCGATCATTCCAACGCGACATCGCCCACAGGACGCGATCGACCCGATCACCGTCCTGCAGATTGCAACCCGAAAGCATCGTTAGTGCGCCGATAGAGAGGGATGAACGCAGCATCAGCCGACGCTCCAAGTCTACGAACTGCCTGGCGTGATCAGCGAGCACCGGGCGCGGAAGTTTTCGGTTTGAACTCATGAGCTGATTGCTGCGCGATGTGAACGCCCGGTCACCATGGGCAGTAAGGTTCGTGGCACGATAGCGACCAATGCGAGGTGAATGACGACGAAGCCAACGATGCCCGCCATCGCAATGAAGTGTATCGAGCGCGCCGTGTCGAACCCCCCGAATAGCTCGGCGAGCGCAGCGAACTGCACCGGCTTCCAGATCGCGAGGCCCGAGGCGACGACAAGTACACCCAGTAACAGGACAACCACATAGAGCAACCGTTGAACCGCGTTGTAGATGCCAGGCTGATGAGGTAAACGCCCACGCAATGCGAGTAGCGCATCACGGGCGATTTCGCGCCCCCGCAGCGACAGAAAATGTCGCTTGAAGTGCCCACTGACGCAACCGTAAACCACGTAGAACAGGCCGTTGACAACAAGTAACCACATCGCCGTGAAGTGCCAGGCAACCGAGCCGCCGAGCCACCCTCCCAGCGTTGCCCAGGCTGGGATGCTGAACCGGAAGATTGGCGAGGCGTTGTAAATGCCCCAGCCGCTCATCGCCATACACGCCAAAGCAAGGGCGTTGGTCCAGTGCGCAATACGAACCGCAAACGGGTGTATATGCATTACATTGGCGGCGTAACGCCGTTTTTACCTGCGGAGATAAAGAGTGCGCTCAAATTCGCACCCGCGTCCTTCTTTGCGAGCAGCACGACCTTTGTGCCCGGCACAAGTAGTGAACGGTCGCCGAATTCGAGTTTAACGATAGGCACGTCCTCCGGTATCACGATCTTCTTCTCGCCACTCTTGTACTTGACGATGATAGTTCGGCCATTGCTTACAACGAGATCGCCAATGGTGCCATTAGTCATGGTGCCGTTTTTGCCGAGATCCCATGCGCGATGACCTTCACCGGTGCCACGCATGTCAGGCGGAAAGACGTGAATCTCCAGCGCCTTGAGGGAGCCGTCCGGCTGGGGGGTTGCTGCGGAACCGATGTAGCTGCCGGGCACGACTTCGCTGATATTGGCGAGCGTTACACCACGGATTTGGGTGCTTTTTGTCAGGCTTACAGTCACATCTTCGCCGCGGATGGTGTGGATTTTCATTGCGTCGCCATCGACTGCAGTGATCGCGCCGCGCACCCCGATGGGCGGTACCTCTTGTGCCATGGTAGCCGTAGCGCTGATTACCAAGGCGCTGGCAAGTAGCGCCGGTATCATCAAGGTGTTGAGGAGCCCGTCTAGTTTACGCATCTGAAGCTTTCAATAGTGGAAGACAGCGCAAGTCTATGCAAGCTCAAGCTCCTATGAGTGACGTATTGATTACAAAAATGTCATTAATACAGCCGAGGTTTTCGGAGAAAATTTCGACGCATGACCATCCTGGTGATTGAAGACGACCCGAAGACGGGTGACTACCTGAAGAAGGGCTTGACAGAGTGCGGCTATGCCGTAGACCTCGCACGCACCGGAACCGATGGGCTGCATATAGCGTTAGAGAATACCTACGAGCTGGTGGTGCTCGACGTGATGTTGCCGGGCATTGATGGCTGGCAGATTATGGGGGCACTGCGTGAGCGACGCGACCTGCCGGTCCTCTTTCTCAGTGCCCGCGACCAGTTGCATGACCGAATTCACGGCCTTGAGCTCGGTGCCGATGACTATCTTGTCAAACCCTTCTCGTTCACCGAACTGGTCTTGCGCATCCGCACGTTGCTGCGCCGCGGCGTGGTGCGTGAGGCTGAGGTGTTCGAATGTGCTGACCTGAGGCTCGACGTCTTGCGACGTAAGGTCACACGTGGAGGCGTCGAAATTATGTTGACCAACAAAGAGTTCCTACTGCTGCATCTCTTAATCAGGCGGGAGGGCGAAGCGCTATCTCGTACGCAGATCGCCTCGGAAGTATGGGACATGAATTTCGACAGCGATACCAACGTCGTCGATGTAGCAGTCAAGCGGCTGCGCGCAAAGATCGACCAGCCCTTCGACAAGAAGCTGATTCATACCGTGCGTAGCATCGGCTACAGCTTTGGCGATGGCACATGAAGATCGTGACCCGTAACTCGACAAACTCGCTTGCCACGCGGGCGACCCTGTTGCTCGCCCTCGTCGCCTGCCTGGTTACCGCCTCGCTGGGAATGTACTTCTATCAGACGGCACGGATGTCAATGAACCGGTATCAGGACCTGCTACTGATCGGCCGTGTAGAGCACTTCCGCCGGTTGGTCGGTGACAGCTACACGGTAACCGGTCTGCGCGATCGGCCAGTGTTATCCGAGACAATGCTTGGCGCAGAGCGCGATGTGTTGCTACTCCGCCGGCCTAGCGCAGTCCCGTTTATTCAGGTCAACCCTGAGCGGGTGCCAGTGCCAGAGCTTGCGACGGCGGCGATCAACCGTCCGCTGACGTTGGACGACGTATTGACGCAGACGCATGCCGGCATACCGATGCACTGGGTGGCAGCCATTGCCCGCTCTGGTGAAGATGGCGAGCCAATTGAGATTGTCGCGGGGCACCCGTTTCTCAATGAAATGGAGATGATCACCGCGTTGCGCGACCGTATCTTCCTAGCGAGCGCAGTTGCAATGCTCGCTGCAACGCTGCTCGCCTACACCGTGATGCGCCACGGTCTGCGGCCCTTGCGCGAACTCGCAACAAAGACGGAGCAGATCGGTCCGATCAATCTTGCAGCACGCCTTGACGCGCGGAGGCTGCCGCACGAAGTGCGGCAGATGGTGGAGGCCGTCAATGCGATGCTTGACCGCATTGCATTCGGTTATGAGCGCCTGTCGCAGTTTTCGGCAGACCTCGCGCATGAAATTCGAACGCCCATCGGCGCATTGATCGGCCAGACCCAGGTGGCGCTTCGTTTGCTGCGCCCGGCCGATGAATACCGCGAGACGCTCGAATCGAATCTCGAAGAGTTGAACCGGTTGCGCTCAATCGCTGAGAATATTCTGTTCCTCGCGCAGGCCGACCATGCTGCGTTAAGCATCGAGCGTAATGAGATTTCGCTAAGCGACACCTTGCAGAAAATCGCCGACTACTTTGAAGGGCCCGCCGATGAAAATGGGCTGCGCTTCGAGATCGTGGCCGAAGGGGTCGTGCATGCCGAACCTGCACTGTGCCAGCGAGCCATAAACAATTTGGTGCTCAATGCTGTGCGACATGCCACGAAAGGCACGACAGTGCGGCTGAGAGGGACCCAAGGCCCCACTGGTGCGACGATCGCCGTCGAAAACGATGGCGGACTCGTATCCCCCGAACACCTTGGGCGCTTCTTCGACCGCTTCTACCGTGGCGACACAGCGCGCAGGCACGACACCGAGTCCAATGGACTGGGCCTCGCAATTGTCAAGGCCATCATGATCCTGCACGGCGGCACGGCCGAGGTGTTATGCCCAATACCAGGATTGATTCGCTTCGAATTGCGATTTCCTGACATAGCATTCGCCCCGACATGACCCATCGACTGAATGTGCTTCAATCACTTGGGTGGCATCAACATAGGTCATGCTGCGTGAATTGCCAGGCATTTCTCAAGGAATGAGCCGGGAGCGGTACCTCCTTTAGAACAGGAATCCGCACACTTTGCAAGGACGCAGCTCGGAACGATCTACTCGTTTGCGGGTGCGCTGATAGCTTGAGCGATCAGCGTAATTGAATGCCGCTATTTTGAATTGATGGTAACTACAGTGCCCCCATACCGCTCTGATCATTTTTGCGACAAAACATCTGCTAACTGGTGCTGAGCATGCACAGCCGAGATCTTGGGATCGTTGAAATAATCGGCAACGATATCGATCCATCCTTGCGACATCTGCGAAGGCATGAGTCCACAATGTATTCCTGCGAACTGCAGTCGCAGCGACCAGCTTCGAATGGCACTCATTATTGCCGCGTTAATCACTCTTTGCATCCTACCGCTTAGGGGAAACATTTCATGTTACGCAACTGGAAAGTCATGAAGGCTCCTCAAAAGACGTTGGCGCAAGCCCCTCAAAACCGAAACAAGAATTACCAGCAATTGATGTTGATTATTTGGCCTTAGGGCTATTAGTACTTTGACTGCTCGTTCGAAGCTTGCCCTCTGCTTGACCGTAATGCCCGAGGAAAATGGTCACCGCCTGCTCTACAACGTCGTTGATTTGCGCCTTCGTCAGCTTTTTTTCGCTTCCCATCACCCGAACCCACAAGACCGATTCATCGATCATTCCGAGAAACTGGGCAGATGCGAGAGCCGGATTTATCACGTTCAATGTTCCGCGTCGACCGAGTTCAGCGATGTAGTTCCGCACCGCGCTGACAGCAGGTGTTTTGCCTACTTCAAAAAATCGACGTGTCAGATCGGGAAAGCGGGGACCTTCGGCAATCACCATGCGAAGAAATGCAACCGCAAGAGGCGGTGCCCAGAAGGCTGCCACACCATATCCGATACGTCGCAATCCGGCCTCAGGATCAGACAGTGCATCCTCGTCAGTGGCAATATCCATGACCGGAAACGCGCGCCACATGCGCTCGGCAACGGCGCTAAACAAGGATTCCTTACCGTCAGGGAACTGGTTGTACAGCGTGCGGCGTGCCACGCCGGCCGCCTTTGCTACCAAAGCCATGGTGGTCCCTTCGAAGCCTTGCTCGATGAACACCCGGCTGGCTGCAGCCAGTATCAGGTCCCGTTTAGCAACCACTGCTGGAAGGGTCAAAACTGAGTCGAACAAAGAAGGAAACGAAGAAATAGATTGCATGATTAAGGGAGCCTGGTCAATTATTCGGCGTTTTTGCACTGCCAAGTCTACTCTTGCTCCGCCCTGTAC
Organism: Rhodoferax sp. GW821-FHT02C08; assembly: GCF_059421805.1. Classification (NCBI taxonomy): domain Bacteria; kingdom Pseudomonadati; phylum Pseudomonadota; class Betaproteobacteria; order Burkholderiales; family Comamonadaceae; genus Rhodoferax; species Rhodoferax sp. GW821-FHT02C08. The sequence goes on from NZ_JBWKVR010000025.1 coordinate 43,894, forward strand.
AGATCGGCTCATGCGCTTTATCTCCGTACTAAAGCGCATTGCGGTCGGCGGCTATCGCACCAGCTATAAACATTCGAAGTCAGCGTTTGACAAAATTGCACTCACTGGTCTACTATTGCACTTAAATGTGCAAATATAGATTTCTTATGACTATTGCGACTACATCAAAACCGACGTCAGACACGTTCTTTGAACAAAGCTGCATAACCTTCGAAGCCGCATTCGACTCACCGCCTCAGGCTTTTATCGATTCGGTGGACGCCACGGCCCCCGGCTTTGGCCACCGCATTGTTAAAACGGAGTTTGAACATGTCTACAACCGTCGTGTCCTGGATCTAAAAAACCGCGAGCTCTGTATCAATGTGTCCAGCGCCGCATTGGACGGGACAGGCTCCGGCGCAGTTCGCATGCACATTTCCGCCGCATTGCGCCATGGTGCAACCCGCGCTGAAACCACTGAAGTGCAGATGCAGGTGGGCATGGCTGCAGGCTTACCAGCATCGTTGAGCGCATTGCAAGTAGCGCGCGAGACGTTCGATGCAATGGACACCACGACACCAGTTTGAAAGGCATCGTTATGTTCACGTCTATCCCTTTGAACGGCGCACGCCGTGGCACGATAGCCATGATGGCCCTGGCCTGCGGTGTCATGGTGGCCAATATTTACCTGTGCCAACCGTTGCTGGCAGAAATGGCTACAGCTTTCGGTGTCCCAGCACAGATGGCGGCTCTGGTGGCGGTCATCACACAAGTTGGCTATACGCTGGGTATCCTGCTGGTAGTGCCGCTCGCCGATATAGCCGATCCGAAGAAGCTAGTACGCCGGTTGCTGTTGCTTTCCGCATGCGGCCTAACAAGCGGTGCGTTTGCTCCGGGCATCTATGTTTTGTTGCTGGCCAGCCTGCTGATTGCGTCGACTTCGATCGTGGCGCAAGTGCTGATTCCGCTGGCGACGACTTTGGGGACGCCCCTGCACAGGGGGCGCATCGTGAGTGCGCTAACAACAGGACTGGTCCTCGGAATTCTGTTGTCACGTACTGTTTCCGGCGCTGTAGCAGAAGTTGCCGGAACCTGGCGTGCCCCGTACCTGCTCCAGGCTGCCATAGTATTGGCTTTGTCCTTCGTTTTGCCAAGCTTTCTCCCGAGCCGTCCGGCCAAAACGGCTATTAGCAGTTATGCCGAGTTGCAGCATTCCCTTTTGCCTCTGCTTAGGCACAACCCACTGCGTCTGTCGATGGCGCTGAGTTTCTGCCTTTTTGCGGCGTTCTCGGCGATCTGGGCCACGCTCGCATTCCACCTCGCCAGTACTGCCTTCGGCATGGGGCCGGCAGCGGCGGGTCTATTTGGGCTTTGGGGTGCACCTGGCGCATTGCTCGCGCCGATAGCAGGACGCCTCTCCGACCGCTGGGGGCCGAGCCGCGTGAACACAGTGTCCTTGCTGGCGATGGCCCTGTCTGTGGCCTTTGCTTCTTTCAGGGGGGGGACATCGGTGACTGCGCTGGTACTGGCAGTCAACCTGCTGGACTTTGGGGTCCAGAGCGGTCAAGTTGCTAACCAGACCCGCATTTTTGGACTGGGTGACACTATCCATGGCCGCCTGAATAGTATCTACATGGTTACTACCTTTACAGGCGGTGCATCGGGTGCTCTTGCGGGCGGTTGGGCTTGGTCCATCGGCAGCTGGCAGGCAGTTTGTGCGTTGGCTGCGGGGCTGATTGTTCTTGCCGGACTGGTGCTTGCATGGTCTGGTTTTTACGGGCAACAAACTAATACGCCAGCATGGCAAGCACCACAATGAAGACCCGCTTCATTGCCTCGACCGGCGAAGCCATTCCGGTCATCGGTTGCGGTACATGGCTGGGTTTTGACCATGCCCCAGGCAGCCCGGGGTTTGGCAAGCTGCCAGGGGTGCTGGATGCACTATTTACAGATGGCGGCAAAGTTGTCGACAGTTCCCCCATGTATGGTAAATCCGAGGCTGCGATCGGCAAACTCCTTCAAGCGCACAAACCACCATATGGCGCGTTCATTGCCACCAAGGTCTGGACGAACGGACGTGAAGCGGGTATACGCCAAATGGAGGAGTCGATGCGAAGGCTGCGGGTGGCATCCGTCGATTTGATGCAGGTGCACAACCTTGTCGATTACCGCACCCATTTGCCGACTCTGCGCGCTTGGAAAGACGCTGGTCGTGTGCGATATCTGGGGATTACCCATTACACGTCATCAGCCTACGACGAGGTCGAGGCTATTCTGCGCACTGAGAAGCTTGATTTTTTACAGATCAATTATTCGATTGATGACCGGGGCGCCGCCCAGCGTCTGTTGCCGCTGGCTTCCGAGCGCGGTGTAGCTGTTTTAGTCAATATGCCGTTCGGTGGTGGTGACCTGCTGCTGCGTCTCCGGAAAAAGGCTCTGCCGGGCTGGGCCGGCGAAATCGGCTGCACCAGTTGGTCGCAGATTCTGCTCAAGTTCGTCCTAAGCCATGCGGCAGTTACTTGCGTTATTCCAGGCAGCAGCAATGCTGCTCATATGGCAGAGAACACCGAGGCAGGCATGGCAGAACCTGTCCCTGAAGGGTTCTGGCGGGACAAGTTAAGCTTAATAGACGATTGAAACTTGGACATCGGTTCAGTCGAGCTTAGTGAGCGCTTTTACTGGCTAGCTCGGAATAGATGGCTTAGCTAGCCGGGCGTGTCCGAATTTCCGTGTGTAAGGCTCGTTGAACCTTTGCCGATTCGTGAAACTGGTTGGGGATTTTAGGTGCCCAATTTTGTGAACCGGTCCTCGTGGAGGATCGCGAATTGGTTCATTGCTGATTTCCAGTTGTTGGCCGCCCGTCCCCAGTCCTCGGTGATGTTGCGCAGCGCTAGCCAGATCAACTTGGTGGCCGCATCGTGGCTAGGGAAGTGTCCACGCGTCTTGATGATCTTGCGCAACCTCGCATTCACACTCTCAATGGCGTTGGTCGTGTAGATCAATCGCCGCACCTCGGGCGGAAAGGCGAAGAACGGGATGACCTTGTCCCAGGCCCTGCGCCAGGCCCCCACGACGGTCGGGAACTTCTGGCCCCGGAGTTCAGCCTCAAACGCGTGCAGTTCGCTCCCGGCCGCCTCGGAACTCACTGCCGTGTAGATCGGTTTGATCGCCGCAGCAAGTGCCTTGCGGTCCTTCCAACTGGCGAAGTCCAGGCTGTTACGGATCAGGTGCACGATGCAGGCTTGCAGTGTCGTAGCAGGAAACACCACCCCCAACGCCTCGGGCATGCCCTTGAGGCCATCGGTGACGGCAATCAGGATGTCGTGCACCCCGCGCGTCTTGAGCTCGTTGAAGACTTTCATCCAGAACTTGGCACCTTCGGTGTTCTCTATCCAGATGCCCAAGATGTCTCGGCTGCCGTCGGGCAGCACGCCCAGGGCCAGATAAACTGCCTTGGAGCGCACCACCGCATCTTCGCGGATCGGCGTCCACTACAGATTCCCGAGGGCCATCCCGGCCTGCTCCTTCGCGAACCTCAAGGCATCACTGACGTTACCTGCCCCCCGGTCCTTGAACCGGAATCGCCATCGCCCCACGAGGTGACGGCACTGTGGTTTCCTCGTAGTACAACTCCCTGTGGCCTTGCCAGCGTTCATCGCTGGGCGTTCCTGAAACCTGCCATGGTTGTCGAGCATTTGGTCGGCACCCGATGCCGTACCCATAATCCCGTCATCCTGTGAGCACGCGTTGCACGCGGTTGTGTTTGCCTCTTTAGGCTCCCCGCGCGTCCTCGCTCACACACTCTGCACCACCCTGGACTTTCGGTCAGCCGGCTGGCTGCTGTGCGCCCTGGCAGGGCAGCCGAAAAAGGTGCTGCACGCGGGGCAGGACGTCAGCTTCGATATACCCGGCGGCAGCAGCTTCGGGCTGGTCGGCGAATCGGGCTCGGGCAAATCCACCATGGCGCGCATCATTGCCGGCCTGACGCCGCCGACCGCAGGACGCGTGTTGATCGACGGCATAGACCGATGGGCCGACGCTCGAGGTGCAGTGCAGTTGCGCGAGCGCTTTCAAATGATCTTCCAGGACCCGTATGCCAGCCTCAACCCGCGCTGGCGCGTGGACAGCCTGATTGCAGAACCCCTGGAGGTTCTGGGCCTGACCCACAGCCGCGCGGAAACCGAGGAACGCGTGGCCGACGCGCTGCGCCGCGTACGTATGTCGCCGGACGACGGCAGGCGCTACCCGTACCAGTTTTCAGGCGGGCAACGCCAGCGTATCGCCATCGCCCGGGCCCTGGCCAGCCGGCCCGCATTCATCGTCTGCGACGAACCCACGTCTTCGCTAGACGTGTCGGTGCAGGCCCAGGTGCTGAACCTGATGCGCGACCTGCAAGAAGAATTCGGGCTGACCTACTTGCTGATCAGCCACAACCTGGCTGTAGTGCGGCATATGTGCGACCAGGTCGGGGTCATGTAGCGTGGGCAGTTGGTAGAGGTGGGGCCTGCTGACGCAGTTTTTGCAGCCCCGCAACATGCCTACACCCGCGAGCTGCTGGCAGCCATTCCCGGCCAAAACGTCGATGCACGACATCGAACGCCATAACCCACAAGCCCCATAAGAATGGAATGGGCCGCTGCGCCAGACTCATAGACACCACAGCATAGTCACTGCTCCATCCATGGCTGGCTACTTTTCATTACCGCCATCCGCATAAACAAACACGTTTTTCTAATTTGTCGCCGCACAGCTACGTCGCTAGCATCGCACCTTTGCAATCTTGCACGTAGGAAATTTTGATGAAACGCCGTTCAGTCCTCCACGGCGCCGTTGCAGGCGCTACGACCTTTGCGCTGCCTGTTATAGCGCGCGCAGCTGACACACTCAAGGAAGTTCGGCTCGACTATGCCTACTACTCCCCTACCAGCCTGGTATTGCGGCGCTTCGGCTGGCTAGAACAGGAATTCAAGAAAGATGGTATCGACGTCAAGTGGGTTCTGAGTGCTGGCAGCAACCGAGCCCTGGAGTATCTAAATGCCAACAGCATCGATATTGGCTCCAGCGCTGGGCTGGCAGCAGTGCTCGCCCGTGCGAACGGCAACCCCATCCGAACCCCTTATATTTTTTCCCGACCTGAATGGACGGCACTGGTAGTCCGGAGAGACTCCAACATCCGCACCTTGGCTGACCTGAAAGGCAAGAAGATTGCGGCAACAAAGGGAACTGATCCCTACCTATTTCTGCTACGCGCACTGCAAACTGTGAAGTTGCGCCGCAGCGACATCGAGCATGTCAGCCTGCAACATGCTGATGGGCGCACAGCTCTTGAACAGGGCCGAGTAGACGCCTGGGCCGGGCTCGACCCGCTGATGGCCGCAAGCGAGCTCGACGCCGGCTCACGGCTCATCTACCGCAACGTAGCCTTCAATACCTATGGCTTTCTGAATGTACGCGAAGATTTTCTGGCAAACCATCCGGCCGAAGTGCAGCGCGTGATCAGTGCCTACGAAAAAGCACGCAAATGGACGCTGACCAATACGACCGAGGCCGCGCGTATCCTGTCGGAAGAAGCCAAGGTCAGCCTCGAGGTTGCGCTTCTGCAGCTGAAACTGCGCACCGACCTGAGCAATCCAACTCCCTCGTCTGAACACGTCAAGGCCCTGCAAGCCGCCTCGCCGATTCTTCTCGAAGAACAGCTGGTCAAACCTTGCACCAACCTCAACCAGGTCATAACCGACCTGGTCGACACGAAGTTCGCCCGTGCCTTGAGCACTGGCGCAGCGGCGTGACACGGATATGAGCGCCTTGCCGCCGCCGGAATCGATGGCCCCGCTGGTACCCGTAGTACGGCAGGTTCCGCCCGCGCGCTCGCACTCCGTGCGCCGCCTACCGTCCCGCTGGTTGGGTGCGGTGATTCCCATCACCCTACTGCTCGGCCTGGAGCTCGCCGTGCGCCAAGGTTGGGTGGAAGCCCATTTGCTACCGCCGCCGAGCGAGATCACTCGCACATTGGTCGAACTGGCGGGCCGAGACCTTGCTAACCATGTGTTGATCAGTACGGCACGGGTACTCATCGGTTTCATCTTGGGTGCCGCATTGGCGATATCCCTAGGGGTCTGGGTGGGCCTGAGTCAGCGCGCTGAAGCACTGCTGGACCCGACCTTCCAGGCGTTGCGAGCTATACCCTCACTGGCATGGGTTCCGCTGCTATTGCTATGGCTTGGCATCGACGAAGCTGCCAAGCTGGCACTCATCGCCATAGGCGCCTTCTTTCCCGTTTACATGGGAGTCGCTTCAGGACTGCGGGATGTCGACCGCAAGCTGATCGAAGTCGCAGAAATGGCCGGCCTCGGCTCTATCGCTCTGGCGCGTCGCGTGTTGTTGCCTGCGGCGCTGCCAGCGATCTGGACAGGTCTGCGCAATGGGTTGTCCCTGGCATGGATGTTCATGGTGGCCGCGGAGCTGATTGCAGCAACACGGGGCCTGGGCTATCTGCTGACCGATGGGCGCGAAACCGGTCGCGTGGACATTGTGCTGGCAGCCATTGTCCTGCTGGCAGTCATGGGCAAGCTCACTGACAGTGGCATGCAGGCCATGGAGAGCCGCTGGCTCGCTTGGCGCGACACGGTAGTCACGCGATGACTGCACTTTCAACGTTGCTCGACGTCCATATTCGACGCAAGCACTTCGTGGCCAGCGAAGTGCTGCACGATGTTCGCTTGCAGCTTGCCGAGGGTGAGTGCGTCACGCTGGTCGGAACAAGTGGCTGCGGCAAGAGCACGCTCCTTCGCATCGTTGCCGGGCTCGACCGCGACTACCAGGGGCAGGTTCTACTGAATGGCCAAGCCATCACCGCGCCGACGCGCGACATACGCTTTGTCTTCCAGGAACCCCGGCTCTTTCCATGGTTGACAGTTGCCGCCAACGTGGCGTTCGATGGCCGCGGTGCAGAAGACATCGCACGAGCGACAGTACTGCTCCAGGAAGTCGGCCTGGCCGGCTTTGGCGAACGGCTTCCCAAGGAACTGTCAGGTGGGCAAGCGCAGCGCGTGGCAATCGCCAGAGGCCTGCTGGTACAGCCACGGGTACTACTGTTGGACGAGCCGTTTTCCGCAGTGGACGCCTTCACCCGCCTCAAACTGCAAGAATTGCTGCTGCATGTCGCTCGCGCGCACCGCATCGCGGTGCTGATGGTGACCCACGACATCGACGAGGCAGTGCACCTGGGCGACCGCGTGCTAGTGTTCGAGGCGGCACCCGGCCGCATTGCAGAAACAGTACCCGTGACAGCGCCACACCCGCGTGATCGTGACAGCGCAGCCGTAGGTTCAGCCGTAGCCTCGGTACGCCAGGCATTGCAGCAGGCACACGCGTTCTGATCGACTTATATAGCCCGCTTAGGAAGTACGGGCCGTAGAAGCTGGGTTGCCAGGCTCCAGTTCGATCAGCGCACCGTGCGTGCGCCTTACATCCAGGTTGCCATCTGCCTGCGTGCGCAACACCAGAGCGTAAGGGCCCTGACCACCTGCGCTCCGCGCGCTTCGGCTGGCTTGACAAATACATCACGGCTTGTACGACCCCAACCGGTGTTCAGAAACAGCACCGCTACACGTTTAAAACCCAGCGTCTTCACTGCTAGGTCGGCCAGCAGCGGCTGCGCGTTGGTTGGACTGACAGAGGGGTTCCAAATGTAATCTCCTCTCTTCGTGAAGTCGGGACGGAAATTAGCGAAGCCAAACTGCACCAGCCCAGCACGCTGGTAAATGGGCCACAGGGTCATGAGCGCAGGACTCGAAAAAACTCCGATCTCTATACGGATGCGTGGGTCGTTGACAAACTTTTTCGCCAGCCCAACAGCCTGACGCAGATCGCTCTGGCTGTCCTCGAATACGTAGGCAAGTGGTTTGCCGTGGACAACTTCCGTCACCAACCTGACAGGCCCTTGGTTGCCCACAAAAATCATCTATCCATATTCAAGAAGCTTCCATAAGAGAGTGCCCTATCGGCGCTATGGTTACTGCTTTATTTTGTCAGCACCAAGCTCTCCCCATGTCTTTTGAATCGCATCTCCACATTTCTGCAGCCACCTTGAAACGGTGGTTGAATGACAACCAAGAAATCGCATTGCTCGATGTGCGTGAGGCAGGGCAGTTCGGTGAAGGGCACCCGTTTTTTGCTGTACCACTGGCCTACAGCCGCCTAGAGCTGGAAGTGGTGCAATTGGTGCCGCGCAGAGACACCCGCACCGTTCTTATAGATGCAGACGATGGCGTTGCACAACGCGCTGCCGATGAACTGCACGCCTTAGGCTATACCCAGGTACATGTGCTCGCAGGTGGCGCCCCCGCATGGGCAAAGGCCGGCTACACCCTGTTCCAAGGCGTGAATCTACCCTCCAAAACTTTTGGCGAACTGGTAGAGCTCGCTTATGCGACGCCGCATATTTCGGCCCATGAACTCAGCGCGCGCCAACTCTCCGGTGAGCCCTTGCTGCTATTGGATGGACGTACTTTTGAAGAGCATCGCAAGATGACATTGCCGGGTGCAGTATCGGTACCCAACGGGGAGCTTGCACTACGTTGGCGAGGCTTGGTCAAGGATGCGCAGACCCCCATCGTGGTCCATTGCGCAGGCCGTACCCGTAGCATCATTGGTGCCCAAATTCTGCGCAGCCTGGGTATTCCCAATCCGGTGGTAGCGCTGGAGAATGGCACCCAGGGCTGGGCACTGGCTGACCTGCAGTTGGAGCGCGGCAGCACGCGCCGAGATACCAACACAGCCGAAGCCCATGCCGAAGACCAAGCCGCTGCTTCGCGGGTTGCCGTCGAGGCAGGCGTCCTCACACTCACGGCCCAGCAAGCCCAGGAATGGCTGGACACTCCGCAGCGAACCACCTATGTGCTGGACATTCGCAGCGCCGAGGAGTTTTCCGCAGGCAGCCTGCCTGGCGCCCGCCATGCACCCGGCGGACAGCTGCTGCAGGCCACTGACCAGACCATTGGCGTACGCGGTAGCCGCGTGCTGCTGCTGGACGATGAGGGCGTACGCGCACCTGTGGTCGCGGCATGGCTGCGCAGGCTTGGCTTCGACACCGCCGTTGTGGAAAAAGGCATCCATGCGCCATTGCGTGTACCGCCCTCCACCACCTATGAACCACCTCCGTTGCCGGGAATTTCCGCTGACGCCTTGGAGTTATTCCTCGCGCGCCATAGACCTGTGCTGCTGGATCTGCAAAGCTCTATGGCATATCGCCAGCGGCACCCTGTGGGGGCCCGATGGTCCGTGCGGCCCAAGGTGGTCGCAGACGCGAAGACACATGGCGACAGTCGGGCCATTTTGCTGGTGGCATCCAGTGCCGCAATCGCTCAGCTTGCGGCCAAGGATCTACACAAAGCAGGCTTGCACGATGTGCACTGGACATTCATAGACAGCTGGGTCACCGCCGGCCTGCCCATAGAGGCAACACCCAATATGCCGACGGAAACTGATGCGATCGACTATCTGTTTTTCGTGCATGACCGGCATGAAGGCAACCTGGATGCTGCGCGCCGATATCTGGCCTGGGAAACCGGCTTGATCGCCCAATGCGCACCCGACGAGCTTGGCATTTTTCGCTTGCCAGGTTCCCAAACCGCGCATATCCATATCTGAATAGCTTCGTTGGCTAGAACAGTTGGTTATTAGAAGATAGCCGCTTATTCATTTGCGAATCTGTCGGCTATGCCATATATCGGAAAAAACATTTCTTTTGCAAGCCATCTGCGTCTGTGGGTGGGCTGCGCATCTCTGCTGGGGTTGGTGGCGGGCACTGCCCATGCCGACGCCACTCTGGACAAAATCAAGCAACGCGGAAAGGTCGTGATTGGCGTCAATATCAGCGGTGGTCCGTTTGGTTCCATCGACCCGGCCACGCAGCAACCCGTGGGCTGGAACCCCGAACTGGCCCGCAATCTGGCGAAGAAGCTTGGCTACGATGTTGAACTGGTGCAGGTACAGCCATCGACACGGGTGCAGCTGCTGCAGTCCGGCAAGGTTGACCTGCTGATCGCATCGATGGAATACAACGAAGAGCGCGGTGAGATTCTTGGTTACGCGCCCACCCCCTTCTACCGCGTTGGCGGAACGGCGGCCACCCTCAAGACTTCGGGCATTACCAAGTGGGAAGATTTGCGCGGAAAGACAGTCTGCGCCTCGCAAGGCAGCAGCTTTGTCAAGCCACTGCAAGACAACTACGGCGTACAGGTGCGCGGCTTCAAGACGTCCTCCGAATCTCTGCTTGCACTGCGTGGCGGCAACTGTGTAGCGGCTGTGCATGACGCGACGCTGATCTACCCACTGCTCAAGGACAGCACTGAATGGGCCGGCTATGTCGCCCCGATCACTGAAGAGTTGCGTCCTGCACCATCGGTAGTCTGGACCCGCAAGGGTGAGGCCGACACGATTGTTGCGGTAGACAAAGTCATCCAGGACTGGCACCGCACCGGCTGGCTGATTAGCACCGAGCGCAATCTGGGCATCCGGCCGGCGCAACCGCTGCTCGCCGAATTGCAAGCCAAATTCAAAGCCACCCCCTGATCTTTTCTTTTGTATTCCTGATACCCACAATTTCTCCACGATTTCTGTGGGTCAGAAATTTCTGTATGACATCCCTATATTCTCTGCGCGCACTACTGAGTGCCAGCCTGATGCTCGGTGGACTGGGCGTGGCCCATGCCGATGCTACGCTGGACAAGATCAAACAGCGCGGCAAGCTGTCCGTCGGCGTTGATGGCGTTGGCCCTCCGTTTGGCGTGCTGGACACCGCAACAGGCCAGATAGCCGGCTTCCAGGTAGACCTGGCACGCGATATTGCCAAACGCCTGGGTGTAGAACTTGAAGTCGTTTCCGTCGTTGCATCAACGCGCGTGCAGTTCTTGCAGGCTGGCAAGGTAGATCTGCTGATAGCCAATATCCAGTGGACCAAGGAGCGCAACGAGATTCTCAGCTTCGCACCAACCCCCTACAACCTGGTGGGCGGTGGAGCCATAGTCGCCAAGAACAGCGGCATCCACAAGTGGGAAGACTTGCGCGGCAAGGTAGCTTGTGTGTCGCAAGGCAGCAATTTCACCAAACCCCTGCAAGAGACTTATGGTGCGATTGTCAAAGGACTGCGCGGCATTCCCGAATCATTGCTGGCCCTGAAAGGCGGTACCTGCACAGCCTCGGTCCACATCTACCCAGCAATGCACTACACCTTGAACGGTGAAAGTGCGGCGGAATGGAAAGACTATGCTTTAGCGACCACCGAACAACTGATTCCCTCACCCACCGTGATCTGGACGCGCCGTGGCGAAGCGGATACCCAAGCCCTGGTGGACAAGACCATTCAGGACTGGCACCGCTCAGGCCTGCTGCTGGCCTTAGCCCGCAAAAACGGTGTACCGGACGAATACATCCGTGCGGCCAACCAGAAGGCCCAGCAGGGCCGCTTTGACCGCGCGCCCTTCGAAGCGGATCTGAAATAAGCATCCGCAACAGCCACGGGATCTGCATATGGCCACTCTGCTCACACTGTTGCGCGACATCGTTGGCGATGCGCATGTGTTGCTGGATGCTGATGCAGAACCTTTTCTGACAGACCACCACCGCCGTTTGACGGGGCGTGCACTGGCCGTGGTACGTCCGGCACATACAGCGCAGGCGGCCGAAGTCGTCCGCCTCTGCCATGCCCACCGCACGCCCATCGTGCCGCAGGGCGGTAACACAGGCTTGATGGGCGCAGCAACACCCGACAACCTTGGCCAGTCCATACTGCTGTCGTTGGGGCGACTTAACAAGATACGCAACGTCGATACGGAGAACGACACCATCACCGTCGAGGCCGGCTGCGTACTGGCAAATGTGCAGGCTGCGGCCCATAGCGCACAACGGCTGTTCCCGCTGAGTCTGGGCTCCGAAGGAAGCTGCACCATCGGTGGCAATCTGGGCACCAACGCGGGTGGAACACAGGTGTTGCGCTATGGAAATGCGCGCGAGCTTACCCTGGGCCTGGAAGTCATCACCGCCGAAGGCGCCATCTGGAACGGCTTGCGCGGTCTGCGCAAGGACAACACCGGCTATGCACTGCGAGACATCTACATTGGCAGCGAAGGCACGCTGGGAATCATCACCGCTGCAACGCTCAAGCTCTACCCCCTGCCTGCCGCGCAGCAAACCGCTCTGGTGGCCTTTGCCTGTATTCGGGATGCCATTGCCTTTCTGGGCCAAGCCAAAGCTGGCTTTGGGGTTGGTCTGACGGCATTTGAGCTGCTGTCTGATACAGCGCTCGGCTTGATTGCACAGCACGTACCGGAGCAACAGATACCCCTGAAGAACTTGGAACACCCCTGGTATGCGCTGGTAGAACTGTCGGACGAGGAGAACGAAGCACATGCCCGTACGCTTTTCGAGTCCGTTGTGGGCGCCGCGTATGAAGATGGACTGGTAGGTGATGTAGCGGTAGCCGAAAGTCTGCAGCAGCGCGAGGCTTTGTGGCGACTGCGCGATCAGGCGTTGGGCGAAGCGCAGAAGCGCGACGGCGGCAATATCAAGCACGATATTTCCGTACCTATTTCGCAAGTGCAGGCCTTCTTACGCTATACGGCAGAGCGGCTGCAGGCGCAGTTCCCAGGAGTCAGGCCCGTTGCGTTTGGTCACCTGGGAGACGGCAATCTGCACTACAACGTGTCTCATGCCCCGGGCCAGGACATCCAGGCATTTTTTGCACTTGAAGACGCCATCCACGTCGTGGTGCACGACAGCGCACATGCGCATTGCGGCTCCATCAGCGCGGAGCACGGCATTGGCCAGACCAAGCGCGGCCTGCTGGCGCAATACAAAACACCGATTGAACTCAGCCTGATGCACCGTATCAAGCAGGCCCTGGACCCCTTGGGCCTACTGAACCCCGGCAAGGTATTGCCATAAACCTCTAGACCCACACCCGTGCCCACTCCACCCTTTGCTCTTTCGCAGCGCGTACAGCGCGTCAAACTCTCCGCCAATGCCGCCGCCAGCGCACGCGCCGCTGCATTGGCAGCCCAAGGCCGTGACATCTTGGTATTGACCGCAGGCGAACCCGATTTTGATACTCCTGAGCCCATCAAGCAGGCCGCCATTGCAGCCTTGGCCCAGGGCGATACCAAGTACACCGCAACACCCGGAACACTAGCACTGCGTCAAGCCATCAGCGCCAAATACCAGCGGGAAAATGCGCTGGACTACGGCCCCTCCCAGATCATTGTGGCCAATGGAGCCAAGCAGGTGATCTACCAGGCGTTGGCTGCTACTGTGGACGCCGGCGATGAGGTGATCGTGCCCACTCCCTACTGGCCATCATTTCCCGATATCGTGCGCATCAACGATGGCACACCCGTCATCGTGACTTGCGACGAGAGCAGCAACTTCAAACTTAGCCCGCAAGCGCTGGAGCAGGCTATTACGCCGCACACCCGGTGGCTGATCCTAAACTCCCCAGGCAACCCAACAGGTGCGGTGTACACGCTGGAAGAACTGCTGGCCTTGGCCGAGGTGCTGCGTCGCCACCCCCGCCTGCTGGTGCTCTGGGATGAGATTTACGAGCACATCTGGTTCACGACAGAGCCTCCCGTCCATCTCTTGCATGCAGCACCTGACTTGCACGAGCGCACCCTGCTGGTCAATGGTGCGTCCAAAACCTATGCCATGACGGGATGGCGAATTGGCTGGGGTGCAGGCCCCGAGCCCTTGGTCAAGGCGATGACGGTCGTCCAATCGCAGGTGTCGTCCGCACCGAACTCCATTGGTCAGGCTGCGACCGCATGGGCCTTGCAATCTGCAGACCAAAGCTTCGTCGCCCAGTCACGTCTGGCCTATGCCGGGCGCGGTCGCTTTGTGACCCAGGCACTCAACGCGATTCCCGGTCTGAGTCTGCTGGGCCCCCAAGGCGCCTTCTTTGCCTATGTGAACTGCTCTGCCTTGATCGGCCAGCAACGCCCCGACGGTAAGCTGATCAGCTCAGATGCCGATGTGGTGGATTGGTTGCTGGAGTCGGAAGGCGTTGCCGTGGTCGATGGCGCATCCTATGGCTTGTCACCCTACTTTCGCATCTCCATCGCAGCCAGTGACGCGGTGCTGGAAGATGCCGTCACCCGCATTGCGCGCGCTGTATCCACCTTGCGCAGAGGGCATACCTCCCCCTTAGAACTGGCAACGGTATGAGCGACGTAACGTGGCTTTCCACCGCGGTGGCGGTGCTGAAGCCTATTGGTTTGAACTATGCATTCATGCTGGACACCGGCGAGCGGCAGGCTTTCCTGCGCGGCCTGGGCGTAACCCTGCAGCTGTGCGCAATCACCATTCCATGCAGCCTGCTGGCAGGGGTGCTGATCGCCAGTGCGCTGACCTCCGGCAAAGCTTGGCTGGCCCAGCCTGCGCGAGCCTTTGTGGAGGTAACCCGCAATACGCCCACGCTGGTGCAGCTGTACTGCGCCTTCCTGGTGCTGAACATGCTCATCACCCAGCAATTCAAGACACCGGGCAGCAACCCACTCACTCCCTTTGTATGGGTAGTGATCGTGGTGGCACTGCACAAAGGGGTTTTCCATGCCGAGGCCCTGCGTGCCGGTATAGAGGCCGTGCCGCGTGTGACCTTGGAAGCCGCCCGCTCGCTGGGCTTTTCACGGCGCCAACTGCTGTGGCGGATCGAACTGCCACTGGCCTTGCGGTTTGCATTGCCTTCCCTGGTCAACAACCTGGTGGACCTGGTCAAGATGACCGCCGTAGCCTCAGCGATTGCGGTTGGCGATGTGACCTACGAGTCCATCATGATCTGGACCCAGCGCGACAACGTGTTGGAGCTGCTGCTACTCATCTTGCTGTATTTCGGCTTGCTGACCTGGCTGGTCAGCCGCGCGGGGCGGTGGCTGGAAAACCATTTAAGGATGCCTGGCTATGGCCAATGAGTTTGCTTTGTCTGCTGGCGATAGCTCTGGCGCTCCAAGCCATGGTCCCTGGCGCAGGCCATGGACCGTCGTTGCGCTTGCAGCGCTTGCCGTGGTGGCTTTCTGGATATTGACAGGCACCACGCCTGCCGCATTTGTGCACCTGTGGAAATGGCTGCCGGCCTTGCTGCGTGGCTTGCTGGTGAATATCGGCATCAGCGTGTTGGCCATGGCATTGGGCACCTTGGTGGGCCTGGTGGTAGGCGCCTTGTCACTCTCACCCACGCGTATCCTGCGAAACACCACATCCTGGTACGTGCAGTTCTTCCGCAACGCGCCTATCCTGGTTCTGATCTATTTCACCACCTATGTATTTCCCTTTGAAATCCATCTGGTGTCCTGGACATTTCCCTTCCCCGACTGGGTCAAGGTGGTGCTGGGCCTGGCGCTGCCGGCCAGTGCCAACGTAGCGGAAATCTTCCGTGGTGCCATCCAATCGATCCCCAGCGCCCAATGGGAAGCAGCCCAGTCGCTGGCATTCCGGCGGAGTGAAATATTTCGCCTGGTGGTACTTCCCCAATGCCTGCGCCGCATGCTCCCCCCCTGGATGAACCTGTACGCCAGCATCACCATGAGTACCTCCTTGGCATCACTGGTCGGTGTGCACGATGTGGTCGATATCGCCCAGATTGCCAGTAACACCGTGGCCCGCACGGATTTCACGGTGCTGGTGTACTTCACCATGCTCAGCCTGTTCTTTGCCTACTGCTATCCGATTGCCCGTGCCACTCGCACGCTGGAACAACGCCATGACCGCTACTGACTCCTTCCTATCGTCTCCCTCTGCCGGGGGCGAACCGCCCCTGGTCGCACTGCGCGATGTGCACCTGTCCTTTGGTTCCAACGATGTCCTTAGGGGCGTCAACCTGGAGGTGCGGCGCGGCCAGGCAGTGTCCATCATCGGCCCATCCGGTTCGGGAAAATCCACCATCCTGCGCTGCATCACCGGCCTGTTGCGCCCGCAGCGCGGCGAGATCCGGGTGGGCACTACCCGCGTGGATGGTCTACGCACAGAAGCAGAACTCATCACATTGCGCAAGCGCGTGGGCTTTGTGTTCCAGCAGTACAACCTGTTTCCCCATCTGTCGGTGCTGGAAAACCTGGTCATCGCCCCGACCCGCGTGGTGGGACGCAGCCGCGCCGATGCGGTACGTGAAGCACGCGTGCTGCTGGACAAGGTTCGCCTGTCCCACAAGGAGAGCGCCTACCCAGGTGAGTTGTCCGGCGGCCAGCAGCAGCGCGTGGCGATTGCCCGCGCACTGGCCATGCAGCCCGAGTTGATTCTGTTTGACGAAGTGACCTCGGCACTCGACCCTGAGACAGTTGGCGAAGTGCTAACCGTGATCCGGGACCTAGTGCAAGGGGGAATGACCTGTGTACTGGTGACGCATGAAATGCGCTTTGCCGAGGAAATCAGTGACGAGGTGTACTTCACCGAAGCCGGTGTGATCGTCGAACACGGGCCTGCGGCACGCATCTTTGGAGACCCTGCTAGCGACCGTACCCACGCCTTTCTACACCGTGCTTTGGGTGATGGCGCACGTGGCCGCATGCCACCAGCCCCCGTCTATGACCCGCTGCCGTTTGAGCGCCTGCACTTTTCCTTCTGAATTGAAACCAAGGACCTACCCATGACCACCGCCAAAATCATTGCCGAACAACGCCACGCAGCCATCCAAAGCGCACTCACCGATATTCGCCAGATTGCAGGCAATCACAGTATTGACCGCATTACCCTGGCCCATATCACTGCCCGCCTGGAAAAGCTGGCCACCCAGTCTGCGCTGTTCACCCGCGATGCCTTTCCACCACCGGCCATCACAGAAGGCGTTGGCGCATCCACCCGCTACCGCCTGAATCCAGAAGACGGTGGCAGCGGCATTGCGCTGTACTTGAATTCCATCAATCCCGGCAAGACCACCATCCCCCACAACCACACAACCTGGGCATCCATCGTGGCGGTCGAGGGCCAGGAGCAGAACCGCATCTACCGCCGCACCGACGATGGCAGCAATCCCAGCCGCGCCCAGCTGGAGCTGGTACGCGAGTTGACCGTACAGCCGGGCACCTCGGTCGACTTCTTGCCTGACGATATCCACAGCATCTATGTGGTAGGTGACCAACCCACTTTGCACTTCCACCTGTATGGGCAGCCACTGGAGACCTTGACTGGTCGTATCGGCATAGACCTGGAAACCGGCGCTGTCGTCAATTACAACGCCACCCAATTCAAGCCCAGCAAAGTCGCTGCATGACGACAAACACGCCTCACGCCACTCTAGGCGCTGCCACGCAGTTGCTGCATGCCGGCGTTCCGGCCTTGCGCAACGGCTCTGGGCCAGTGAACGTACCGGTCGTGCGCACCAGCACCGTCCGGTTTGAGAATACCCAAGCCCATGCGGACTACCACCATCGGCGCGCAGCGGGCGAGAGAGTCGCTGCCTACGGCCGCCATGGACTGGACACCCACCAGGCACTGGAAGATGCCGTCACCCAGCTGGAGGGAGGGTACCGGGCCTTCCTGACTCCTTCCGGCTTGTCCGCCATCTCCCTGGTCCTGTTGGCCTTGCTGTCTCCTGGCGACCATGCGCTGGTGGCAGACAGCGTGTACTCTCCCGTGCGCCGCGTTGACACGACGCTGCTGCAACGACTGGGCATCACGCTGGAATACTTCTCACCCGCGCGCGATGACCTGGCAACGCTGTTACGCCCCAACACGCGCCTGGTGTACCTGGAATCTCCCAGCTCCTTGCTGTACGAAGTGCTGGACCTGCCCAAGCTGGCAGCCATCGCCCGCGCGCATGGCGCCACCGTCGTGGCCGACAACACCTGGAGCGGTGGTTGGTTTTACAAACCGTTAGCCCTCGGCGCCCATATATCTGTGCAGGCTGCTACTAAATACATAGCAGGTCACTCGGACGTGATGCAAGGCGTCGTAGTGGTGGACAGTGCTGCACTGGCGGCCAAGCTGAGCTTGGCTTACGAAGCCCTGGGTTTGACCATTGGTGCAGACGACGCCTATCTGGCCTTGCGGGGCTTGCGCACCCTGCCGGTACGACTGGCTCAGCACCAGCGCAACGCCACCGAAGTGGCGCAGTACCTGCAGCGCCACGCACAGGTTGCACGGGTGTTTTACCCTGCCCTGCCCGATGACCCTAGCCATACGCTCTGGAAGCGCGACTTCAGCGGTGCCAGCGGACTGGTGTCGTTTGAATTCCGGCAGGACGGCGTCCACGCTGCCAACGCGTTCGTCGACGCACTGCAGTTCTTCGGCATCGGCGCATCCTGGGGTGGCTACGAGAGCCTGGCGCTGATTGCGGCCCCCGAGCGGCTGCAAGAACACAGCCACTGGACAGGTAACAATCCTGTGGTACGGCTGCACATAGGCCTGGAAGATCCTGCGGACCTCATCCGTGATCTAACCCAGGCATTCCTTATCCACGACAAATTGCTCCGCGTGTGACCGACAAGGAGGCTGCGTAGTTGTAGACCAGCCGCCAGCAGAGTTTGCTGTGTATTACCCAACACAGCAGCTTCCGGTACACGGAAAAAAAGGCTGACAAACTACTGTGTAGCTGGTCAGCCCAAGTCTAGCGTCCCCACGCAGACTACCCTCAGGATTCGCAAGATATATGCCTCTAGCGCAGACAAATACTGCGCTAGCAGCTACTATTTAAATAGCAATTAACCCTCCACTGGCAGCAGCCGAATACCGGTATCCCCCTCGCGCTCCAGCTGCGCAACCAGACCCAACTCCCAGCTCAGGTAGGCCCGAAATCCCGCGTCACGCAGTGACAGATCGGTATGGGCATACGGGCTGTACCAGTGGTCATCATCTCCTGTCAGTACACCATCGGCACCGCTTGCCGTGGGCAAAGCTGCCGCCACCCAGGCGTCCAGCCCACCGGTAATGGCGCGCACATCGCGGCCTGTACGGTATGCCAACTCCGCGGCCACCGTCGTAGCCAGCACTCCGTCTGGAGAAACCAGCAACACGGTTTGGCTGACGGGAATGTCGGCCGTGAACTCCTCCAGCCGGTCTGGCACCGCAAAACGGGCCCCTTGCACGTGGCGACGTTCATAGGCCGCACGGCGATCGATCTCAAATACAGATGCGCCGCCAGCCTCCAGCAACTTGGCCGCTTGAACCGGCGCAATCTGCACCGCGCTACCGCGCGTGGCCTGTATCCGTAAAGGCTCAGTCCCGGTCACCCGGGTTGTCGCCTCCGGAGGTGCATATACAAACACCTCGTAGCCACCCAACTGGGCCAACCAGGCGGCGGTAGTCAGCGCACGTACACCGTCCCAGTCGGCCAGCACAATGCGCGCCCGGCGCGTGCCTGCGTACTCGTCACTGGCCTGCACCAATTGCCCGCCTGGTGCCCAGCGCCATCCCTCCAGGTGCCCGGCCGCATATTCCTGCTGGGTGCGTACATCGAAACGGTAGAGCGTGCGCTCGACAGCCTCGGCCTCAAAGCGAGCCAGCGTGTCTGCATCGATGCGCTGCACACCCGCGCGTTGAGCCACCGCAACGGCACGCTGACGCGCGGCTGCCAGCGTGTCCGGCCCAGGCTCGGGCAGGTCTCCGCTACGGCCGTAGGCTAGGCTGCGGCCCGACAGCAACCAGGCCATGGTGCCGTCTTTCAACGACACCACCGGGTTGGGAATACCTGCGTCAATCAGCGTTTGCGCACCCACAATGCTGCGGGTGCGGCCTGCGCAGTTCACCACAACCAAAGTGGCAGGGTCGGGTGCGATTTCACCAATCCGGTAAACCAGCTCGGCACCCGGCAGGCTGTGCGCAAACGGCAAGCTGAACTGCGAAAACTCCTCCGATGTGCGGCTGTCCACCACCACAATGTTCTCGCCATTCGCAATGCGCTGATGCAGCGCGTCGCTGTCGATCCAGGGTGTGTGCTTTTGGTGTTCGATCACCTCGCCAAACGCTTTACTGGGTACGTTGGTACCGCTGAAAATTTCAAATCCTGCTGCCGCCCAGGCATCGGTACCGCCAGCCAGCACGGACACATTGCGCCAACCCAGCCGTACCAGCTTCGCAGCCGCTTGGTGGACCAAGCTTTCGTTGGCATCCACCAGCACGATACGGGTGTCTTTGCGTGGCACAAGCCGGTCGATCAACAGTTCCACACGCCACAGTGGCGCAGAGGCCGCAAACAGAATGTGGCGGTGGCTGAAGACGCCCGTCTCGCGCACATCAAGTACGGCAATTTCTTCATCATCGCCCAGTGCCGCTTTCAGTTCCTGCGGACTGGTCAACGCATGCCGGATCGACGCGGGCGGCGCAAACCTGCGGAAGGTGCCGCCCTCTTTACTGGCAAAGACAACCCGGTCATGGAGCAGCTCGAGCGCCAAGCCGTAGAAATGCAAGTGCAGGCCGGGTTCACTACCTTGCAGCTCAATAGTGTGCACATCGTCGGGCAACAGTGTGACCGAGGTACCAGGCACCACGTCCACGGTGTGCCGCAGCTCCAGCCTGTCTTGTAAGGGATCCTCCGTCTTGTGGCGGCGGTATAGCATATTGCGCTCATTGCCCTGGATGCCCGCGATGATGGCCCAGGTAGTGTGGTCGTGCGGTGGCTGCGCCTTGCCAGGCAAACCAGCAGACACATACAGCGCAAAATCGCCGTCCAAGTCCTCTGCCAGGCGATACACCTGCGCGGGGTTTTCGGTCGACACCGGGAACTGCGCCTGTGGGAACAGGTCTTGTCGCAGCCCTAACTGCTCCAGCGCCTGGGCGACAGCACGCAGCTGCTCTGCTTGCGCTTTGGCCGGCTCTGGCAAAAGCCGACGGGCCGTATGGATGAAAGCCGTTACGGCCTGGGCGCGCTGGCTAGCGATATCGCTGCCACTGAAATCGAGAGATATGTGGGTCTGGGTCATGTGGGACATGCGTCGAAGGACATGGGCAGAGCGTAGACGGCCCGCGCTGCAACAACAACGAAGAAAATCGATTGAAGATATGCGCACACCTGCTTGTACAGATGCTCCCAGCGACCGTCAGCGAATGCTCAGATACTCAAGCAGGCAGGCGAAACGTACTACCAAGTACGAACTCGTAACGCTCAGGGCGGATGTAGAAAAAAGATTGGTCACAGCACTGACCGCCCGCGAAATAGGATGTGCGCTTAAGTACCAAGAGCGCCTCGCCGATCTGTGTTTGTAACAACTCCGCCTGTGCCGCGTCAGCGCCTTGTGCACTGATTGCCATGTCGGCGCGCGCCGGTGCTTCACCCATTAACCGGGTCAGCAAGCTGTAGGCTGGTTGTTGTTCGGCTTCAATCCAGCTCGCAGCGTTCAGTTCGTCGGGCAGGTAACTGATGCCAATCGCCACGGGCTGGTCATCGACCAGATGCAGACGTTTCAGCTGCATCACCTGAGTGGCCGGCGCGAACTGATGACGAAGGCGTACGGGTACTTCTATACGCTGTTTGTCGAGTAAACGCATGCCGGCATTGAGCCCCTGTTGGCGCAAGGATTCGTGGAAGCTGCGCAATGTATCCAGCCCGTGCCTGACCTGTTTGCCCGCGACAAAAGTGCCCTTGCCCTGGCGTCGCACGATGCGCCCTTCTGCCGCAAGGTCGTCAAGCGCTTGGCGCACGGTCACGCGGCTAGGGCAAGATTGCGTCCATCAACGGCCATGGGCGAATCCGTGCCGCTGGCCCCGAACAGGTGCTCCTATGCGTTACCCCTAAAATATTTTCACGGCCCAACCGGGTCGGTGTCCTCCAACAACCAGTGAAATCACATGGCAACCACCAAAAAAGCGCCCGCCAAGACCGCGGCACCTGTCAAGAAAACCACCGCAGCCAAGAAGGTCATGCCGGCTAAAGCGGTTACCGCCAAAGCCGCTGCCGAACCAGTCAAGGCCAAGCCTTTCAAAGACAAGCTGAACAAAACCCAGCTGACCGCGCATCTGGCGGCAGTATCTGGTGTGGAACCCAAAGGCGTACGTGCCGTGCTGGCCGCTTTGGAAGCGACGATGCTGGCATCGCTGCACAAGAAGGGCGCTGGAGAATTCGCTATTCCCGGCCTGGTACGTGTAGCGGCCATCCAGGTGCCGGCCAAAAAGTCCCGCAAAGGTATCAATCCCTTCACTAAGGAAGAACAGGTGTTCAAAGCCAAGCCTGCCACGGTGAAACTGCGCGCGACTTTCTTCAAGAAGCTCAAGGACGCAGCGATTTAAACCTACTGCCCCTACTGCCCTTGCCGCATGGCCAGCGGCATACGCTGCAGGGAACTCGCCCCACGCAAAGGACGCCTTGAGCGTCCTTTCTCTTATGCTTCAACGTTCCCCTTTTAGAAACCCTATGACAAAGACTCTGCTTAGCATCCACAAGAAAATTGAGCGTCTGCAAATAGAAGCCGCGCTCATCCGGACGAGGGAAGTCGGAGGTGTGATCGAGCGGATCAAGGTTGCCATAGATTTCTATGGACTCACCGCAGAGGACCTCTTTGGGAACGCTACCGCGAAGGGTAAGCGCAAGAGCAAAGCCAGCACGGGTGCGTCGGCACGTATCGCCGGCAAGCAGACCAAGTCAAAGGGCGTTATCAAATACCGGGACGAGGCGGGCAATGCCTGGACCGGACACGGCAAGCGGCCGAACTGGTTCAATGCCGCATTGGCAGGTGGCAAAACTCCGGATGATTTGCTGGTGAAATCGTAACTGTCGCACTCCATATCCCAATATTCCATATCCCGGCTCCCAACATGGAGCGGGCCGGCGCATGCCAGGCAGCAGGTAAGTCGAATTTCCTGGCTACCTTGGCCGCCATCGCGGTATAGCGGTTGCGCCCTCGCAACACCGATGGTTTCCGAGATATTCGCCACGCTAAACCACCAGCGGAAACCGACCCAACTGCTGAAACCATAGGACTTGCTACGGGGTTCTTCCCCATAATAGTGAGCCCCACACTCGCTTTTGCAGACCCGGATGCCTGTCGCACTGGCTCTCTTGGTCTGCCTTTCCATGCAACTCCAGCTCGCGTCCGACCTGCATCTTGAGTTCCTGACGGAACGCTTCCCCGGGGTGCGCATCATTGAGCCCGCACCCGATGCGGACCTGCTGGTGCTGGCTGGCGATATCGCCAATGGCGTGGACGCGGTCACTGCCTTTGCCGACTGGCCGGTACCGGTGCTCTATGTCGCGGGTAACCACGAGTTCTATGAGCATGCTTGGGAGGAGACGCGGGCCCAACTGCGCGCGGCCTGTGCCGGCACCAATGTCACCTTCCTGGACAACGACCGTGTCGAGATCGGCAGCGTGCGTTTTCTGGGCGCCACCCTGTGGACCGACTTCCAGCGCCCAGGCTTCACGCATGCGCAGTGCATGGAGGAAGTCGAACGTGCACTCAACGACTACGTCCTGATCCGCACGGAGACCGGCATCTTGCGGGCTTGGGAGACCTTGCAGGACCACCAGCAGTCACGCCTTTGGCTGGAGCAGGAGTTGGCACAACCGTTCGACGGTAAGACGGTCGTCATTACCCATCACGGTCCCCACCCTTTGAGTGTCCACCCTCGGTATGCGGGCGATATCGTCAGTGCCGGATTTGTCAGCAACCTGACCCCGCTGCTGGCCCATGCCGATCTGTGGCTGCATGGCCATGTGCACGATTCTTTCGACTACACCGTGGGGAACCGCTGCCGGGTGGTGGCCAACCCGGCCGGCTATGTGGTGAACCGGCGCAAGGCGGTATCGCCTGCACGCTTCGGGTTCGAGAACGCGCGCTTCAAGAAGGCCTTGGTGCTGGAGCTGGCGACATGAAGCAGCGGGTACGCAAGCGGCAGCTCTATGGCCGCTACGGGAATTCCAGCCAGCGCCAGATTTGGCTGTGGGAAGCTGAGCTGCGTGCCTGGGGCGACATAGTGCCCGTGGGACGAGAGTTTGGCAGTCCGGACTACGAGCGGCTGGAGATTCTGGATGCGTACAGCGCGGGCCACATCAGCGAACAGGAAGCCATGCAACAACTTGGGATCGATCGCGATGCGCTGATAGCCATGGTTGCGGCCGACAGGATCCCTCATCATGGGTACGGTGACGGGAACAAGAACGGCTAACCATGGCCCGAAAACTAGCCATTTTTGACTTGGATGAAACACTAGAAATGGTTGCACGGCAGCCGTGCAACCATCTGCAGGAGAAACCGTATTGGGGGAGTGTGGAAGACAGAGAGCTTTGGGTAATTCCTTCTAACCTCGACATCGTCGGATATGGATTCAAGTGCGCAGCATCTGCTGGATACGCTGGGCCAGCGCTTGGGCGCTGACTTCGTCCAAGCCCAACTTTCCGTCGGTCTGCACCAGGTGTGTCGAAAACGGCCGAAACAGCCATGGCCGATCGTCCAGCGCCAACCACCGTACCGAGGACCCGCGGTACGCACGGAGCCAGGCCACGCATTCCGCTTCACGTTGATAGCCCAGCAATCTATCTGGGATATCGGCAAGATTTGCGTAGGTTGGCGTGATCCCGACGACGCGTGACGCGATGTCGGGAGAAAACTGTGCCCTCAGAACATCGAATGCGCGCAGCTGCCGCCAAGTGCTAGAGATCACGATTTCCACGGACGGGGCTGCACGCAGGATATCTTCCAAGATAGACAAGCGGCAGAAATGCTTCGACTCATGGCAGAACTCGGGGTGCAGAACGCCGTCGAAATCGGTAAACAAGGTTAGGGCAACGCTGAATAAGTCCCGAGCTGGCGCGTGATTTGCATGTTTGCGTTCCTCATTCTTGAGGAGGTAGGGA
>NZ_JBWKVR010000026.1:0-65077 GCF_059421805.1 Rhodoferax sp. GW821-FHT02C08
ACTGGATGAAACACCAGTATGGCGCATCTGAACCAAAATTCAAGTCTGTCTGAGGCAGGTAGCTAATCAGGAAAAACCGCTGCTGCCGCATATATTTCCTGCGGTAGCAGCTGCATTTTTCGTAGCAACTTTTCCCCTGATCAGGCCGCCAGCATCATGGCGAAGTAGCCAAACACCGTCAACAAGATGCCAGACACCGCGTAGGCCACCGGAAAGCCTATCCACGGCACGCTGCTGCCGATCTCCTTGGCGGCCTCGCGGGCCGGGCCGGAGTGGCTGCGCGCACCGGCCACGCCGCCCATCAGCACGGCAGGGTTGATCTTGAAGACGTGGAAACCAATCGCCCAGACGATGAACGGCGGAATGGTGCAGGCCACAAAGCCCAGGGCGAATATCTTCAGCGCAACCATGCCGTTGAGCTGTGACAGCAGATTGGCCCCAGCGTTCACGCCCACGATGGCTACAAAGAAAATCAGGCCCATGTCTTCCAGAATGTTGCGCGCAGCGTTCGGCGTGTTGCCGAAAAAACGCACCCGCGACACCAGCGACGACACGATGATGCCCGACACCAGCAGGCCACCCGCATTGCCCAGGCCGACCGACGCACCGAAGGCGGGCACCTGTATCTGGCCAATCAGCAGACCCAGAATCATGCCCAGCGACAGGGTCAGCAAATCGGTCGCGGTGCTGGGCCGCGCCACTTTGCCGATCAGCGCCGCCGCCTGGTCTATCGCGCTGCGCAAGCCCACCAGGTGCAGCACATCCATGCGCTGCAAACGCGTCTCCAGACCGATGGGCAGGGGCGCGCCGCCGCGCTCCAGGCCCACCAGCTGCACCTGCCCGGCAATCGGTGAACGGCTGAACTCCTTCAGCGCCTTGCCCACGACGTCGCGGTGCGTGACCAGAATCTCGGCCTGGTCCAGCGGGATGTTGAGCGCCCGGGCGTCGGGCACCTCGGGGCCGATCAGGCCCATGTGATCGGTCAGCGCGCCCAGGCTGCCGCCCAGCGCGATCACATCGCCCAGCTGCAACACCAGCGCCGGGTCGGCCCCCAGCAGGTCTTTGCCGCGTTCCACGTTCTCGATCTGGTACTGGGCATAGCGTGTACGGAACTGCGCGATGCTCTGGCCGTTCAGCGCGGGGTTGACCAGCCGGTAGGCACGCAGGTCGAACGGGCGGTAGCCGCTGAGGCCAGCGTCGTCCACGTTCGGCACGCCATGCTCCACCTCGTAGGTCTTGGCGGCGCTGTGCGCGTCCACACCCCACCAGCGCGGCAGGTATTTGCAAATCAGGATGATGCCCACCGTACCCCAGATGTAGGTGATGCCGTAAGACAGGGCAATCATCGCCGTCGCGGCCGCCGCCGTGGTACCCGGCGGCAGCGGCACCACGCCGGAGGTGATGGCTTGCTCGGCCGAGCCTATGGCGGCCGACATGGTTTGCGAGCCCGCCAGAATGCCGCCCGCCGCGCCCACCGGCAAAGACAGCCAGCGCGTGCCCAACACCACGATGCCCAGGCCCAGGAAGGAGGATAGAACGGCCAGCACGGTGAACTTCAGCCCGTCCCCCTTCAGGCTGTTGATGAACGACGGCCCCACACGCAGGCCCACGCCGTACATGAACAGGTAATAAAACAGGCTCTTGGTGAAGTTGTCCAGCTCAAAGCGCACGCCATACGCCGCGCCCCAGGTCGCCACACCGCAGCCGATCACAATGGCCGCCGCCACCGCGCCCAGGCCATAGCCCTTGATGGTGCCGCGCCCCACCCAGACAGACAGCCCCACCACCAGAAACAGCAGGATGTAGGGGTTCTTCTGCAGAAAGGTCAGAAATGCGACCATCACGCTGCGGCCAACACGCGCAGTTCCGGCTCAGCGAGCGCGCCGTGGCTGAAGCTGGGGCCCGCATCGGAACGCAGCACCGGGTTGTTCTGCAAAAAGTCGATGGCCTTGCGTAAGTCGTCCAGCAGCAGGGCGATCAGGTCGCGGCTCACGCCGTGGCGCACCAGCACGCGTTGCACCACCACGGTTTGCCGGTCCGACGGCAGCGGGTACGAGGCAATCTGCCAGCCACGCATGCGTACGCGCTCGGACAGGTCGTACAGCGTGAAGCCATGGTCCACGCCGTCCTTCAGCTTGTAGCAGACCGCAGGCAGGCCGTCCTTACCGTCGTACACCAGCTCCAGCGGGCTGAACTTGGCGATCTCTTGCGCCAGCCACTGCGCGGTGTCGGAGCAGGCCTGCTGGATGCGGGTGTAGCCGTCGCGCCCCAGGCGCAGAAAGTTGTAGTACTGGGCAATGATTTCGCCGCCAGGCCGGCTGAAGTTCAGCGCGAAGGTCGGCATATTGCCGCCCAGGTAGTCCACGTTGAAGATCAGCTCCTGCGGCAAGTCGGCCTTGGCGCGCCATACCACCCAGCCCACACCCAGCGGCGCCAGGCCGTATTTGTGGCCCGACGCGTTGATGGACTTGACCCGGCTAACGCAGAAGTCCCACTCCAGCTCGCGCTGGATGAAGGGCGCCACAAAGCCACCGCTGGCCGCATCCACGTGGATGGGAATGTCCAGCCCCAGGTCGCGCTGCAGTGCGTCCAGCTCGGCCGCCAGCGCCGCCACGGGTTCATAGACACCGGTGAAGGTCACGCCCAGCGTGGCCACCACGCCAATGGTGTTCTCGTCGCAGTATTCACGCAGGTCGGCCGGCTGCAGGCCCAGGGCGTCACCACGCAGCGGTACTTCGCGCATCTCCACGTCGAAGTAGCGGGCAAACTTCTTCCAGCAGATCTGCACCGGGCCGCAGACAAAGTTGGGTTTGTCCGTTGGGAGTCCGGCCGCTTCGCGGCGCTTCTTCCAGGCCCACTTCAAGGCCAGGCCGCCGAGCATGGCGGCTTCGCTGGAACCGGTGGTCGAGCAGCCTATGGTGTCCCAGGATTTGGGCGCATGCCAGAGGTCGGCAATGATGTGCACGCAGCGGTTTTCGATCTCGGCCGTCTGGGGGTATTCGTCCTTGTCGATCATGTTCTTGTCGAGCGCGTCGGCCATCAGCTTTTGCACCTCGGGCTCGACCCAGGTGGTGCAGAACGTGGCCAGGTTCTGCCGCGAATTGCCGTCCAGCAGCAGCTCGTCGCGCACCAGGTTGTAGGCCGCGGAGGGCGCAGTGGAGTGGTCGGGCAGGCGGTACTTGGGCAGGCGCCGCTCGGAGGCTCCGCTGGAATACACATCCTCGATGGAAAGGTCGTGGGACTCGGCAGTCTGGTACAGGGCCATGGGGGTTACTCGGTAAGGGAGATCAAGAAAAAGTTGCGCGCAAGGCAACAGGGCGCCTTGGCGTTCGGAGAAAGCGTGGGGAGGTGCGGAGCTTTAGGCAGGCCCGGCGCGCAAGGCGGGCATGCCGGCAGGTTGAAAAACCGATGGGCTAGTAGGGCACCGCCATGCAGGGCGTCGCCAGGCACCGGCTTAATGTGTTCCTCAACACCGGGCAATGCAAGGTTTGGGCGGGCCTGCGAGCCAATTTGGCGCTTGTCCGACAGCACGGCGGTGCGCAGTCCTACGTTCGAAGTGTGTCAGCTAGAAAGTGCCAACAGTGCAGGCAATACCTGCACTAGCAGCTATTACTTTAAGAGCAATCTGTCATCCTGCCGGCGCTGACGGCACGACCCCAGCCATGCAGGATTTGTTGGGCGGCCAGGTGGACTTCATATTCGACCCCTGCATCGGCCTAAACCAGATGCGCTCCGAAAAACTGAAACTGTTGGCCGTCGGCAGCCCACAGCGCTCGCTCCTTTTCCTCGATGTGCCAACGCTAAACGAAGTCGGCCTAAAAGGCATGGACGCCGACACCATGTTCGGCTTCTACGCCCCCGCCAGCCTACCCGTCGATATTCTGGCGCGGCGGAACACCGAGATCAACAAGTTCCTAAGCACGCAAGCGGTGAAGGACAGGATCGATGAACTGGACGGGCAAAGTGGCGCCGATGACGCCCGCAGCCTTTGGGGTGAAGGCGCATGAGGACACGACGCTGTTTAGGAAGCTGATGAAGGTGAAGGATCGGCGGATTGTGGAGAATTGATTGGGGTGGGAATCGCTGTCTAGAGTGGTGACGAAGTATTGAGAGCAATACCAGTTTTATTTTTATTTTTTTGAAGCAAATTATCGAAATGAAGTCTGCGTCAATGTTAGTTTTAACAGTTAAAGTCGTCAGAGTATGAGGCGACTCTTCGCTTTGCTGGAGCCATGATGACAGTAGAACAGAAGTCCTTATCCCCCGATTCAGAACCAACATATCATCTAGGCCGAGCTGCTCCGATAACTCAAACAACAGCTAAGTGCTCAGCAATGTGCTCGCTAATGTTTAAATCATTACTACACTAACATGAAGATATTCAAAGAATTCACCAGTTTTCCTATGGAATGCAATAAGGAGGGAGAATGAGTTGCTTGGCTAT
Source organism: Rhodoferax sp. GW821-FHT02C08 (assembly GCF_059421805.1). Lineage (NCBI taxonomy): Bacteria > Pseudomonadati > Pseudomonadota > Betaproteobacteria > Burkholderiales > Comamonadaceae > Rhodoferax > Rhodoferax sp. GW821-FHT02C08. The sequence continues at coordinate 4,445 of NZ_JBWKVR010000026.1, forward strand.
AACGGGCGCGAGTGGATTTATAGGACGCACCTTGGTTCGTAGATGTATTGAGCTTGGATATGACGTAATCGCACTAAGCCGTCGCCCAACAAATGAAGGGCATTGGGTAAATTGGCAACTAGGTGAACCATTACCTGCCGAATGCGCTTCTGTTGACGCTGTAATTCATTTAGCCAGCGCAACACTTGTAGCGCGAGATAAAACCAATGAGGCTGTTGATCTTGATGTTTTAGGTACCCGTTTGCTATCCGAGAACGCTTGGTCAATCCACTCAAAGGATCGGCCTGTTCGCTTCATTTTTTTGTCGAGCCAATCAGCCAGTGCTATGGCTAAAAATCAGTATGGTCAAAGTAAACACGCCATAGAACGCTCGTTAGTACATGAGAATGAAGTAATCGTCAGACCCGGTCTCGTATATGGCGATAAAGGACAAAGCGTTTTCGGCATGTTTCAGAAGCTTTCTCGAATGCCTTTGGTGCCAGTTATCTCCGGATTACCCAATATTCAACCTATACATGTCAATGAGTTAATAGAGTGTATTGTCCGAATAATTGAAACTCCACGACCTCAAAGGCTGTATTGCTTGGGCGCTAGCACTCCATTGACTTTTGCAGAGGCTATCGTCGCAACTTCGGTTCGTGATGGTCGGCGTGCCCCATTAAAGATTCAGCTTCCTTTGGCATTCGTTAAGGCGGTTGCTTGGGTGGTTGATAAGTGTTTGCATATGTCACCCTCAATAAGTGAGCGCATTGATGGTCTCTTAGCTTTGCAGCCGATGCAGACAGAAAACTCAATAAGAGAGTTGGGCGTTAGCATTTGCAGTTTTATTTCTACAAATGCTCAGCAAAAATAGCGAAGGGGATTATTTTGACGTACCGCGAGTTTGATTATGTCATCATTGGAGCAGGACCGAGTGCAATCGCTGCATTGTTGGCATTAGACGGAGCCGCTTCTATTGCAGTTATCTCTGGGGCAAGTAATGAACTGCTTTCTAGAGAAAAAGTACACCCTAAGATTCAGGCGGTTTCTGTTGCCAATAGGGAACGTCCAGGTGTGATTTATTCCTTTCAACACGAAGGCAGTCCTTCACACCCACTATTTTCATCGGCTCTAGCTGGTGGGCTTGCTAATTATTGGGGGCAACAATTCGTCCGTTATCAACCATCAGATCCGTGGCCGAGAGATATTTTCTCAAACTATGAGTCGTACCAGAGTCACTGTTCAGAATTAGAAAGTCTATTTGTACTATCAGATGTAAACGAAGTTCAACCACGAGCCAAACTCGATTCTAGCTATAAGTTATGCATACCTCGACTTCTTCTTGGATCTGCTGAAGATCCTGATTCAGGACTAATGGCAATGCGCTTTGAATTTTATCGTCAGGTCAAACGACGTCATGCAGAAGTATACGAAGAGCGAGTACGCTCTATCATCAAGGTAGCAGACAAATGTCATGTGTTGCTCCAAAACAAAGAAACCATAGTTGCAAAAACAGTATTGCTTGCCGCTGGCGTGATAGGAACAGCGCATTTGATTTCTAAATCTTTTCCAGAGATTGAGAGTATGCAATTCTCGGATCATGCTCCGTGGATGCTGTACACAATCGGTCTACAAGACGTATACAAACTTAGGCCAAATTCTGCAATGAATCACTTCAATGCTTTGACGCTTGAGAAAACCAATAAATGTGCAAGTGAAGTGTTTGTTTCCCTTTACGACATGGGTAAAGCAGACTTTAATCTTCTCTTGGCGTCCACAATTGGACGCACATTTGATGTTTTTCGTAATATTCAAGCACCAATCGGTGCATCATTAATTAAGCCAGTTCAGATATGGACTCCGAAATCGTTTGATGACGTGACGGTTGATGTGAAGTCGGGCTTGGTCAAGGCCAATTCCAAATCACAGGTCATGGCCGAAAATGACTCTCACCTTCTTAAGACGATGAATGTATTAAGAGCCCTTGGTGCCAGATGTCTTAAAGCGTCGAGAACACTTCCCGGATATGGATTCCACTACCACAACCTCATGATCAAAGGGGCAAACCAAAACCTGTTGCCAGTATCTAAATTCTTAGAAAATAAATTTGGTAAAAGTGTGAAATGTATCGATGCTTCAGTGTTGTCTCGCATAGGACTGCGTCCGCACACGCTCACGGCTATGGCAGCTAGCCACTGTATGGCAGGGACACTTCCGTAATCCGAGAGCACCGGTAGCCACGTGCCTCACTAATGTCGAAGACGCAACCCAACCACGCTAAGTTATAGGTCACATCGGCACCTTAAATCGACCCGGGTTTGCAGGAGCACCTGCTGGTAGCGGTTGCCGCAATCGTGGTCGCGGCAGAGTTCTTTAAGGCGCCGTGGGTTCAACTCACCACTAGCGTCAGGCGACCTTTACGCCGGCCAGACTCTGCACCGACAGCCTGTGCGCCAGCCCCTGCTCACGGAACGTCTGGGTAACGAAATCGACGAAGGCACGGGTCTTGGCAGGCAGCAGTTTCTGGCTGGCAAAGTACAGCGAGATAGGGCCGACATCGCAATACCAATCGGGTAGCAGCCGCACCAGCGCACCGCTCTGCAGATGCGGCAGCGCGTGCGGTACAGACACCAAGCCGACGCCCATGCCCAGCAGCGCTGCGGGGCAGATCGCGTCCGGCCCGTTGACCAGCAGCGCGGGCTTGTGGCCTATCACCATTTCAACGCCGGCGCCATTGCGCATCACATGGGTGCGCAAGCGGCCGCTGAGGGGCGAACGCATCACGATGCTGGCCATGTCCGCCAAGCCGGCCGGGTCGGTGGGCCGGGGTTTGCCCTGCAGGAACGCTGGCGACGCCACGGTAATGCAGTGCATGCGCACCAGTTCGCGCGCCACCATGCCGGGCGGCAGGTCGAAGCCCCCGCCGAAGGCCACATCGAAGCCGCCAGCAATCAGGTCCAGCGGGCGGTTGTCGAAAGACCAGTCGGGCGTGACCGCCGGGTAGCGGGCCAGGAAGGCCGGCATCAGCGGCAGCAGGTAGTCCATGCCGAAGCCGGGCGCGGAGTTCAGCTTCAGCACACCGGCCGGTTGGCCCGCGTTGACTGTGACGTCGGCAATTGCGCCCTGGATGCTGTCCAGCCCGCCCTGCACCGATTGCAGAAAGCGCTCGCCCGCTTCGCTCAGCGTCAGGCCGCGCGTGCTGCGCTGGAACAGGCGCACGCCCAGGTTGCGCTCCAGCTGGGCAACGTTGCGGCTCACGGCCGCTGGCGTCAGCGCCAGCCGGCGCGCGGCCGACGAGAAGCTGCCAGTCTCGGCGCTGCGCACAAAGGACTCCAGATTCGCCAGGGTTTCCATGCTTCACCTTCAACAAATACTTGAAACTGATTCTACCCGATTGCAACTAGCGCTAGAAGCCCGCCCTGCCTAAAGTGCGGTCCATCACCACAACGCAGTCTCTGCACCCAAAGGAAACACCATGACGATCTCCATCATCGGCGCCGGCGCCATCGGCTCGGCCATCGCCCGCCAACTGGCCCGCAACGGCATCTCTACCAGCATCGCCAACAGCCGCGGCCCGCAATCACTGAAGGCACTGACCGACGAACTGGGGCCGCACATCACAGCCGTGACGGTGCAAGAAGCCGCCCAGGCCGACCTGGTGTTTTTGGCGGTCAACTGGACCCGGGTCTCCGACGCGCTGAAGGACCTGGGGCCGTGGAACGGCCGCATCCTGGTGGATGCCAACAACGCGGTGCAAGTACCGTCGTACCAGCCGGTCGACCTGGGCGGCCTGGCCTCCAGCGAGGCCGTAGCGCAGTGGGCGCCAGGTGCCCGCGTGGTCAAGGCCTTTAACCACCTGATCGCCGCCGCGCTGGGTGCAGATCCGAAAGTCGATGGTGGCCGCCGCGTGCTGTTTCTGTCCGGCCCCGATGCCGATGCGAAGCAGACCGTCAGCGCTCTGATCGCGCGTCTGGGCTACGCGCCGGTGGACCTGGGCGGCACGGAACAAGGCCGGCTGGTGCAGTTCCCCGGCGGCCCGCTGGCGCTGCTGAACCTGGTGAAGTTGGACTGATCGCCTACCTAAGCCGCGTGCGCCAACCGCAAACAGTCCTGCAGCGTACGCGTGGCGCGTGAGGGCTCGGGCGTGCGCCGCACGATGCCCAGGAAGCGGCAGTCATAGCGGAACAGCGCGGGCTGCACGGCACGCATCTGGCCTTTTTGCACAAAGCCCTCGGCATAGTGGTCGGGCAAAAAGCCCAGGTAGTGGCCGCTCAGGATCAGCGTGGCGATGGACTCCTGGTCGAAGCCCGTGGCCTTGCGCGGCAGGCGCTCGCGCTGGCTGATTTCCATATTCGGCGAGTGCTGGCCCAGGCCGGCAAACGGGTAGCGGCGCAGGTCGTCCCAGCCCATGGCCTGCATGTCTTGCCCAAACAGCACATGCTGCGCGCCGCAGTACAGCAGCATGGTTTCGCCAAACAGCGCGTCGTAGGCCAGGCTGTCGGCGTTGCGGTGGCCGGGGATGATGCCCAGCTGGAACTGGCCGTCCAGCACGCCGCGCTCGATGGCGTGGATGGTGGCCACGTGCAGGCACAGGCGCACATCCGGGGCCTGCTGCGCAAACTGGGCTATGGCCGCATGGATGCGCGCTTGCGGGTTGCTGGCGGTCTTGTCGAACACCGCCAGGTGCAGCTCGCCGCCCATGCGCTGGTGCAGCGCGTCCACGCTGGCGCGGAAGGCCTCGGCGCCGGCCAGCAGGCGCAGCGTCTCGGTGTAGATCTGCTGGCCCTCGGGCGTCAAAGCAAAGCCGCTGCGGCCGCGCCGGCACAGCGTCAAGCCCAGCCGGGTTTCCAGGTCTTTGACATGGCGGCTGACGGTGGAGGTGCCGATGTTCAGCTCCAGCTCGGCCGCCGCCATGCCGCCGCATTCGACCACGCTCTTGAACACCCGCAGCAGGCGGATGTCCATATCGGTCAGCTGGCCCAGCACGGCGCGATTTTTTACTTGCATATATTGCTAACTGAATATGGATATTTAATTCTTTATAAGAGTAACAGACACCGCAAGAATGCGTGATCCACCTTTTACTGGAGCATCCATGGACATGACCGACAGCCAGCAACTCAGCCCCCGCCCCCGTACCGACGCCGCCTGGCTGGACGCGCACTGGATGCCTTACTCGGGCAACCGCAACTTCAAGGCCGACCCGCGCATCATCACCGGCGCCAAGGGCAGCTACTACACCGATATCGACGGCCGCCAGATCCTCGACGGCCTCTCCGGCCTGTGGTGCTGTGGCCTGGGCCATGGCCGCACTGAGATCACGGCAGCCGCCACCCGCCAGCTGGCCACGCTGGACTATTCGCCGGCCTTCCAGTTCGCCCACCCGCTGTCGTTCGAACTGGCCAACAAGCTCAAAGAACTGACGCCCGACGGCCTGGACCACGTGTTCTTCACCGGCTCCGGCTCGGAAGCCGCCGACACCTCGCTGAAGATGGCGCGCGCCTACTGGCGCACCAAGGGCCAAGCCAGCAAGACCCGTCTGATCGGCCGCGAAAAGGGCTACCACGGCGTGAATTTCGGCGGCATCTCGGTGGGCGGCATCGGCGCCAACCGCAAGATGTTTGGTGAAGCCCTGCAGGCCGACCACCTGCCGCACACCCAGCTCAAAAGCAACGCCTTCTCGCGCGGCATGCCGAAGACCGGCGCCGAGCTGGCCGACGGGCTGCTGGACCTGATTGCGCTGCACGACGCGAGCAACATCGCCGCCGTGATCGTCGAGCCCATGTCCGGCTCGGCCGGCGTGGTGGTGCCACCGGTGGGCTACTTGCAGCGCCTGCGCGAGATCTGCACCGCGCACAACATCCTGCTGATTTTTGACGAAGTGATCACCGGCTTTGGCCGCATGGGCGCAATGACCGGCGCTGAAGCCTTTGGCGTCACGCCCGACATCATGAACGTAGCCAAGCAGATCACCAACGGCGCCCAGCCCATGGGTGCGGTGCTGGTCAAGAAAGACATTTACGACACCTTCATGGCGGCTGGCGGCCCCGACTACATGCTGGAGTTTGCCCACGGCTACACCTACTCGGCCCACCCCGTGGCCTGCGCAGTCGGCCTGGCTACGCTGGACATCCTGGTGCAGGAAAACATGGTGCAGCGCGTGCAAGCCATTGCCCCGCATTTCGAGAACGCGGTGCACAGCCTGAAGGGCGCCAAGCATGTCACCGACATCCGCAACTACGGCCTGGCCGCCGGCATCACCATCGCCGCCGTACCTGGCGAGCCGGCCCGCCGCCCGTACGAGATCGCCATGGCGATGTGGAAGAAGGGCTTTTACGTGCGCTACGGCGGCGACACCATCCAGATGGCGCCGCCCTTTGTCATCACGCCCGCCGAGATCGACAGCATGGTGAACGCCCTGGGCGAAACGTTGAACGCCCAGGCCTGAGTGGGATGAGCGGAACAAGCGCCGCGCAGCGCCCTTCGGCGGTACCCACGGTGCAGATCGACAACGATCGCGTCAAGGTCACCGAATGGCGCTTTCCACCCGGCGCCCATACCGGCTGGCACCGCCACGGCATGGACTATGTGGTGGTGCCCATGACCAGCGGCACCCTGCTGCTCGAGACCCCGGACGGCGAGGTGCACAGCAGCTTGACCGCCGGCCAGTCCTACACCCGGCTGACCGGCGTGGAGCACAACGTGGTGAATGCCAACACGCACGAATTCGTGTTTGTCGAAATCGAACTCAAATAGCCTGAAAATTTAAAGATTTCAGGCCGCCAGCGCAGATATTGCTTGCGCTGGCAGCTATAAATAATGCAGCAGGCAGAACCGCTGGCAAGTCCTGTTTACAGGGGCTTACGGCTGCAGTAAGGTGGGGGAACAACCCACAAGGGCCGTTCCGGGAGCGGCGCGCTGAGGGCGCAGCCCCCTTGCAAGAAATGGCATGCCCACATCCACGCACCGAGGCCCTGACACCACAGGCCCACCCACCGCCAACAGCGCGCAAGCCTTGCAGCAGCAGCTGCGCCAGCTGAGCCGTGGCATAGGTGTTGCAGCCTGCCTGTGGCTGGTACTTGTAGCCGGCCTGACGCTAATGGTGTCGGACAGCATCGTCGCCGCGCGCATCAGCGCCGAGGCCACCACTGCCGGCCGCGAGACCAGCACCACGGCCCACATCATCGACCGCACCTTCGTGGAAGTGGCCAGCGTGGCCCGCCTGCTGGGGCGCCAGACCGAAGTGCACACGGTGCTCGCCCAGTACAACCCGCAGGCAGTCACCCTGCTCTACTTTCCCGATGGTGAGCGGCGCCGGCGCCTGCTGCACAACCTGGATGTGCGCGAGCTGGGCGACGGCCTGGCCGGGCTGGCCAAAAATCTGGGCTACGAGCGCATCTTCATCGTCAACGTAGCCGGCCTGGTGGTGGCGTCCAGCGACTGGCAGCTGGCCGACGGCATGGTCGGCAAGTCCTACAAAAGCCGCAGCGACTTCAACGACGCGATGGCCAACGGCCAGGGCCAGCTGTTCACCGCCGTCCACACCACCAGCCAGCCGGGCTTCTTCTTCTCGCTGCGCATAGACCAGGACGAGGTGCCCATGGGGGTGGCCGTCATCAACCACAACGCCAGCACGCTGGCGCCGCTGCTGTCCAGCAACCAGATCGCCCTGGTGCTGGACAGCAGCGGCACCGTGGTGAGCGCCTCGCGCGCCGAATACATGCTGCGCCATGTGGGCCCGCTGAGCCAGGGCAAGCCGCCCAGCGGCGCCGTGGCCAGCATCCCCATCGAGCGCCCGCCTCACTTGCGCCATGCCGACCACTGGCTGGTGGATGGCAACTCCTATCTGCTGACGCGCAGCCCCCTGTCCGAGCCCGGCTACGAGCTGCTGGCGCTCAGCCAGCTGGACACGCTGGACCCCATGGTGCGCTGGCACTACGGGCAGGGCGCGCTGGTGGCTGCCATGGGCCTGGCCGTGCTGTTACTGCTGGGCCGCGTGCTGCGCCAGGTGCTGCGCCAGCGCCATGCCGCGCTACAGCTGACGCAGGAGCAGAGCGACTTTCTGCAGGCCATGATCGACTGCATCCCGATACCCATCCTGTACCGCGATGCGCAGGCGCTCTACCGAGGCAGCAACAAGGCCTATAACGAGGCCTTTGGCTACAGCCCCGAAGAGCTGGTGGGCACCACCGTGATGGCACTGGAGACCGTGCCACTGGCCATACGCCAATCGCTGATGCGGGAGCAAACCCAGTTGCTGACCACCGGCGGCCGCTTCAGCCGCATCGGCGTGTTCACCTATACCGACGGCAAGCCGCACACCACGCTGTACTCCAACACCACCTTCCGCAACGCCGACGGCAGCGTGGCCGGCCTGGTGGGCGTGCTGGTGGACATCACCGAGCTGACCCAGGCGCAAGAGCAGCTGCGCCTGGCCAAGGAAGTGGCCGAGGAAGCCACCCAGGCCAAGTCCATGTTCCTGGCGAACATGAGCCACGAAATACGCACCCCGATGAACGCGGTGATAGGCCTGTCGCACCTGGCGCTGAAGACCCACCTGGACCCGCGCCAACGCGACTACATCGGCAAGATCCACCGCGCCGGGCAGAACCTGCTGGGCATCATCAACGACATCCTAGACTTCTCCAAGATCGAAGCCGGCAAACTGGAGGTGGAGCACACCCCATTCCGGCTGGACGAGGTGCTGAACCACGCATCCGCCATGGTGGCCGACCGCGCCGACGCCAAAGAGCTGGCCCTGGTATTCGACGTGGCGTCGGAGGTTCCCTCCACCCTGGTCGGCGACCCGCTGCGCCTGGGCCAGGTGCTGACCAATCTGCTGGGCAATGCCGTGAAGTTCACCGACGTCGGCTACGTCAGCGTGGTGGTACGCGTGGTGGACAAGCGGCCCGGCGACGTGCAGCTGCACATCGCCGTGACCGATACCGGCATCGGCATGAGCGAGGCGCAGTCGGCCCGGCTGTTCCAGGCCTTCGCCCAGGCCGATGGCTCGGTGACTCGCAAATACGGTGGCACCGGCCTGGGCCTGGCCATCAGCCGCGGACTGGTAGAAGGCATGGGCGGGCAGATCGCGGTGCAGTCCACGCCCGGCAGCGGCAGCTGCTTCAGCTTTGACATCTGGCTGGGCCTGGCCGACCCGGCCAGCCTGGTGCCGCCCCCGGAATACGATGGCCCCCGGCTGGACGGCCTACGCCTGCTGCTGGCCGAAGACAACGACATCAACCAGCAGATCGCCACCGAACTGCTGCACAGCGCAGGCGCCGTGGTGGACCTGGCAGACAACGGCCGCCAGGCCCTGGACATGCTGCACGCCGCAGCACCCACGCACTACCATGCCGTGCTGCTGGACCTGCAAATGCCCGTCATGGGCGGGCTGGAGGCGGCCCAGCACATTCACACCGATGCCCGCTACCAGGGCCTGCCCGTCATCGCCATGACCGCCCACGCCCTGCAGGAGGAACGCGAACGCTGCCTGGCCGCCGGCATGCTGGACCACATCACCAAGCCGCTGGACCCGGTGGGCCTGCTGCAATGCGTGCAGCGCTGGGCCCGGCCCGCAGCACCGCACAGCGCGCCGCCCAGCATGCAGGCGGCGCACGCCTCCCGGCTGGCGCCCCAGCCCGGGCTGGACACCCAGGCCGGCCTGCGCCGCGTGGCCGGCAACGAAGCCCTGTACCTGCGCCTGCTGGGCCAGTTCACCGACAGCCATGCGCAAGCCCCCACCAAAGCCCAGATCGCGCTCCAGCAGGGCGACCTGGAAGGCGCCCAACGCATGCTGCACACCATCCGCGGCGTGGCCGGCAATATCGGCCTGACCGACCTGGCCGCAGCCGCCCAGGTGGTGGAAGACCGGCTGAAACAAGATGGCCCGGCCAGCGCCGCCGAAAGCGTCGCCGTAAGTGCCGCCATGGAGCAGCTGCAGCAGCAAACCCGCCGCGCCGTCGAAGCCCTGCGTGCCTTGCTGGAAACCGCCACGCCCGATGCGGCTGACACCCCGCCGGCCCCACCCGACCTGGTCGCCCAGGCCCGTGGCCGCCATCTGGCCCAGCTGCTGGCCGACAGCGATGGCGACTGCGTGGACTATCTGCAAGCCCATGCTGCCAGCCTCCGCAGCCTGTTTGCCCCCGGCGGCTTCAACGCCATGCACAACGCCATGCAACGCTTCGACTTCGAGCTGGCGCATAGCCTGCTGACAGACGCGCTGCTACAGGCGGCGCGGACCTAGTGCTATTGTTTTAGGAGCCATCAGCGCAGGTACTACCTGCGCTACAGGGCTTTTTCACTCAAGGCGCCACGACCAGCTCTTTCACCCGCTCCTGGCGTATCAGGTACAGGCCGCTGGCGATGATGATGGCACCACCCAGCAGGGTGCGGGCCTGCGGCAGGGTCTGCCACAGCAAGCCATCCAGCAAGATGCCCCAGGCCAGCGCGGTGTACTCGAACGGCGCCACCACCGAGGCCTGGCCTGAGCGGAAGGCCTGGGTGATCGCCAGCTGGCCGATGAAGCCGCTGATGCCTATCACCACCAGCTGCGGAATATGCGCGGACTGCACCGCCACCCAGTCTGGCCAGGCCAGCGCACCTCCGGCCACGGCCAGCCCGCTGGTGCCCCAAAACACCAGGCTGGCGCTGGAATCGGTACGGCTCAAAATGCGCCCGGTGATGGCCGATACGGCGTAGCAGCTGGCCGACACCAGCACGGCCAGCGCACCCCATGACAAAAAGGCCCCCTGGCTGGGCCGCAGCGCCACCAGCACCCCGCAAAACCCACCCGCAATCGCCAGCCAGTGGCTGGGCCGCACCCGCTCCTTCAGCACCGGGATGGACAGCATGGTGATCAGCATCGGTGCCACAAAGAAAATGGCGTAGGCCTCGGCCAGCCCCAGCGTCCGCAGCCCGTAGACGAACGCCGACAGCATGGTCACACCCACCACCGTGCGCAGCACATGCAGCGGCCAGCGCACCTTCAGCAAACCGCCCCACTCCCTGCGCCACAGCACATACAGGCAGACCAGGGGCATGGCCGCCAAGCCGCGCAGGCACGCCACCTGCAGCGGCGGGTAGCTGCTGGTCAGCGATTTCATGGACGCATCCATCAGGGAAAAGGCCCCCACGGCAATCACCATGGCGACGATGCCGCGCAGATTCGCGGCAGCAGAAGAAACAGGGGAGGAGGACACAGGCAGAACTCGGTAAGTCGGGGCAGCGCAAAAGACAAACCGCTACCATCGCAGACGACTATAGCCAAGGCCAGCATCTGGCCGCTACCGCAGGGACATCACCATGCCAATCTGGAAACAAGCCGTCACCGTCGAATCGCTCAGCGCCGCAGGCCTGGGCACCGCCATCGCCCATCTGGGCATAGAGTTCCTGGAGGTGGGCGACGACTTCCTGCGCGCCCGCGTGCCGGTGGATTCGCGCACCCGCCAGCCCTACGGCCTGCTGCACGGCGGCGTCAGCGTGGTACTGGCCGAAACCCTGGGCTCCTGCGGCGCCATGTTCGCCGCGCCACCCGGCCACCGCGCCGTGGGCCTGGACATCAACGCCAACCACCTGCGCGGCGTGACCAGCGGCTGGGTCACCGGCACCGCACGCCCGGTGCACATAGGCCGCACCACCCAGGTGTGGCAGATCGACATGGTGGACGACGCGGGCAAGCCCACCTGCGTGTCGCGCATCACCATGGCTGTGTTGGAGCCCAAATAAGGCTGCAACGCACGATTTATCTGCGCAAGCAGCTACACAAATAATAGCAATCAGCTCGCCTCACCCGAGCCACGCGCCAGCCGCTCGCTCTTCCAGTACACGTCATCCCCGCCGTCCACGCGGTTCAGCACCCGCGCCAGTACGAACAGCAGATCGCTGAGCCGGTTCAGGTAGTGGCGAGGCGTATCTTTCAGCGCGTCTTGCTGCTCCAGCGCCACGACGGTGCGTTCGGCGCGGCGGGCCACGGTGCGGCACACATGGGCTTGGGACGCGGCACGGGTACCGGCGGGCAGGATGAATTCGGCCAGGCGCGGCAGCGTGGCATTGTGTTCGGCCAGGGCCTGGTCCAGCGCCAGCACGGCATCCGGTTTGAGCAACTCAAAACCCGGTATGGACAGCTCGCCGCCCAGGTTGAAAAGCTGGTGTTGCACCTCCACCAGCAATGCGCGCACGCCCTCGGGCATGGGTTCGCACAGCAGCAGGCCGATATGGCTGTTCAGCTCGTCCACGTCGCCCATGGCGTGCACGCGCAGGCTGTTCTTGGACACGCGGGTGTTGTCGCCCAGGCCGGTGGTGCCGTTGTCGCCGGTACGGGTGGCGATTTGCGTGAGGCGGTTGGCCATGGCGCTGCTCCTTCAGAATAAGGGGAGAATTGTGCGCGATCTATAGCGAACCGGAGACAGCCCATGAACGCCCCCACCGCCTCCCAGCACCTGCTGCCCACCCTGGCCATCCGCGAAGTGCCGCCCGCCCTGGTTGAGGCCCTGCAAGCCCGCTTTGGCGCGCAGTTCAGCACCGCACTGGCCGTGCGCGAGTACCATGGGCGCGATGAGTCGGCCTTTGCCGTGCCGCCGCCGGCCGCCGTGGTGTTTGCAGAAAGCACGACCGATGTGGCCGACGCGGTGCGGCTGGCCGCGGCCCATGCCACGCCCATCATCCCGTTCGGCGTGGGCTCCTCGCTCGAAGGCCATTTGCTGGCGGTACAAGGCGGCATCAGCCTGGATGTCAGCCGCATGAACGCCATCCTCAGCGTCAACGCCGAAGACCTGACAGTGACTGTGCAGCCCGGCGTAACGCGCAAGCAGCTGAACGAGGCGATCAAGGACACCGGCCTGTTCTTCCCCATCGACCCCGGCGCCGACGCATCGATTGGCGGCATGTGCGCCACCCGCGCCAGCGGCACCAACGCCGTGCGCTACGGCACCATGCGCGAAAACGTGCTGGCGCTGGAAGTGGTCACCGCCAGCGGCGAAACCATCCACACCGGCACGCGCGCCAAGAAGTCCAGCGCGGGCTACGACCTGACGCGGCTGATGGTCGGCAGCGAGGGCACGCTGGGCGTGATCACCTCGGTCACGCTGAAGATCTACCCGCTACCCGAGGCGATATCGGCGGCCATCTGCTCCTTCCCCAGCATCGAGGCCGCCGTGCGCAGCACCATCCAGGTGATACAGCTGGGCGTGCCGATTGCGCGGGTGGAGCTGATTGACGCGAATACCGTGCGCATGGTCAACGCCCATTCCAAACTCGGCCTGCGCGAAGAACCCATGCTGCTGATGGAGTTCCACGGCTCGCCCACTGGCGTGAAGGAGCAGGCCGAACTGGTGCAGGAGATTGCCTCCGACCACGGCGGCCAGGCCTTTGAATGGGCCAGCACGCCCGAGGAGCGCACCCGCCTGTGGACGGCGCGGCACAACGCCTACTTCGCCGCCGTGCAGTCACGCCCCGGCTGCAAAGCCATCTCCACCGATACCTGCGTACCCATCTCGCGGCTCGCGGATTGCCTGCTGGATTCGGTGACCGAAGCCGACGCCTCCGGCATCCCCTACTTCCTGGTCGGCCACGTAGGCGACGGCAACTTCCACTTCGGCTACCTGATCGACCCCGACAGCGCCGAGGAGCGTGAGAAGGCCGAGCAGCTCAACCACGCGCTGGTGAACCGTGCGCTGGCGCTGGACGGCACCTGCACCGGAGAACACGGCGTGGGCCTGCACAAGATGGACTTCCTGGTGAGTGAGGCCGGCGCCGGTGCCGTCGCCATGATGCGCGCCATCAAGCAAGCGCTGGACCCGCTGAATATCCTGAACCCGGGCAAGATATTTCGCCTATAGGCTGCTTTTCAAAGATTGCTTGCCAGCGCTACTTCGGCCATGTCGGTGTAGCCCTGCAGCACTTTCTCAATGCCATCCTGGGCCAAGGTATGCATGCCCGCCGCCTGCGCCGCTTGGCGGATATCGGACGCCGGGGCCTGGCGGCGGATATGCCGGCGAATGCCTTCATCACTCACCATCAGCTCATGGATGCCCATGCGCCCGTGGTAACCGGTATGTTCGCACTGGCTGCAGCCTCGGCGCCGCCATAATTTCACCTCGCCCGTCCCCGCCCCGTACTGGGCGCGCCAGCGCTGCACCAATGCCTCATGCGCACTGGAAGTTACGCCACTACCGTCGTCGCAGCCCAAATACTGCGTGGCCAGGGACTGCAGCGCATCGCCCGTGGCCGCATACGGCTCGCGGCAAGCGGTACATAGTCTACGGACCAGACGCTGCGCCAAGATGGCCAGCAGCGAATCGGAAAAATTGAAGGGATTCAAGCCCATTTCCAATAAGCGGGCAATGCTTTCCGGCGCCGAGTTGGTATGCAGGGTCGAGAGCACCAGGTGGCCGGTTAATGATGCATCCACGGCCACCCTGGCGGTTTCTTCATCGCGCATTTCACCGATCATGATTACGTCGGGGTCGGCACGCAAAAAGGTCCGCATGGCCGCGGCAAACGTCCAGCCAATGCGCGGGTTCACTTGCACCTGCCGCAGCCCGCTTTGGGTGATTTCGATGGGGTCCTCGGCCGTCCATATCTTGCGGCCATCCGTATTGATATCCCGTATGACCGAATGCAGCGTGGTGGTTTTCCCACTGCCCGTGGGACCACAGACCAATATCAGGCCATAGCTTTTTTGCACCACGGCGCGCAAGGCAGCAAGGTTGGCGGCGCTCAGGCCAATGGCCTCCAACGGCAGGGGCTTGGCACCTTCCAGCAGACGCAGCACAACGTCTTCCAGGCCGTGCGCGGTCGGAACGGTGACCACACGCAACTCCACTGCCGGGCCACCAAAACGGGAGAAGTCGATCTTTCCATCCTGGGGCTTGCGGTGCTCAGAAATATCCAGACCCGCCATGATCTTGATGCGCGCAACAATCGAGAAACGAAAGCGGCCCGGCACTTCCAGATACGGCTTCATGGCACCGTCCACACGCAACCGTATCCGCACATTCGCGGGAGCGGGTTCGGTCTCGATATGAATGTCCGAAGCGCGGTGGGCAATAGCCTCGTCAATGATGGAGTTGATCAGTCGTACCAAGGTGTTATCCGACTCGCTGACCGTATCCGATGGCTCGGCATCCACATCGCGTGCGCTGCGACCCAGGTCGCCCGCCAGTTCCAGGGCAGTAGCACGCGGAACAGCTACGGGTGCTCCCGTTGCTTGCGTGACTGGCATGGCGGCTGCCCGGTGGCTACGATAAGCCTGCTGGATGGCGGGCAGCAATGTACCTGGGGCGCCTTGTACGGTGACCAGACGCCGCTGCGTCAAGAAGCGCAATTCATCCATCAGCGTCCGGCCCAAAGGGCTGGCCACCAACAGCACCAGGGCATCTTCACGCACCATCAGCGGTAGCACGGACTCCCGTTCGGCTACCGCTTGCGGCACCAGAGCCAAGGCCTGCGGGTCGGCACTCAAACCTCCTGGATCCACCATGTAAGTGCCCAGCCAGCTATCGATCGCATGCTGCAGCTGCTCCCGGGTCAGATCGCCTTGCTCGACCAAAATCTGGCCAAGCTGGCGATGGTGCCCGCTCCCCCGCTCCTCCTGCTGGATCTTCATGCAAGCCGCCATGGTCTGCGGGCTGACCAAACCCGCCTGCACGATGGCTTCTCCCAGATGGCGTGCCGTACCCACCACGGGATGCGGTGAAGTCACCAAGTCCCACAAAGCATCGGCATTCTGCGGCCGAAAACACTGGGCTGTTGACCGCTCCCCCGCCAATGGCACGGACGCCATGGGCGAACGCAGGTTGGTATCGACGCACAAAGGACTGGTGTCTGGAAAGTTACGCATCACTGGAGCTCTCGGTACTTGTTCGCCGCCGCTTTGGCATCGCAGCGGCATACGATCTGAAAGAGCTCATTGTAATAAAATGATTTAAACGATATTAATGATTTAATCAATTCGTCTAAATTGAGTGGATATTTGATAATTTTTCACAAAATCCACCTGCTTACGCATTCCGTATCCAAAATGACCACGAGACGGAGAAACGGAATGAGGCAGCTCGCGATGCCGCCGGCCTCAATCCAGCGGGTCCAGAAACACACCTATGACGCCCCAGTCGAAGGAAGGCATGGACCGCTACCGGTACACCCTGTTTTCGTAGCGCTACGGCGGCGCTGTGAACAACCAGAACGTTGAACCGCAAGACGCCAGGGTTTTGCGCACGCGACAAATGATGCCCACTTGCTCAATATCCATGATCGAAGTCACTATATTTTTAATAGCTGCTACCGCAGTAGATATCTGCGCTAGGGCCATATTTTCTATAAATCCGCGAACTACGGACCGGCATTACTCGCTGATGAAATAGCTTCGCTTGATCGCGTACTCCGAGCCCTTGCGGAACTGGCCCGGCACCCACTTTTTCCAATCTTCAAACAGGTCTTGCGGCTTCCAGGTGTCGGCGGCGGCGGAGCCGTATTGATCGATGTGGCGCTTTACGGACTCGCGGAAACGGTGGTGGGCAAACACGCGCATGAACTCGCCGAAATAGATGTCGGCCACGCGGGTGTTGCCACGGATCAACACCATATTTTCGTCGTTGGTGTCCACGCTGGCTTCGCTGAAGTTGGCCGAACCCGCCAGAACGGCCGGCTGGCTGCCCAGCGGGTCGATCAGCATGAACTTGGTATGCACCCAGTTCACGTTGACGCCGATGCCGCCGCTCTCCTGGTGCCAGCCGTCGATCCAGTCCACAAAGATGCTGCTGCCCAGGGCCATGCCGATGTTCGGAAAGCGGCGTATGCGCTCGATATCGGCAATGGCGGCGGCGCGCGAGGCGGCGTTGCCACCGTTCACATATTTGTCCAGCAAGGCAAAGCGCAGCACACCGTCGTTTTTGTCGAACACCGGGCGAAAGTCTTTCACGATGCCGAAGGGGAAGGTCATGAACAAAGGCTTGGGGTCGTCGGCCAGCGCAATCCACCAATCGAACACGCCACGGCCACGGTGCGGCGAGAAGATGGGCGTCAGCGCGTCCGCCGTGGTGGCGGGCGGCAGGGCATTGCTGGTCTCTGTCCAGTCCTTGATGGCGTCAGGCGCCGGGTCGCCCTTGAGCTCATTCCAATAGCCCAGGTAACGCTGGGCCAGCGCTGCATCATGGATGGCGTGGCCCACGTTCAGCTGGCCGTACAAGGCGTTACGGCTGATATTGGTGGAGCCGGTCCACACCGACACCGGCTTGCCGTTCTGGCTGAGCACGATGAACTTGTTGTGCATCAGCTTGGTGTGGCTGCGCGGAAAGCTGATGCCCTTGATCTTGGCTTTGGCGATGGCCTGGGCATTGGTCTTGCCGGTGTCGTCGTCCAGGCCGTGGTAGATCAGCTTGACGTCCGCTCCGGCCTGGTGCGCCGACTTGAAGGCCTGCAGCACGTCGGGCCAGGGCTGCTTTTCCGGCAGATGCAACTCGTAAATGGCCGCATGCAGGCTGTAGCTACGGTCCTTGGCCCGGGCGATGAAGGCCAGCAGGCCGGGCACCAGGTCGCGCCCCAGCCATTCGTAGGCGGGTGCGCCGGCCTGGTCCAGCGTCTGCCCCGGAAAGCGTTTGGTGAAGGCCTGGGAGGCAATGGCGCCCCGGTTGAAATGCACTTCATGCAAGGCATCGGCCAGCGGCTCGCTGGCGATGGTGACCGTGGTGGCGGCCTTCTCGGTCAGCGCGCCCGGCTGGCCGTACATGGGAATAACGCGGTACTGGTAGCTGTAGCCCGGCTTGACCGTGTAGTCCGCCCATTGGAAGGACTGGAAAGGGTGCTCATGGCTGTTGGCGTCTTCAAAGCCGGTGGGCGGGCGGATGCTGGGAAAGGTCTTGTTGCCGCGCAGCCACATGGTTTCGTCTTCCACCAGATCGGTACGCTGGATGGCAAAACCCATCAGGCCTTTGGCGTCCGCCTCCTGCATGTCGAAGGCCAGAAAGACGACATAGGTTCCGCTGATGGCCCGCACCTTGACGAGCCCTGACACCGTGGTTCGCATACGCATCCTCCATCGATAACGCTCTAACGGGGAACGATAAAAAAAGGGGCTGTACCTGCGCACAACCCCTTTTTTGCTACTGTCCGGGCGGGCCCGGCTTACTTGCCCAATTCCTGCATGGTGGCAGCATCCAGGCGGCCCGTCTGGCTGATGTTGCGGTCTTTCTGGAAAGTACGCAAGGCATTCACCGTCTTACGGCCCATGGAGCCATCGGCCACGCCAGCGTCATAGCCCAGCTGGTTCAGCTTGTCCTGGGCTGCTTTCATGGACATGCTGGCCGACGCCGCGCCAGGTGCCGAGGTTTGCGATGGAGCCGTGCCGCCATCCACGCCCAGCTTGCCGCCACCGCCCAGGCCTTGGCCCTGCACGGTTTGCGCCTTGTAGTTGCGCAGCGAGCGGACCATGTTGTTGTAAGCGTCCATGAAGGCCGCGGCAATCACCTTGCCCTGGGGCGTGCTGTTGTACATGCCCGCAGCACCGCCACCGGAGCCGCCAAACAGCGCGCCCATGCCACCCCAGTCGGTCTTGGAGGCGCTGCCTTCCGACACCGCCACCTGCACGCTGGAGCGGTTGTCGATCATGGTCAGCATCACGCTGGCTTCACGCGTGGCGGTCTGGCCGGCCACGGCACCCAGCAGTCTGCCCGTGCCGCCAAACAAACCACCCACCGCAGCGCCTGCGCCACCGGTGTTCTGGTTGAACATGACTTCAGGCGATAGGCCGTAGTCGGACGACACCATCTGGCCCTTGCCGAAGTTGCTGCCCTGGCGCATTT
Organism: Rhodoferax sp. GW821-FHT02C08; assembly: GCF_059421805.1. Classification (NCBI taxonomy): domain Bacteria; kingdom Pseudomonadati; phylum Pseudomonadota; class Betaproteobacteria; order Burkholderiales; family Comamonadaceae; genus Rhodoferax; species Rhodoferax sp. GW821-FHT02C08. The sequence continues at coordinate 23,224 of NZ_JBWKVR010000026.1, forward strand.
CACCGGAGTTTTGCAGCTGGCGCTCGCGGCTCATGGCGTTCATGCCGGTCTGGCTGCGCTCCACCACGATGAAGCAGTTGGACTGCTGGATCATCAGGCGCAGCAGGCTGGCCGTGGGCGGCAGGCGGTATTGATTACGCAAGATGGTGTACCAGCCGGCTTGCTCGTTTTCAATCAAAGACACCGTACCCAGGGACGACGCGCATTTTTCCAGCTGCGAGTTTTCATTCGCGCTGCTGGCGCCGCCGGCACTGCCCGTGGCCACGGTTTTGGCCTCAGGGTTGCCCATTTTCATGTCGGTGGTTTCACAACCGGCCAAAAGGGCGACCGCACACGCTGCCACGAGGGATATCTTGATTTTTTGCATGCTGATGTTAGTAAAAGAAAAATGCGTCACAGTGTACGAAACGATCATTTCGCCGCAACCCATCCATCGGCAAAAACGTCCTGCTTATGGCGTAAGCGGCACGCGGTAGAGCCACACGGGCCGCCCGTCCGGCGCCTGCAGGCGGCCGGTGGCGCGCACACCCGGTACCTCAAATTCCAGGCTGACCATCCAGCTGCCGGGCTGCTGCTGCGCACGGGCCTTGTCCCAGGCGCGGGCCATGCTCTCGGGGCGCTGGAACAGATACACCATGGCGTACGGCGCCCAGTCGGCACGCCAGATGTCGCCGCGGCGCACGCGCGCCCAGGGGCAGCGCAGGGCACACAGAGCGCGCAGCGGCCAGCTCCACTCCAGACCCTGCAAGCGCGCCTGCGGGTAGGCCAGGCGCAGCGCCTGCAAGCCGTGGCCCAGGCCGCAGCCGGCGTCCAGCACCAGCGCACCCTCGGGCAGGGGCACGACCTCGGCCAGGCCTTGCAAGGCCCGCGCAGGTGTGGGAAACAGGGGCGCGTCGCGCCAGGCATTCAGCGGGTAGACCAGCAGCAGCAAGGCCAGGGGCAGCAACCAGGCCCAGGCTGGCAGGGCCAGCGTGCCCGACAAGGCCAATGACAAGGGAAAGCCCGCCGCAATCAGGCCACGCCGCCACCAGCTACGGCCTAACAGGCTGCAGGCCGCGCCGCCCGCTGTTGCCAGGGCCAGCGCCCCGAGAACCGGCAAGCCCAGCCACAGCAACACGGTAAAAACCGCCCAGGCACCGCCCCAGGCCAGCAGCGCAGGCAAGGGCCAGGGCAGGCGTGGCAAGGGCGCAGTACCGGCTTAGCGGGCAGCGCCGCGCGACAGCTTGTCGATCAGGCCGTTGAGCTCGTCGAGTGAGCCGAACTGCACCACGATCTCGCCCATTTCCTCGATCTTGCCGTGGCGTTTGACGCGCTTCTTGATCTGGATTTCCACCTCGGCCATGAGCAGGTCGGAGAGTTCTTCTTCCACCCGCTTCAAGTCGCGCGACTTCTCTTTCTTGGCCTTGGGCGAGGCGGTCAGCGAGAACTCGGCGCTGAGCTTCTTGACCAGGCCCTCGGCCTCGCGCACCGACATCTTCTTGGCGGCGATCTGGCTGGCCGCAGTAATTTGTGTGGCCCGGTCCAGCGACAGTAGGGCGCGTGCATGGCCCATGTCCAGGTCGCCGGCCATCAGCATGGTCTGCACCGGGTCGGCCAGATTCAGCAGGCGCAGCAGGTTGCTGGCGGCGCTGCGCGAGCGGCCGACGGCCTGGGCCGCCAGCTCGTGCGTCAGGCCGAATTCCTTCACCAGGCGCTGCAGACCTTGGGCCTCTTCCAGAGGGTTCAGGTCTTCGCGCTGGATGTTTTCGATCAGCGCCATGGCGGCGGCGGATTCATCGGGCACATCGCGCACCAGCACCGGCACGCGGTCCAGCCCGGCCAGGCGGGCCGCACGGAAGCGGCGTTCACCGGCAATGATTTCGTACTTGCCGGCGTTGTCGCCGCTGGTCAGGCGCCGCACCAGGATCGGCTGCATGATGCCCTGTACCTTGATGCTCTCGGCCAGCTCGTACAGCGCGCCCTCGTCCATGCGGGTGCGCGGCTGGTACTGGCCGGCGACCAGCTCGGTCAGCAGCAGCTCGGTCGGCAGGCCGGGCTCTTGCGGCACCGGGTCTTGCACCTTGGGGCCGAGCAGAGCGTCCAGGCCCATGCCCAGGCCTTTGCGTTTGGGGGTTGCCATATCTATGTGCTTTCTATTTTTGATTCAGTAACAGCGCCCTGCCCTGCGGCCAGTCGCCCAGGCCGGATTCGGCATTCACATGGCCGCGCGCGCCTATGTTGTGCAGCGAAGCGCCCCAGTGCCCGGCCAACTGTGCGGCCGCCTCAAAGCTGCAATACGGGTCGTCGATGGACGCCACCAGCGCCGCCGAAAACGGCAAAGACTGCAGTACCGGCTGCGCCCAGCGGTGCAGCTGGGGCGGAAAATCCGACTGGGTCGTATCAGGCGGAGCCACCAGCAATGCGCCCTGCACTTTCGCGGTGCTGCCCGACACCGCCGCCCAGGCCGCCACCAGATGGCAGCCCAGGCTGTGCGCCGCCAGCAGCACCGGGCCGTCCTGCTGCTGCACCACCTCTTCTAGGCGGGTGATCCAGTCGCCGCGCAGAGGCTGCAACCAGTCGTGCTGCTCGACCCGCAGGTCAGCGAACTGGGTTTCCCACAGGGTTTGCCAATGGCCGGGGCCGGAGTTTTGCCAGCCGGGCAAGAGTAAAACGCGTGCTGATGTCATATGCTATTAATTTAGTAGCTGCTGGCGCAGGTATTTACTGCGCCAGCAGCCCATTTATTACATGGTCTTGATGCGGGTCACCATTTCTTCGGCGAACTCAACATAAGCCTGGCTACCCTTGGCGGACGGGTCGAACACCACGCCCGGCAGGCCGTAGCTGGGCGCTTCGGCCAGGCGCACATTGCGCGGGATCACGGTGTTGAACACCTTGTCGGCAAAGTGCGCCTTCAGCTGGTCGCTGACCTGCTGCTGCAAGGTGATGCGCGGGTCGAACATCACGCGCAGCAGGCCGATGATCTGCAAGTCCTTATTCAGGTTGGCGTGCACCTGCTTGATGGTGTTGACCAGATCGGTCAGGCCTTCGAGCGCAAAGTATTCGCACTGCATGGGCACGATGACGCCGTTGGCGGCGCACAGACCGTTCAGTGTCAGCATCGACAGGCTGGGCGGGCAGTCGATCAGCACAAAGTCGTAGTCGGCGGCCACCGCCTCGACGGCAGCGCGCAGCCGCTTTTCGCGCCGCTCCATGGCCACCAACTCGACCTCGGCACCGCTGAGTTCGCGGCTGGAGCCGAGCACGTCATAGCCACATTTCTCGGACTTGACCCGCGCCTCGGCAATCGTGGCCGACTCCAGCAGCACGTCATACACCGTCAGCTCCAGCGTGCGCTTGTCCACGCCCGAGCCCATGGTGGCATTGCCCTGCGGGTCCAGGTCGATCATCAGCACCCGCTGGCCGACCTTGGCCAGGCCGGCAGCCAGATTCACCGTGGTGGTGGTCTTGCCGACACCGCCCTTTTGGTTCGCAACACAAAAAACTTTAGCCATGGAAACCTTCAGCGCTTACTTAACTTATTTCGACAGGGCCAGCTTGACGCCAAAGCCAATCAGGAAAACACCCGCCAGCTTGTTCAGCGCGCGGGACACGACCGGGTTCGCACGCATGCGTTCGGCCAGAAAATGGGTCAACAGGGTGGCGATCAGACCGTACACAAAGGTCAGCGCGGCAATCGTCAATGCCATCACCGCAAAGGTCAGCAGGCCCTGGTGGTGCACCGGGTCCACAAACAGCGGAAAGAAAGCCATATAGAACACGATGGCCTTGGGGTTTAGCAAGGTGATCATCAAGGCCTGGCGCAGGAAGTGTGATGGGCGGATGTTCAGAATCGGTGCGTCGCCGGGTTTGGCCAGCAGCATCTTGGCACCCAGGTAGGCCAGGTAGGCAGCGCCCAGCCACTGCACCGCCGCAAACGCCACCGGATAGCTGGCCAGCAAAGCCGCCACGCCGGCCACGGCCGTCCACATCAGCACCTGGTCACCCAGGATCACACCCAAGGTGGCCGCCAGGCCGCCACGGATGCCGCCCTTGCTGGTGGAGGTGATCAAAGCCAGATTGCCCGGGCCGGGAATCAGCAGGAAAACGATGATGGCAGCGACAAATGCGCCGTAGTTTGCAATGCCAAACATGGTGGAAATCCTCGGAGTGAACGCCGAGTTTAAGCGAGGGCTATTTCCGCTTCATCCAAACAATGCAACGCTCGGCGTCGAGACCAGGCACCGACAGCAGTTCCACGTGAAACACATCCACCGTCGCGGGCAACGCGGCCAGCTCGGCATCGGGGTGTTTGCCCTTCATGGCCAGCCACACGCCCTGCTCGGCCAGCGCTGCTTGCGACCAGGTGGTGAAGTCCAAGAGCGAGGCAAATGCGCGCGAGCTCACTACCTCGTAGGTGTCGGTCAGGCTCTCTACCCGCGCATGCACACCGCGCAGATTGCGCAGCTTCAGCTCCAGCGCCACCTGTTGCACAAAGGCCGCTTTCTTGCCCACCGTGTCGACGCAGCTCACATGCAAGTCCGGGCAGCAAATGGCAAACACTACACCGGGCAAGCCGCCGCCCGAGCCCACGTCCAGCAGCCGTGCGCCCGGCGCCAGAGTCGCCAGATGCTTTTGCAGCGGCGGCACTGCAGCCAGGCTGTCGATCAAGTGGTGGGTCAGCGCCTCGTCCGGGTCGCGCACCGCCGTCAGGTTGTAGACCTTGTTCCATTTCAGGATCAGGTCCAGGTAGCGCAGCAGGGTCTGCAGCTGCTCGGTCGATAAAGCCAGGCCGAGTTGTTCGGCGGCATGGGTCAGGGTTTGCAGACGGTCGCTCACAGAACGGCCTCTTCTACCGTGGGACGGTCCTTCCAGCCCATTTTCTTCAAATGCACCAGCAGCAGCGAGATCGCCGCCGGTGTCACGCCGGTCATGCGCGAAGCCAGGCCCAGAGTTTCCGGGCGGTGCTTGTTCAGAGTCTGGCGCACTTCATAGCTGAGTGCGGTGACGGCCAGGTAGTCCAGGTCGGCCGGAATCTTCAGGTGTTCGTAGTGTGCGGCGCGGTCGATCTCGGACTTCTGGCGCTCGATGTAGCCTGAGTATTTGGCGTTGATGTCTACCTGCTCCAACACCGCGGCAACGAAATCGGCCTCGGCTGTTTCACGTGGAACAGCGGCAGAAAACTCTTCCACCGCAAACTTGCCATCGGCCAAGGTCATCAGCTGGCCGTAGCTCACATCGGGCCGGCGCAGCAATTCGGCCAGGCTGTATTCATGCTCGATGGCCTTGCCCAGCACCCGCTCGGACTCGGTTGCCGCCAGGTTCTTCGGGCTGATCCAGAGGCCACGCAGGCGTTCTGTTTCACGTGAAACAGCATCGCGCTTGCGGTTGAACGACTCCCAGCGCGCATCGTCCACCAGGCCCATTTGGCGGCCGGCTTCGGTCAGGCGCATGTCGGCGTTGTCCTCGCGCAGCTGCAGGCGGAACTCGGCGCGGCTGGTGAACATGCGGTAGGGCTCGGTCACACCCTTGGTGATCAGGTCGTCTACCAGCACGCCCAGGTAGGCCTGGTCGCGGCCCGGCAGCCAGGATGCTTCACCCCGGCACTGCAGCGCAGCATTGATGCCGGCGAACAGGCCTTGGGCCGCCGCCTCTTCGTAGCCGGTGGTGCCATTGATCTGGCCGGCGAAGAACAGGCCGCCGATCTGCCGTGTCTCGAAACTGCTTTTCAAGCTGCGCGGGTCAAAGTAGTCGTATTCGATCGCGTAGCCGGGGCGCAGGATATGGGCGTTTTCCAGGCCCACCATGGAGCGCACCAGGTCGTACTGCACGTCGAACGGCAGGCTGGTGGAGATGCCGTTGGGGTAGACCTCGTGCGTGGTCAAGCCTTCGGGCTCCAGGAAAATCTGGTGGCTTTCCTTGTCCGCAAAGCGGTTGATCTTGTCTTCCACGCTCGGGCAGTAACGCGGGCCCACGCCCTCGATCTTGCCGGTGAACATGGGGCTGCGGTCAAAACCCGAGCGGATGATCTCGTGGGTGCGCGCATTCGTATGGGTGATCCAGCACGGCATTTGCGCCGGGTGCATGGAGCGTTTGCCCATGAAGCTGAACACCGGAATCTGGTCCCCCACCCCGCCCGGCATGCCGTCGCCAGGCTGTTCGGCGAGTTTGCTGTAGTCGATGCTGCGGCCGTCGATACGCGGCGGCGTGCCGGTTTTCAGCCGGGCTTGCGGCAGCTTGAGTTCCTTGAGTCGTGCGCTCAGGCTGACCGCCGGCGGATCACCGGCACGGCCGGCGGCGTAATTGTTCAGGCCCACATGGATCTTGCCGTCCAGGAAGGTGCCGGCCGTCAGCACCACGGTGCGGCTGCGGAACTGGATGCCAACCTGGGTGACGGCGCCGACCACGCGGTCGCCTTCGATCATCAGGTCGTCTACCGCCTGCTGGAACAGCCACAGGTTCGGCTGGTTTTCCAGCATGCGGCGGATCGCGGCCTTGTACAGCACGCGGTCGGCCTGGGCGCGGGTGGCGCGCACGGCCGGGCCCTTGCTGGAATTGAGGATGCGGAACTGGATGCCGCCTTCGTCGGTGGCCAAGGCCATCGCACCACCCAGCGCGTCCACCTCCTTCACCAAATGGCCCTTGCCGATGCCGCCGATGGACGGGTTGCAGCTCATCTGGCCCAGGGTCTCGATGTTGTGCGTCAGCAGCAGCGTCTTGCTGCCCATGCGCGCAGCAGCCAGCGCGGCCTCGGTGCCGGCATGGCCGCCGCCAACCACGATCACATCAAATTCCTGGGGGTACAACATACACATTCCTCTATCGGTTCAAGCGCCCTACTCGGATTGCACGGACGCGTCGGCGCAGAATGCCCCGAAAGGGACGGCGTGCAGGGTTCAAGCTGGGGGTTGTATATTTTAGTGGGCCGGACCGTTTCTGGCCCCCGGCGCCCGATTCCCCGTTCCCCCTCTGGTCCCATGCACATCCTCGCCCTGTCCGGCAGCCTACGCGCTGCTTCCATCAACAGCGCCCTGCTGCGCGCCGCCGCCCGCCTGGCTGAACCGGATGTGCAGGTCCACGTCAGCCATTGTGTAGGCCAGCTGCCGCTGTTCAACCCCGATCTGGACCCGGCCCAGCAGCCCGCTGTCTGTGCCCTGTACGCCGAGGTCCAAGCCGCCGATGCGCTGCTGCTCGCCAGCCCGGAATATGCGCACGGCATCAGCGGCGCGATGAAAAATGCGCTGGACTGGCTGGTCAGCTTCGAGCCCTTTGTGGGCAAACCAGTGGCCGTATTCAACGCCTCGCCGCGCGCCCACATCGCCGACGCCGCCCTGCGCGAAGTGCTGAAGACCATGTCCGCCACCATCGTCGAAGCAGCCTCCATCAGCATCCCACTGCTGGGCGCGCACCTGTCCGAAGACGCCATGGTGGCCGACCCGGTGGTGTCACACAGCATTCGGCAGGCTCTGGCGGCGCTGCAGCAGGCAGCCACACCCGGCCCCGCCGGACAAGACCCCGCATTCCCACTCAACACTTTCTAAGCCCACACACCATGCCCATCGACATCCCCAAAGCCGCCCGCACCCAAGCCATTGCCTCCATCGAGCGCTACTTCCAGGAAAACATGGAAGAGAAGATCGGCAACATCGCCGCGGGCGCCCTGTTGGGCTTCTTCCTCGAAGAAATCGGGCCGCTGGTCTACAACCAGGGCGTGAGCGATGTGCAGGAGCGGCTGCAGGCGCGGGTGATGGAAGTAGACATCGAGGTGCATGAAGACGCCTTCACCTACTGGAACAAGTACGACCGCGCCACCAAGGGCCGCACCAAGTAAGCCCTACGTGACCCAAGGCAATTTGCTACTTATTTAATAGCTGCCTGCACAGATAATTCCTGCGCGAGCGGCCCTTTTCCTTTAAATTCTCCGCCACACCCCGGTAGCCAACGCGCAGCCCCGGCGACAATCTGGCGCAACTCCTTACCTGAAAAGACCCTGCCCCATGGCCTCTAGCCTGTTTGTGTTGATTGACGATATTGCCTCCATCCTGGACGACGTGGCCCTGCTGACCAAGGTCGCGGCCAAGAAGACCACCGGCGTGCTGGGCGATGACCTGGCGCTGAACGCGCAGCAGGTGGCGGGCGTCAAGGCCGAACGCGAGCTGCCGGTGGTGTGGGCGGTGTTCAAGGGCTCGCTACGCAACAAGCTGATCCTGGTGCCGGCGGCGCTGGCCATCAGCGCCTTCGCGCCCTGGGCCGTCACACCATTGCTGATGGTCGGCGGCGCCTACCTGTGCTTTGAGGGCTTTGAGAAGCTGGCGCACAAATACCTGCACAGCCCGGACGAAGACGCCGCCCAGCACCAGGCTCTGGCGGCCGCCGTGGCCAACCCGGCGGTGGACCTGGTGGCGCTGGAGAAGGACAAGATCCAGGGCGCGGTGCGCACCGACTTCATCCTTTCCGCCGAGATCATCGCCATCACCCTGGGCACGGTACAGACCAGCGGCTTCAGCACCCAGCTGACGGTGCTGAGCACCATCGCCATCGTGATGACCATAGGCGTGTATGGCCTGGTGGCCGGCATCGTCAAACTGGACGACGGCGGCCTCTACCTTACCCAGCAAGCCAACGCCTGGAAGCAGCGCCTGGGCCGGGGCATTCTGGTGTTCGCACCGTGGATGATGAAGGCTTTGTCCGTAGTGGGCACGGCTGCCATGTTTCTGGTGGGCGGCGGCATTCTGACGCACGGCCTGCCCGTGCTGCACCACGGAGTCGAGGCCGCTACCCAACAACTCGCCGCCGTACCCGGTGCCGCCACCCTGCTGCCCTTGCTGGCCGACGGCATCACCGGCATCGTGGCGGGTGCCCTGGTGCTGGCCGGTGTGACGCTGGTGCAGCGCCTGCGACCTGCCAAGGCAACGCACTGATACGCTACTGAATTTATAGCTTCCAGCGCAGGTGCTATCTGCGCTGGAGCCTCATTTCTCTATAAACGCCCGGGGCGGGCTTGTCACGGTACTGTCACAGCCCAGAAAGACACTTGCGGGACTTCCCCCCACAAGGCTCTTTCCATGAACACCGCAAGCTCGGCAGCCGCGCCCTTCAAGCCGGCACACCCCCAACCCACCTCGCGGCCGCAACTGGACCGTAAAAGCGGGCCCATGACGGCCATCATCTTCATCGGTCTGCTGGCCGTAGGCCTGCTGTTCAGCGGCTACAGCCTGGTCAGCGATGTGCAGGATGCTGGCGCTGTGGCCACCACCTGGCTGCCCTACCTGCTGCTGGGCGTGGCCCTGCTGATCGCGCTGGGCTTCGAGTTCGTCAACGGCTTCCACGACACGGCCAACGCCGTGGCCACGGTGATCTACACCCATTCCCTGCCGCCGAATGTGGCGGTGATGTGGTCGGGCTTCTTCAACTTCCTGGGCGTGCTGCTGTCCAGCGGCGCGGTGGCCTTTGGCATCATCTCGCTGCTGCCAGTGGAGCTGATACTGCATGTGGGCTCCAGCGCTGGCTTTGCCATGGTGTTCGCCCTGCTGATCGCCGCCATTCTGTGGAACCTGGGCACCTGGTGGCTGGGGCTGCCGGCATCCAGCTCGCACACGCTGATCGGCTCCATCCTGGGCGTGGGCATTGCCAACGCGCTGATGCACGGCCGTGACGGCACCAGCGGCGTGGACTGGGCCCAGGCTACCAAGATCGGTTATTCGCTGCTGCTGTCGCCCCTGGTGGGCTTTGGCTGCGCCGCCCTGCTGCTGCTGGCCCTGCGCGCCCTGGTAAAGAACAAAGAGCTGTACGCCGAGCCCAAAGGCAACAAGCCACCCCCATGGTGGATCCGCAGCCTGCTGGTGCTGACCTGCACCGGCGTGTCCTTTGCCCACGGCTCCAACGACGGCCAAAAAGGCATGGGCCTGATCATGCTGATCCTGGTGGGCACCGTGCCCATGGCCTACGCGCTGAACCGCGCCATGCCCGCCGACCAGGTGGTGCAATTCGCCGCCATGGCCCAGGTTACACAGCAGTCACTGCGCACCACCAGCAGCGTGGTGGCACCGGCTGATCCACGTGAAACATTGACCACCTACCTGCGCACCAAGGAGTTCACGTCCGAGGTAGTGCCCGCACTGAGCGCGGTGGTGGGCGACATCGGCACGCAGGTGAAGGAACACGGCACGCTGGCCAAGGTGCCCGCTGCCGCCGTGGGCAATATGCGCAACGATATGTACCTGGCGTCCGAAGCCATCCGCTTCCTGGACAAGGCCGAAGATGCGCACCTGGGTGCTGAAGCCAAGACCAATCTGAAAGCCTTCAAAGGCCGCATCGACGACGCCACCAAGTTCATCCCGCTGTGGGTCAAGGTGGCCGTGGCCATTGCACTCGGCCTGGGCACCATGGTGGGCTGGAAGCGCATCGTGGTCACCGTAGGTGAAAAGATCGGCAAGACCCACCTCACCTACGCCCAGGGCGCATCGGCCGAACTGGTCGCCATGCTGACGATTGGCGCAGCCGATATGTACGGCCTGCCGGTGTCCACCACCCATGTGCTGTCGTCCGGCGTGGCCGGCACCATGGCGGCCAATAAATCAGGCCTGCAGATGTCCACCATCCGTAACCTGCTAATGGCCTGGGTGCTGACCCTGCCCGCCTCCATCCTGCTGTCCGGCTCGCTGTACTGGCTGTTCGCGCATATTTTTTAATCGGTTGCATGCAAACTGGCACCTACGGTTCCGATAAAAACGGCCTGGTCTGCGGATACCTTTTTGAAAACGGCGGCCCCGGCGCCGCCATCCAGTTGCCCGACGCGGTGGCCTGGCTGCAAAACGAGCAGCCCAAGGCCCCGGGCGACTTCCTCTGGCTGCACTTCAACCTGGCCGACGCAGCCGCCGAGGCCTGGATCAAAAACCACCTGGACGTGGTGCCCGAGTTCTTCGAGGCGCTGCACGAGGGCTCGCGCTCCACCCGGCTGGAAGACGCGCACGACACGCTGATCGCCGTCATCAACGACGTGGCCTACGAGTTCGCCTTCGACCCCGCCGAGATCGCCAGCCTATGGCTGAACGTGGGCCCGCACCTGGCCATCAGCGCCCGCTCGCACCCGCTGCGCTCCATCGACCGCATGCGCGCCAATGTGAAGAACGGCGGGCAGATCGCCTCCTCCGTGGCCTTTTTAAACACCCTGCTGCACGAGCAAGGCGATGTGCTGGTGCGCATCGTGCGCGACGCCACCGTGCAGGTGGATGTGATCGAAGACAAGTTCCTGGTCGGCCGGCTGCAAGACCGGCGTGCCGACCTGGGTCGCCTGCGCCGCGTGCTGGTACGGCTGCAGCGGCTGCTGGCGCCCGAACCGGGCGCGCTGTTCCGCCTGCTGCGCCTGCCGCCGCCCTGGATCAGCGAACACGACCTGGAAGAGCTGCGCCAGGCCACCGAAGAGTTCTCGCTGACCATCCGCGACATGTCGGAGCTGAAGGAACGCATCAAGCTGCTGCAGGAAGAAATCGCCGCCCAGGTGAGCGAGCAGACGAACCAAAGCGTCTTCACCCTGACCATGGTCACCGTGCTGGCCTTGCCCATCAACATCGTCGCCGGCCTGCTGGGCATGAACGTGGGCGGCATCCCGCTGGCCCAGCACCCGGACGGCTTCTGGGTGGTGGTGGCCATCATCGTGGCGTTTACGGTGTTTGCCGCCTGGTACGTGTACAAGCAGAAGAAGTAAGGCTTATTGCTACGGTTTTAGTAGCTGCTAGCGCAGGTACTGCGTGCGCTGGCGGCACATAGGACGTCAACCCTTGAAGAATGCATGGCATACGGGCTATGCTGGCAGGCCGGGCCGTTGCTGCCCAGGAGCAGGCCGTGGTCGCCACAAGTGGCCCCCACGCTGCAGACATTTCAACCACCACTGGAGTTTTTCATGTCCCTTCGCATCAACGACACCGCCCCCAACTTCACCGCGCAGACCACGCAAGGCGTTATCGACTTCCATAGCTGGATCGGTGACGGCTGGGCCTGCCTGTTCTCGCACCCCAAGGACTTCACCCCGGTGTGCACCACCGAGCTGGGCTATATGGCAAAGATCGAGCCCGAGTTCACCAAACGCAACTGCAAGATCATCGGCCTGTCGGTAGACCCGGTGGAAAACCACAGCAAATGGGTGGCCGATATCGAGGAAACCCAGGGCGCCAAGGTCACCTACCCCATGATCGGCGACACCAACCTGACCGTGGCCAAGCTCTACAACATGCTGCCCGCCGAGGAGCCCGGCACGTCGGATGGCCGCACCGCCGCCACCAACGCCACCGTGCGCTCGGTATTCATCATCGGCCCGGACAAGAAGATCAAGCTGATGCTGACCTACCCCATGACCACCGGCCGCAACTTCGACGAAATCCTGCGCGTGCTCGAATCCATGCAGCTCACCGCCAAGTACAAGGTGGCCACGCCGGTGAACTGGAAAAACGGCGACGACGTGATCATCACCACCGCCGTGTCCAACGAAGACGCCGAAAAGGCCTTCCCCGGCTACAAGACCATCAAACCCTACCTGCGCGTGACCAAGCAACCGGGCTGAACGCCCTCCGTCAGCGCACCAGCCGGAAGAACGTCAAGTCCATACCCTGCTGGGTGCGCCGCACCACGCCTTGCGGATCGAAGTAAACCCAGAACCACATGTCCTGCACCTCGCGCCAGCGGTAGGCCCAGATGTCGCCGGTCCAGGACATCACATGGTCTATCTGGGCGGGCGGGCCGAAGGCCCAGAGGATGTCGTCGCGGGTGGTGCTGCCAGACAGGTCGATTGCAGAAAACGCGTTGAGGTTCATCACCTCGCGCACCTGCTGCACCCTGCCGCTGGCATCCATGTCCACCATCAACACCGACTGGCCCATGGGCTGGGTGGAATACTGCAGGCGGTGCACGCCTGCGCGGTCCCGTTCGGCCGTGGGCTTGCCGCGTGCCGACAGCACTTCATCCCGCGTCATGCCGGGCGTCACGGCGCAGCCCGCAAGGGCCACGAGTAGAGAGGAAAAAACAGCCAAAGCAAGAGCGCGCATCGCAGTCATCCTTTCAAAACCGTCACACCATGGTTTGCAGCACGGCCACAGCCAGCGCGTGGTCTTCGGCCTGGGGCAGGCCGGACACGGTGAGCACACCGAACATGCCGGCACCGCGTATGCGCAGTGGGAACGCGCCGCCATGGGCCGCGTATTCGCGCGGGTCCAGGCCGGAGTCGGCTTCAAAGTCCTTGCCCTTGCTGCGGTACAGCGCGCCCATGTAGAACGAACTATGGGCAAAGCGACGCACCACGTTGACCTTGCGCCGCACCCAGTCGGCGTTGTCGGGCGTCGTGCCCTCCATGGCGTGCTGGAACAGCTGCAAGTCGCCCCAACGTATGTCCACCATCACCAGCTGGCCCACGCGCTGCGCCGCGTTGACAACGGCCAGGCCCAGGTCCAGCGCCGTGGCATGCGAAAAGCTGCTGAACTGCAGCGCATCTTCCTGGCGCAGCAGCTCGGGCAGCAGGTCTTTATCGGCTTGCGACATCCAAGTCTTCCTTCATGTTGCTATATTTACTATAGCTGCCAGCACAGTTATTCCCTACGCTAGCGGCATGTTTCTTATAAATCTAGAGGGTAGCCATGTCGATCACGAAGCGGTACTTCACATCGCTTTTGAGCATGCGGGCGTAGGCGGCTTCGATCTGGTCCATGGCGATGGTTTCGATATCGGCGGTGATGCCGTGCTGGGCGCAAAAGTCCAGCATCTCCTGCGTCTCGCGGATACCGCCGATCAGCGAACCGGCAATACGGCGTCGCCGCATGATCAGGCCAAACACATTGGGCGAGGGGTGGGCGTGCTCGGGCGCACCCACTAGCGTCATGGTGCCGTCGCGCTTGAGCAGGCCAATGAAATCATCCAGATTGTGCGAAGCCGCCACGGTGTTCAGAATGAAGTCGAAGCTGTTGGCGTGCGCGGCCATTTCGTCGGCGTTCTTGGACACCACGACCTCCTTGGCGCCCAGGCGCAGTGCGTCTTCGCGCTTGCTGGCCGAGGTGGTGAACAGCACCACGTGCGCGCCCATGGCGGCGGCGATCTTCACACCCATATGGCCTAGCCCGCCCAGGCCGACGATGCCCACCTTCTGGCCCGGCCCCACCTTCCACTGGCGCAGCGGCGAATAGGTGGTGATACCGGCGCACAGCAGCGGCGCCACGGCGGCCAGGTCGGCCTCGGCGTGGCTGATCTTCAGCACAAAGGATTCGCGCACCACCATGTGGCTGGAGTAGCCACCGTAGGTGTTGGTACCGTTGGGGAACAACGGGCCGTTGTAAGTACCGGTAAAGCCGTTGTCGCAATACTGCTCCAGGTCTTCGGCACAGGCGCTGCAGTGCTGGCAGCTGTCCACCATGCAGCCCACGCCGACGATGTCGCCTACCTTGTATTTGGACACCAGCTCGCCCACGGCGGTAACGCGGCCGACGATCTCATGGCCGGGCACAGAAGGATAGATGGCGTTCTGCCATTCATTGCGTACGGTGTGCAGATCGGAATGGCAGACACCGCAGTACAGCACGTCCAGCGCCACGTCCTGCGCGCCAGGGCTGCGGCGTTCGATATCAAGAGGCGCCAGGGCGGCGGTGGGGGATGTGGCGGCGTAGGCTTTGGCGATGCTCATGGGGCTCTCCGTGAAAGGGAAAGCGGGCATGGTAGGCCTAAGCTGCACCGCGCGCAGCACAGGGTTATTCAGGCACCCGACTGCAGGCTCTTACGGTAGGCCGCCAGGCCGAAATCATAGGCACCGCCCGTGCTGCTGCCCTGGCTGGTGCCGCTGTACAGCCCCAAGGACGCCAACATGCCTTGCTGGCTTTTCAGAATGCTGGCGCGCTGGGCCAGGGAGGACAGATACAGGCCCAGATGGCCGTCCATCGCCAGCTCCTGCGTGCTGGCAGCTGACACCTGCTGGCCCAGCGCCCCCAGGCCTTGGGCCACGGCGATCGGGTCGGCTTTTTGCGCGGCTTCAAAAGCGTTTGCATCCAACACCAGCTTGCCATTCGCACCCAGGTCCAAACCGAGTTGGCCCAACACGCTCTGGCTGCCGTTCGTGGCGTTCACCGCATGCAGCAGGTCCTTGATGGTGCGCAGCGCACTTTGCGTGGCCGCACCATCACCGGTGACCGAGGCGGCAGCCTTGGCGCTGTCGATCGCGGTGTTGTAGGCCGCCACGAACTGGCCGAGTGCGGCTTTCTGCGCGGCCGGCTTGCTACTGCTGCTGCCGGACACCGCAGCCAGGGCTTGGCCCACGGTCTGCACATCCGACAGCGCAGACTTGAGCTTGCCAAACGAGGACAGCTGGGCCGTGGCCACGTCCACCTGCGCCTGTATGCGCTTTTCAGCCTTTTGGAAGCCGGGCTGTGCCGCCAGTCCGGTTTTGCCAGCGTTTCCCGTCTGCTGGCTCGCGTTCGTCCCCAGGTAGAGGGCTACCGCGTTGGCCTTGACGAAGTCGTTGATATTCATGGTGCAGCCGGGCAGCGTAAAAAACCGTGGCCCAGTGAACCAGTCTAGTCCTTATCTGCGCAGATAGCCAATCCACGCCTACAGCCGGCGGAAAGCCACCTTCTGGCTGGCCCAATAACGGGTGTCCAGCGGGTCCAGCCGCACTTCGCCACCACTCGATGGCGCATGCACGAAACGGCCTTCACCCACGTAAATGCCGGCATGCGTGCCCCGGCCAAACACCACCAGGTCACCGGTGCGCAACTGGTCCCGCGGCACGGCCTGGCCTTCGCCTTGGAGCTGGGCTACGGTGCGCGGCAAACGCAGGCCGGCGCGGCTTTGGTAGACGTAGCCAATCAAGCCGCTGCAGTCAAAGCCACCGGCCGGCGTGTTACCGCCATAGCGGTAGGGCGTGCCCACCAGGCTCAGCGCATAGAGGGTGACATCGTTCGCCTGGTCTACCGACAGGCGTGAAGGAATATCGACCGGGTTGATGGCGCTGCTGACTTCCGGTGCCCGGGGTGGGCTGGCGCAGCCACTTAGCACCAGCAGCGCGGCGGCCAACGGAAAAATACAAAAACTTTGACGGATATGCATAACGGCCCCACTGTACTAGCAGCTGGGATGCGTAGCGGCACTGTTCAGTTCCACTTCCACACCACCCAGGCACTCATCACGGCACCGACCAGCCACAGCGCGAGCGTCTGTGACACGGCATAGGGATACAGCATCAAGGCCAGGCCCACGCAAATATGGTCCTTACGCTCGGCCTTGCGGCCATGGCGAAAAGCGATATAGCCAACAATGCTGAACAGCAACACGCCCACCAGATAGGCCGGACTGGGCAAGCTCAGTCCCATGGACTGCAAGGTATCCAAATCATTCATGCGCGGCATGGTAAACCGCGCACCGCCTGGCTAGCCAATCTTTACCGGTGCCCCCGTGCGCGCACTCTCGTACAGCGCATCCAGAATCTCCATCACCACCAGGCCCTGGTCGCCCCCCGCGGGATGCGGCTGGTCGCTGAGTATGGCCTCGGCATAGTCGTGCATGGCCGACTTGGCCAACGCCGTGGGCGGACACATATGCATGTCCACCGGCGCGCCGTTGACCTCGGTGAACACATGGGCGTCGAAGGTGTAGCCCTCATGCAGGTTCTTCTGTAGCAAACCAGCCTTGGTGCCCAGCAGCCGGGTTTCCATCAACTCGGCCTCCTGGATGTTGGCAGCCCAGGAGGCCTCCAGCGCCAGCGTGGCGCCGTTTTCAAAGCGGATGAAGCCGGCGGCCAGGTCTTCCACGTCAAAGGTCTTGCCGGCCTTTGTAGCAATCTCACTGGCGATGGGGTTGTAGGTGCTGCCCATCACCCAGGTCGGCTGCGGGTAGCCCATCAGCCATAAAGCCAGGTCCAGGCGATGCACGCCCAGGTCGATCAGCGGGCCGCCGCCGGCCAGGGCCTTGGTGCCAAACCAGCCGCCAAAGCCCGGCATGCCGCGTCGGCGGTGCCAGATGCTGCGGCCAAAGTAGAAGTCGCCAAACAGGCCCGCATCCACCTGCGTCTTCAGCGCACGTGAAGCAGCCGAGAAGCGGTACGAGAAATTGATCATCAACCGCTTGCCCGCTGTATTCGCAGCGTCCAGCATTTCGCGGCCCTCTTGCGCGTTCATCGCCATCGGTTTTTCGCACAGCACATGGCAGCCCGCAGCCAGTGCGGCCAGGGTCAGCTCCTTGTGGAATTTATTCGGCGTGCAGACGCTGACTACGTCCAGCTGGGCGTTGTCCAGCAGAGCCGCCGCACTGGCGTAGCGCTTGGCAATACCAAACTCATCACCCACCAATGCCAGCCGCTCTGCGTCCGGGTCAGCAATCGCAACCACCTCGACCAGGGGGTGTTCCTGCCAGCCCTTGATGTGGTGCCGGCCTATGCCCAGGCCGATGACGCCTACACGTAGTTTTTTGTCAGTGCTCATACGAGGTCTGCCTTGGTTTGGGTGATGCCAACATTGGTGAAACCGGGCTTGTGGCTGATGGGCTCCAGCGGCGCAGCATTCGGGCACACGTCCACGATGTTCACGCGCGGCACGGCCCATTGCACGGCGTTGGCGATCACACGCTGCACGTTCTTGTCGTGGTAGGTCGGGTAGGCCTCGTGGCCGGGGCGGAAGTAAAAGATGCGGCCATGACCACGCTCCCAGCAGCAGCCGGAGCGGAACACCTCGCCACCCTCGAACCACGAGATGAACACCGTGCTGTCCGGCTGCGGAATGTCAAAGCGTTCGCCGTACATCTCTTCATTCGGCAGCTCGAAATATTCGCCCAGGCCGGCAGCGATGGGGTGCGATGGCTCGACCACCCACAGGCGTTCTTTCTCGTGCGCCTCACGCCATTTCAATGAGCAGTTGGTGCCCATCATGCGGCGGAAGATCTTGGAGAAATGGCCGGAGTGCAACACGATCAGGCCCATGCCTTCCAGCACACGCTTTTGCACACGGTCGACGATGGCGTCTTCCACCAGGTTGTGCACCTTGTGGCCCCACCAGACCAGCACATCGCAATTCGCCAGACGCTCTTCGCTCAGGCCGTGCTCGGGCTCGTCCAGCGTGGCGGTGGTCACATCCAGTGCCAGCGTGCCGGGGCTGCGCTGCAGCGCCTGGGCGATGGTGGTGTGCAGGCCCTCGGGGTAGATGGCGGCAACCGCCTCATTTTCGCGTTCATGGCGAAATTCGTTCCACACAATAACAGAAATACGGGTTTTCACGGGTTCACTCCTGGGTTAAGAATTTATGCCGGTTTTCCCAGCTAAGTGGCCTAGACTGTAGGCTTGCGATCGGCTTGCCTCAAGCGCGATTGCTGCCAAAAAACCGCAATGAATAGCAAAAATCATGGACCGCAGACTTGAAGCCAGCTCCTGCCTGCAGGCCAGCCCCGACGCGCCAGCCAACGGGCCAGACGCCCATGCCATGCGCCAGCACCTGGGTGATTTCGTACAGCGCGCCATGGCCGGCCAGCTGCGGGTGCACCTGCCGCACAGCGCGCAGGTCACGCGCGGCGAAGGGCATTTCCATATCGGTCCCGAGCTGTTCCTGCAGACCAGTGGCTGGACCCGCTTCAGCTTTCCCTACGGCCAGCTGACCCTGGGTCCGGGTGAGGCACTGCTAATGCCCCCGCAGCTGCTGCACCACGAACAGGTGGGCGCAAACGGCCCGCAAGCCTTTGCCAACCTGGTGGTCTACGCCGAAGCCCATGCGCTGACCTGCCATCTGGCGCAGGAAATCCACCCCGGCCAACCCGGCATACGCCATCTGGAAATGCGCCAGCACCCGCAGGCCCGGCCCATCCATGACTGGCTGGCCGATGCCGCCCGCCTGGGCCAGGGTGACGATGTAGCCTGGGTGCGCACGCAGATACAGGCCCTGGTCGCCGCTGCAACTTCCGGCGTACTGCGCGCGCTGGACACGCTGGACCCACAGGCCACGCCCGAATCCACCTGGGTCACCAAGGTGCGCGTGCTGGTGCAAAACCAGCTGGGCGACCAGGATTTAAGCGTGCGCGGCCTGGCCCAACAATGCGGCTGCACGGCAGACTACCTGTCGCACCTGTTTCGCCAGCAAACCGGAGAAGCCCTGGTGGCCTATATCAACCGCATGCGCATCAACCGTGCGGCCCGGCTGCTGACCGACAGCGCGCTGGCGGTAAAAGAAGTCGCCTGGGCCTGCGGTTTTGCCAACCCCAGCTACTTCATCCACACCTTCCGCGCGCAGCATGGGCAAACACCCAAAAGCTACCGGCAAACCCGGGCTGTGGTGAAATCTGCGGCATGAAAACCCTCATCTTCGCGGGCAGCACCCGCCAACAGTCGTACAACCGCAAACTGGCTGCGGCCACCACCCTGTTGGCCACGGCTGCCGGGGCCGAGGTAACGCACATCGAGCTGGCCGACTTCAACATCCCCATGTACAACGCCGACCTGGAGGCCGAAGGCACGCCGGCCGACGTGATGCGCCTGAAGCAGCTGATGTTCGAGCACCCGGCCTGGATCATCTGTGCGCCCGAGTACAACGGCAGCTACCCCGCCCTGCTGAAGAACACGCTGGACTGGGCCTCCAGCCCGGTCAAGACCGACCCGGTGTGGAAGGACGGCATGCGCTCCTTCAGCGGCAAGGTGGTGGGCCTGCTGAGCGCCTCACCCGGCGGCCTGGGCGGCCTGCGTTCGCTGTCGCACCTGGCGCCGCTGATGCTGAACCTGCAGTGCTGGGTCAGCCCCAAGCAGTTCGCTCTCAGCCGCGCCTTTGAAGCCTTTGCCGAAGACGGCAGCTTGAAGCAAGACGCGCACCGCGCCGGCGTGCAAACCGTCATCGACCAGGTACTGTGGGCTGCCCGCAAGTTCCATGCTTGATTGGCCTCTGGCGCAGGTAATACGTGCGCTGGTCACTACATAATTTATAGCAATCCAAAGTTCATGAGCAAAACTGTCCCTTCCAATGAACCCAGGGAACCGGCTTTGCCGGGCCCTAGGGTTCGCCCCCTGCAAGGGGGTTGGAGGCCACCTGCGTTCTCGGTCCAACGGGCCGATTCCGGGGCAGTGGGCAAGCCTGGGGGTGAGTGTCGTCTCGGCTGCGGCGCGTGTTGCATCGCGCCCAGCATCAGCTCGCCCATTCCGGGCATGCCGGTCATCAACGGCATCAGCAAGCCGGCTGGCGTGCGTTGCGTGCAGCTGGACGAGGCCAACCTGTGCCGCATCTTCGGCCAGCCGGAGCGCCCGGCGATCTGTGGCCAGCTGCAGCCTGCAGCAGACATGTGCGGCAGCAGCCAGGTCCACGCCATGCACTTCCTGGCACAACTGGAAATCGCCACCCGGCCTAACACAGCGCCGGTTTAAGCGCATCCCACAAGGCTTTTTGTTTGGGTTTACCCTGCGCTTTTTGCAAGACAGGAACCCGCATGACTTCATTGTTCGACCCGGTACAGGCCGGTAGCCTGCAACTGGCCAACCGCATCGTGATGGCCCCGCTGACGCGCAACCGTTCGCCCAACGCCATCCCCACGCCGCTGGTGGCCGAGTACTACGCCCAACGCGCCAGCGCCGGCCTGCTGATCACCGAAGCCACCGCCATCAGCCAGCAAGGCCAGGGCTATGCCGACGTACCCGGCCTGTACGGCACCGAGCAGCTGGACGGCTGGAAGCGCGTCACTGACGCTGTCCACGCCCAGGGCGGCAAGATCGTGGTGCAGATGTGGCACGTAGGCCGCGTCTCGCATGTGGACCTGCAGCCCGACGGCCAGGCGCCGGTGGCGCCTTCGGCCATTGCTGCCAAGACCAAGACCTATCTGATCAAGGACGGCCAGGGCCAGTTTGCCGAAACCTCGGTACCGCGTGCGCTGGACGCCGAAGAGCTGCCCGGCATCGTGCACAACTACCGCCACGCGGCACGCAATGCCATCCAGGCCGGTTTTGACGGTGTGGAAGTACATGCGGCCAACGGCTACCTGCTGGACCAGTTCCTGAAACGCGGCGCCAACCAGCGCACCGACGACTATGGCGGCAGTATTGAAAACCGCGCCCGCCTGCTGCTGGAAGTGATGCGCGCCGTGGCCGAAGAAATTGGCGGCGGCCGCACCGCGCTGCGCATTTCGCCAGTGACCCCAGCCAACGACATCCACGACCCCGATCCGCAGCCCCTGTTCGACTACGTGGTGCGCGCATTGGCGCCGCTGGGCCTGGCTTATGTGCATGTGGTGGAAGGCGCCACCGGCGGCCCGCGCGAGCTGCCCGAGCGGCCGTTTGACTACGCTGCCCTGAAGACCGCCTACCGCCAGGCCGGTGGCAAAGCCGCCTGGATGGTGAACAACGGCTTCACCAAGGCCCTGGCCGAGCAAGCCCTGCGCAATGGAGACGACCTAGTGGCCTTTGGCAAGCCTTTCATCAGCAACCCGGACCTGGTACGCCGCCTGCGTGAAAACGCGCCCCTGAACCCGCCTGACCAGGCGACTTTCTACGGCGGCGGCGCCAAGGGCTATACCGACTACCCGATGCTGGTGGTTTAAACCGCTCGGCAACCCGTCTAAAGCCTCCACGGCGTGCCTTTGGCCGCTGTGGAGGCTTTTTTTATGGTTTTCAACAAAATCGTGGCTGTAGCGCAGGTATTACCTGCGCATGCAGCTATAAATTAAATAGCAAATACGATTTCAAAAAATTTTTGACCGCTGCTGGCACCCGACCAGAAATCCACGGATCGCATGCGGACTTTGGTGTTGGCTATTCTTCTAAATCTTTTATTAATACATAGTAGTAGTAGTAAGCATTGGCACTGTCTGTGGGTAAGCCAGTTTTTGGCTTTGCAATCAACAGCTTAGGCCGTGTACCTGGATGTGCGTGACCCTGACTTTTTGGTGTCACGCAAATATGAACAACTTTTGAAACCCATGATCTCCTGTGGATAACTGGTGTGTTGTGCCAGAACTATCCACAGGCTTTTAAACACAGGACTTGTATGGCTACCTCTTTGAAGATTGATTTCGTCTCCGATGTCTCCTGCCCCTGGTGCGTGGTGGGTCTGAAGTCGCTGGAACAGGCGCTGGACCGCGTGGGCGACAGCATCCAGACGGAGCTGCATTTCCAGCCCTTCGAGCTGAATCCGCAAATGGCGCCCGAGGGTGAAGACACCACCGAACACCTGGCCCGCAAATACGGCTCCACCCCGGAGCAGGCCGCCGCCAACCGCGAAAACATCCGCGCCCGGGGTGCCGAGCTGGGTTTTACTTTCCGCATGGACAAGCGCCACCGCATCTACAACACCTTCGATGCGCACCGCCTGCTGCATTGGGCCGAGCTGGAAGGCAAGCAGCGCGCGCTGAAGCAGGCTTTGTTCGACGTGTATTTCACCGAGGGCGAAGACCCCAGCTCGCACGCCTTGCTGGTGCGCGTGGCTGGTCAGGTGGGCCTGGATACTGAGCAGGCTAAAGCGATTTTGGAATCGGGCACCTATGCCGACGAGGTGCGTGAGCGCGAACGCTTTTATACCGACAACGGCATCCATTCGGTGCCCGCCATCATCATCAACGATAGGCATCTGATTTCCGGCGGCCAGCCACCCGAGGTGTTTGAGCGCGCTTTACGTCAAATTGCGGCTGATTCTTAGCTCACCCCCAGGCTCCAGTGCTTCGCACTTTCCGCCAACCCCCATGCAGGGGGCAACAGCAGCAGCCTGGCAAAGCCAGTTCTGCGCTGTTTCTGGAAGGCACGTTTTCTATCTGTGCGTGGAGCCGATACGCACCAAGCCAGCGCTGCTAGCCGAATTGCGCCTCACTTTGTGCACATAGGTGGTGCACTTTGTACACAATCTGCTCTTTGTATTGAGCACATAAGTTGGCACGGCCTATGCATAGGGCATCCCTATGCAAGCCTCCACCCCCACTTCTTCGCCCTCGGCCATCGAAATCATCGCGCTGACCAAGCGCTATGGATCGGGCAAGCCAGCGGTAGACAGCATCAATCTGCGCATCGCCAGCGGTAGCTACTGCTGCCTGCTGGGTCCGTCGGGCTGCGGCAAGAGCACCACGCTGCGCATGGTGGCGGGACACGAGTCGGTCAGCAGCGGCGACATCCTGCTGGAAAACCGCAACATCACCGACCTGCCTGCGGCCGATCGGGGTACGGCGATGATGTTCCAGAGCTTTGCGCTGTTCCCCCATCTGTCCGCGCTGGACAACGTGGCCTTCAGCCTGAAGATGAAAGGCGTGGACAAGGCCCAGCGCCATGCCAAAGCCAAGGATTTGTTGGACCGCGTGGCCATGGGCCACTTGGCCGATCGCAAGCCGGGTGAACTGTCGGGTGGCCAGCAGCAGCGCGTGGCCCTGGCCCGTGCGCTAATCACCCAGCCCAAGGTGCTGTTGCTGGACGAGCCTTTGTCCGCGCTGGACCCGTTCCTGCGCATCCAGATGCGTGCCGAGCTGCGCCGCTGGCAAAAAGAACTCGGCCTGACCTTCATCCACGTGACCCACTCGCAGGAAGAGGCCATGGCCCTGGCCGACACCATGGTGGTGATGAACCACGGCTTGATCGAGCAAGTGGGTTCGCCGCACGAGGTCTACAACCGCCCGGCCAGCGAATTCGTGGCGCGCTTCATGGGCGGCCACAACGTGCTGGATACAGCCGCCGGCAAGATTGGCGTGCGTACCGACCACATGCAGATCATTCCCGCCGAAGCGGCCCAGCCAGACGGCCCGCACAACATGCGCGCCGTGGTCAGCGATGTGGAGTACCAGGGCACCTATGTGCTGCTGGGTCTGCAAAAACCCGGTGTGGCGCAAACCGCCAACAGCACCGCCGAATTTTCCGTGATGGTGTCCGAGGCGCAATTCGCGGCCCGGCCCTACAGCGTCGCTGAAAAAGTCCAGCTGGCATGGGCCCCGGAGGCCGCCCATTCCTTGAGCCAAGCATCTGCCCCCGTTTCCGTTCCCGCCACGGCGTAAGTCGTTTTCTACTGCAACCCCCAGGAGTTTTCACCATGTCTGACGTACTACCCAAACCCACCAACGCTCTCGCAGCCACCATGCAGCGCCGTTCCCTGCTCAAGGGCACCGCAGGTATTTTGGCCACCGGCATTTTCCCGGCCGTGCATGCGGCAGACCCGATTGTTCTGCGCTACCTGGGCACTGCGGTGAACCAGGACAAGGAAATCGCCGACAAGTTCGAAAAAGACACCGGCATCAAGATCCAGTACGTGGCCGTGACCACCGACGACGTGACCAAGCGCGCCGTTACCGCACCCAACAGCTTTGACCTGATCGACTCCGAATACTTCTCGCTGAAGAACATCGTGCCGACCGGCAACCTGAAGGGCATCGACACCAAGCGTATCAAGAATGCCGACAAGATCACCACGCTGTTCACCAAGGGTGAAGTCGGCGGCAAGAAGGTCGGCGACCAAGGCACCGCGCCCAAGAAGGTGATCTACCTGGAAGGCGAAAAGAGCAAGAAGTTCTCCGCCACGCCCACCCAATTCATGAGCCTGATCCCCACCGTGTACAACGCCGACACGCTGGGCATCCGCCCTGACCTGATCAAGCGCCCCATCTCCTCCTGGGCCGAGTTGCTGAACCCTGAATTCAAGGGCAAGGCTGCGATTCTGAACATTCCCTCCATCGGCATCATGGATGCTGCGATGGTGGTGGAAGCCATGGGCATCTACAAGTACCCCGACAAGGGCAACATGACGAAGAAGGAAATTGATCTGACGATCAAGACCCTGATCGAAGCCAAGAAGCAAGGCCAGTTCCGCAGCCTGTGGAAGGACTTCAACGAGTCCGTCAACCTGATGGCTTCCGGCGAAGTGGTGATCCAATCCATGTGGTCGCCTGCCGTGACCGCCGTGCGCACCAAAGGCATTGCCTGCAACTTCCAGCCGCTAAAGGAAGGGTATCGCGCCTGGGCTTCCGGCTTCGGTTTGCCCGCCACCCTGTCTGGCAAGAAGTTGGACGGTGCTTATGAGTTCATCAACTGGTTCCTGGACGGCTGGGCCGGTGCCTACCTGAACCGCCAAGGCTATTACAGCGCCGTGCTGGACACTGCCAAAGCCAAGATGGAAGCCTACGAATGGGCTTATTGGATGGAAGGCAAGCCTGCTTCGCAAGACATCAAGAGCCCGCACGGCGATCTGCTGGCCAAGAAGGGCGAAACCCGCGACGGCGGCAGCTACGAAGACCGCATGGGCGGCATCGCCTGCTGGAACGCCGTGATGGACGAGAACGCTTACATGGTTCAGAAGTGGAATGAGTTCGTAGCAGCATAAGCTCACCCCCAGGCTTGCCCACTTCGTGTGGCCTCCTCCCCCCTTGCAGGGGGCACAACCAGCGGCCTGGCAAAGCCAGTTCCGCGGTTGTTCACGAAGGGGCTTCGCTGCGCTTGCCTTGGGGGCATTCGTTTCACCTCCCGCACTCCGTTGGTGGTGAAACGAATGCGGAATGCATTTGAATGGAATCGGCCTGTAGCGCAGGTACTACCTGCGCAAGCAGCTACGATTTTGATAGTAACGTGGACACACACCGATGAGCACACCTAGCGCACCACTTCCTTCGCCTACGGCTGCGCCGGGCCGCAGCATCGCGGCCTGGTGGCAGGCTTTGCCTTTGACCACGGTGTTTTTTCTGTTCTTTCTGGTACCGCTGGCGCTGGTGTTGATGGTCAGCTTCTGGGACTACAACCAGTACGAGCTGTTGCCGGACATCACGATCAAAAACTATCTGGCGGTGTTTGAAGGCTGCTTGTCGCCCGGCGATATGTGCGTCACCTTCAAGACCTATCTGTCCACCTTCAAATTTTGCTTGCTGGTCTGGCTGATCACGCTGGTGATTGGTTTCACCGTGTCGTATTTTCTCGCCTTCCACATCAAGTCCAGTGGCGTGCAGGTGGTGCTGTTCGTGCTGTGCACGATTCCGTTCTGGACCTCGAATGTGATCCGCATGATCGCCTGGGTGCCGCTGCTGGGGCGCAACGGGCTGGTGAATGAAGTGCTGCTGACCACGGGCATGGTCGATAAGCCGGTGGAGTGGCTGCTGTTCTCCAGCTTCTCGGTGGTGCTGGCTTTTGTGCACCTGTTCACTACTTTCATGATCGTGCCGATTTTCAACAGCATGATGCGTATCGACCGCAGTCTGATCGAGGCCGCCAACGACAGCGGTGCCTCGGGCTGGCAAACGCTGTGGAATGTGATCGTGCCGCTGTGCCGCTCCGGCATCATCATCGGCTCCATCTTCGTCATCACCATCGTGATGGGCGACTTCGTCACCATCGGTGTGATGGGCGGCCAGCAAATTGCCTCGGTGGGCAAGATCATCCAGGTGCAGACCTCGTACCTGCAGTTCCCACTAGCCGCGGCCAACGCCATGATTCTGCTGGCCCTGGTCTTGATGATCATCTGGGCACTGACCCGCATGGTCGACATTCGCAAGGAGCTGTGAGATGAACCTGAACAAAAAGCCCGCCGCCTTCTGGGTGCTGGCGCTGATTTTTGTAGCCTATGTGCTGTTCCTGTACGGCCCCATGCTGGTCATCGTGGTGCTCAGCTTCCAGGGCCCCGATGGTGGGCTGACATTCCCGATGCGGGGCGTGTCGCTGCACTGGTTTCGTGAGCTTTTCAAAGGGCTGGGCGTGGTGGACATCGGCGCCGCGCTGACGCGTTCGCTGGGTCTGGGGCTGACGGTGATGGCGTTCACCGTGGTGCTCTCGGTGCTGGCTGGCCTGGCGTTTCGCAAGAAGCTCAGCGGCGGCAGCGTGCTGTTCTTCATCGTGGTGGCCAGCCTGATCATGCCGTCCATCATCGTGTCCCTGGGCATTGGCCTGGAGTTCCGCCTGCTCGACAGCGGCATCAAGAAGGTGCTGGAAACCCTGGGTTGGCAGGACACGCTGGACAGCTACGGCACGGCCCTGGGTATTTACACCTCGGCCCTGGGCGCGCACCTGACCTGGACGCTGCCCTTTGGCCTGCTGATCATGTTCGCCATCTTCAACCGCTTCAACCCGTCCTATGAAGAAGCCGCCCGCGACCTGGGCGCCACGCCCTGGCAGACCTTCAAGCATGTGGTGCTGCCGCTGATTGCGCCGTCGGTGGTTGGTATCGCCATGTTCGGCTTCACCCTTTCGTGGGATGAAATTGCCCGCACCTCGCAGGCGATTGGCGATGTCAACACCCTGCCGCTGGAGCTGCAGGGCCTGACCACCACTGTCACCACGCCCTCTATCTACGCCATCGGCACGGTGACCACGGTGGTCTCGTTCATCGTGATGGGCCTCACGCTGATGCTGGTATGGTTGTTGAAACCCGGTAAAAAAATAAACCCATAGTGCATGCCTGGCCCGATGGCCAGGACGCCAACACAAAGGCCGTTGACAGTGACCCCATCCCCCGCCCCCGCGCTCAGCGACAACGATATTTACGAGCGCATCGTCTCCGCCATCCTGGACCACCGGCTGCAGCCTGGCACCAAGCTGGTGGAAGACAAGCTGGGCGCAGCCTTTGGCGTGTCGCGCACACGCATACGTCCGGTACTGGTGCGTCTGGCGAACGAGCAGATCGTCACCATCACGCCCAACCGCGGCGCCTGCGTGGCCCAGCCCACCGAGCAGGAAGCCCGCGAAGTTTTCGAAGCCCGCCGCCTGGTGGAGCCGCCGCTGCTGGAGCGCTTCATGCAAAACGCCACGGACGCAGACATCGCCGAGCTGGCACGCTTTATTTCTGAAGAAGAGGCCGCGCGTGAAAGCGGCGACCTGCGCCACGCCATCCGCATGTCGGGCGACTTTCATTTATTGATTGCCGAGCGCGCGGGCCAGCAAACCCTGGGCCGCATCCTGCGCGAGCTGGTATCGCGCACCTCGCTGATCCTGATGACCTGGGGCCCGGTGGCACTCTCGCCCAGCAGCGCGCGGGCTGGTGCCTGTGGCTGCCTGGAGCACCGCGCCGTGCTGGACGCCATCCGCCTGCGCGACGTGAAAGAGGCAACCCGCTTGATGCGCGAACACCTGAGCCACCTGGAAGACCAGCTGCAGTTCGAACCCGTTTCGGTAGCCCCTCCCGATCTGGTCGAGCTTTTTGGCCACGCCGCCTGATATGCGCCATTTACTGGTCATTAACCCCAACACCAGCGACAGCGTGACCGGGTTGCTGCGTACCCATGTGCTGGCCGCCAGCGCACCCGATGTGGCCGTGCATACCGTTACCGCCCGCTTTGGCGCGCGCTACATATCGTCGGAAGTCAGTTATGCCGTGGCAGGCCATGCCACCCTGGATGCCTGGGCCAACTGGCTGGCCCAAGGCGGGCCGGTGCCAGATGCCGTGTTGATAGGCTGTTTTGGCGACCCCGGCCTGCTGGCCTTGCGCGAGTGCAGCGCCGCACCCGTCATCGGTCTGGCCGAGGCGGCTTTCATGGAAGCCGCGCAGCATGGCCGCTTTGCCGTAGTCACTGGCGGAGCCGCCTGGAAACCCATGTTGCAGCGTTTGGCCTACAGCCTGGGCTATGGCGACAGCCTGGTCCACATCCATACCGTGGAAGCTACCGGTGCCGAGCTGGCAGCCGACCCAGAAGCTGCCTGTGCCCTGCTGGCAAAAGCCTGCAGCGAGGTTGCCCAAGCCACCGACGTGCAGGCCGTCATCCTTGGCGGCGCCGGTCTGGCCGGCATGGCGGCCCAGGTACAGACTGCGGTGGGTGTGCCAGTGATAGACAGCGTGTTGGCCGGCGCACGCCAGGCCTTGCTGGCCCCGGCCAGCGCAGTTACGCGCTCGGCCCTGCCAGGCTTGTGGATGGGTCTGTCGCCGGAGCTGATGGCTTTGGCCGGGGATGCCTGAAGGTCACCTGCAGATCGCCTGAGCCCACCCTCGGCCCAGCGCGCATCTTTGCGCCTTGCACATGCAGGCGGCGGATAGCGCCTAGCGCACAAAGTATGGCGTCTTCAAATTTGATGAATTCATGGAAATTGATGCGTCATCATCAAAAAATGATAAACACATCGTGATGAATAAGGAAAATTTCGTTAATTTTTCATATTAACGATAAAAACGATTAATTTACACTCGTGTTTGTTTGATTTGTATCAAGTTGAGTACTGCCTGCAACGTCCACCATTGCAGCAGCGGTCAAGTTATCGGACGGAATTACCCGCAATTGCCTCTGATTCAGTGCTGACCGCATTTAGCAGTTATCAAACAGGAGATACACCCATGACTGTTCCCGCCTCCAACCATCCATGCTGGCAACGTCTTGCCAGCGGCGGCATCGCCCGCCTGAAAACCCAACATCTGGGAACTCAGTTGATGACGAAACGCATCGAGCGCAGCACGGATTCACTTGCTGTCAAAGCCAGTGAACTGCATGCTTACTTCGCCAAATGGGAAAGAGCACTCCCAGCCGAAGTATCTCAACTTGCCTCTTTTTAATTGGAGTCCTCCATGAACGAACTCATTTCCGTAGCCGCGGCGGCTGAACTCATCCGTAAAGGTGCTGCATTGAGCCTGGCTGGTCCCGAATCCGCCTTGGATCAATTGCCCGCAGGCAATTGGATTGGCGGCACCATCCCGTATTTCATGGTGGCCGGAGGTGGTACCGTGGTGACCGAAGGCAAGGTGTTTGTGACCGATCTATCCAAGCTGGGTCACATCAGCATCGCCAGCTATGGACCTGCGGAACTCGCGGGTATTGTGGGACATGCGCCAGAAAATGGCTTTTCCCTGACCATCATTCCGGCCGGGAGCCAATCCCATCAGCGCTTTGCTGCCGAAGCCTCCAGCAATCCAGATGCTTTCCTGAAGCCTACGGTGGGCTGGATCTCGGGTGTGCATCTTTCGGACCTGGGCCGCGTAAGCCCCAAGGTCTACGACGGCCGCACCGCCAGCAAACACGAAGACCGGGCCGTCGTGGCGTATGTCAGTCTGCCTGCAGACAAGCTTGCATCGGTGGAAATCGTCAACCTGTTTGAACCCGATGCTGGTGATGTACTGCACTTCTCGGACACCTCTTTCCAGGTAGGCGAATGCCTGGTGAACGGCAAGAAAGTCGATTTCGCGCAGTACCTGCGCAGCAACGGCCTGGATGGCGGCAAGTTGCCCCTGGTTGGCGACTTTGCGGGTGCACACATCAACGTTTCTGTACAAAACATTGATGATGTCAAAGGCGTGGTAAATCTGTATGCGCCGGTGTTTCCGGGTGTGGACTACCACTTTGCCAAGCCGGTGCCAGACTATGCAAACGCCTTCCGTGCACGCTTGGCCAAGGTGGATGCCCAGGGTGTGGTGATGGGCTGCAATTGCATCCTGAACTTCTTGTATGGAGAGCTGGAAGGCAAGGCAATCGGTGGTGTGCAGGGGCCGGTAACCTTTGGTGAAATCGCCTACCAATTGCTGAATCAGACCATGGTGATGATCCGTATTTCCTGACACGGGCAAGGCTGAACCCAGTTCAGCAGCATAGTAAACGCTATGAAAATAAGAGCTGCTAGCGTACATCCGAATTGCGCTAGCAGCTCTTTTCGTTTCCAAGAGTAAATCTGTTTCAGTTTGTTAGTTGGGTCATACGTCACAAAAAAGTACCACCCAACCTCGCCCATAATTTTGGCTCGCCTGCCTGGTGCGGCCCCAAGGGTCCGGCGCCATCCCAGCCCCTTTCCACGGGAACCGCATGACCAGCCTTTCAGACCTTACCGCCGTCTTCGGCAATGGCCTCAGCCAGCACGCCCGCCTCATCACCATCCAGGCCTCCGAAGCCAGTGGACTCCATGCCGCCTTGTCGGTAGAGCGCTTCACCGGCACAGAGGCGGTCAACGCGTTGTTCTGCTTCGATGTGGATGCCCTGTCGCTGTCCACCGACCTGCCACTGGAATCCCTTCTTGGCGAAGAACTCACGTTGCGCCTGCTGCAGGCCGACGGCAGCCAGCGTGCCTGGCACGGCTACTGCACCGATGCTGCCTGGCTGGGCACCGACGGCGGCCTGGCCCGCTACCGGCTGCGGCTGGAGCCCTTTCTCGCGTTCCTGCGCCTGCGCCGCGACAGCTACATCTTCCAGGATCAGACCGCCCAGCAAATCGTCGCCGAGCTGCTGGCCGACTATCCGCAGGCCAGCCTGCAATGGCAAGCCACGCAAACGCTATTGCCGCGCCCGATCTGCACCCAGTACCGTGAAACCGACCTGGACTTCTTCACCCGCCTGCTCGCGTCCGAAGGCCTGAGCTGGTACTTCACCCACAGCCAGGAAGATGCTGCCGGCGACGGTGAGGGCAACGCCGATAGCAGCCTGCGCGCTCGCCACCAGCTGGTGGTGGTGGACGCTGCCGCCGAGGCCCCGCCTCTGCCCGGCGGTTTTGAGCGCATTCGCTTCCACCGCATGGACGCCACTGAAGAGCAGGACGCCATCACCGCATTCCGTGCCAGCCAGGCCGTGCGCCCCAACGCCGTGGTGCGCGCCAGTTGGCACCCGCAACAGCTGCTGGCGCACGCCGCTAACGCCAGCAAACCACCGGCTGCCGAGGCCGTGCCCACCCTGGAGGTTTTTGACGGCAGCGGCGAACGTCAATTGCAGGATGCCGACCACGCGAATCGCCAGGCCCGCTGGATGCAGCAGGCTTTGGCATTGGACAGCGTTGCCTTCCACGGTGAAGGCGCGGTACGCCAGCTGCAGCCAGGGTTCAGCTTCCAGCTCACCCAGCACGACGGTTATGCCGAAGACGGCAGCAGCAACGCCTTCAAGGTCTTGCGCGTCACCCATGCCGCGGTGAACAACCTGGATATCGGCATTGGCAATGCGGGAGGCCCATCGCTGCGATCTTTCGGTCTGCTGGCAAACATGCCTGCGGGTACAGAAAGCGGAACGTACAGCAACCACTTCAGCTGCGTGCAGACCACGGTACCCATCGTCCCTCTGGCAGCCGCCCGGCCCATGCGCGCCACGGCACTAGGCCCACAAACCGCCATTGTTGTGGGTTTGCCAGATACCGCGGTGACCACCGACCGCGACCACCGTGTGAAGGTCCAATTCCCCTGGCAGCGCGGCACCCGCCCCCTGCCCGGCGGCCTGTTCGACACCGGCAACAGCATTGACACAGAAGGCAATGCCCCCGGCGACGACAGCAGCGGCACCTGGGTGCGCGTAGCCGAAGCCCTGGCCGGCCCCAACTGGGGCAGCCAGTTCACCCCGCGCATCGGCACCGAAGTGCTGGTCAACTTCGCGGACGGTGATATGGACCGCCCCGTGGTGCTGGGCCAGTTGTACAACGGCTCGGACCTGCCTCCGTTCAGCGCTGGCATGGACTCTGGCATCAACCATGCCGGCGTCATCAGCGGCATGCACAGCCAGGGCCTGGATGGCCAGGGCTACAACCAATGGGTGGTGGACGACAGCACGGGCCAGCTGCGCATGCGCTTAGGCAGCAGCACAGCCGCCAGCCAGCTCAACCTGGGCTACCTGGTCAGCCAGGCCCCCAACAGCGCGCAGCGTGGCAGCTACCGGGGCAGCGGCTTCGAGCTGCGCACCGACGCCTGGGGCGTTGTGCGCGGCGGCGAAGGCGTGCTGCTCAGCACCCATGCCCGACCCCAGCAAGGCACCAGCGTGGCATCCACCCAGATGGACGCCACGGAGAGCCTGGCCCAGCTCAAAAGCGCCCAGCAACTCACCCAGGCCCTGGCCGATGCGGCCACCCACCAGACCGCAGGCAATAGCAGCCAAGCCATTCAGGCCCACAGCGACTTCGTCACAGCCATCGACCCACAGCAAAGCGGCAAACACCCCGGCAGCGTCAACGGCCAGCAAGCCTTCAAAGCCACAGCCACAGGAACAGGCAGCCATGAACTGGATACCGGCGCACCGGTAGAAAAGTTCGCTACCCCGCTGGTGCTGCTGGAAACCCCGGCCAGCACCCATTGGGCTAGCCCGGCCAGCACCGCTGTATTCGCCGGCAACCAGCTGCAATGGACCACCCAGAGCGACACCCACTGGGCCGCCGGTGCCACGCTGTCCAGCGTCTCTGGCGAAGCCACCAGCCTGTTCAGCCACGCAGGCGGTATCCAGGCCTATGCCGGCAACGGAGCGCTATCCCTGCAAGCCCATACCGACGCCCTGGAGATCCTGGCCGACCAGGCCGTCACGGTGGTCAGCGTCAACGGCGACATCCAGATCCTGGCCAAAGACAAGGTCACCTTGCAGGCCGGGCAATCGTCGGTGGTGCTGGATGGCGGCAACATCACTTTCACCTGCCCGGGCACGTTCACCGTCAAGGGCGGGGCGCATCCGTTTGAGGGGCCGGGGAATGATGCGGCGGAGATGGCTAAGTTGCCGGATACGCGGGTGAAGTTGTTTGATGAGGCGTTTATTTTGGAAGACAGGGACACGGGCGCACCATTGGCCAATTACCGCTATCGTATTCAGCGCCCAGACGGCAGCTACGAAGAGGGCACTACCGATGTATTAGGACGAACCCATTTACTTGCCTCTGCAGATTTGGAAAATCTCACTATTGAAGTGGCAAAAGCGTAAACCATGGCACCTAAATTTAAAAAAGTGGGGTCATCGGTGATGTCGCCCACAGACAACAAAAACCGTAAGAAGATTCAAATCAAAGTTCCTCAAACAGAGAACATAATCTTTGTTGGCTCAGAAATGCACTATGACAGTTTCTGGCTAAAAATGATGTTTGTTGCTGCTGCCTACGCGAAAATAAAAGATTTGCATCCTGCAAAAAAAACTACGGTCGGGTATGTGGATAATGGCTATACCCGTTCTGAAAAATTAAGCATAGATAATTTACGTGATCAGTATGGATTTGAGATAGTAAAAATATCAAATTCTACGGATATTATTGATTTGCTTAATAAAGATAGGGATGACGTTAAGCTGCAAGACGTGGCGTTCTTTTCGCACGGCGTGGTTGGAAGGATTGCGCTGGATTATGATGGTGAAGATGACATTAATTTTGAAATTAAAAATTTCACTAGTGTGCGCAAGGATGCATTTATGTCTACTGGTCGCATATATTCATATGCGTGTAGAACTGGAGTGTCAGTAGAAGATTTGACTTTGGGTTTTAAATCCGAGGCGGATGCGCATCCTGAAAACAGTTTTGCTCAAAAAATGGCTGATCATTTCGATATTGAGGTACATGCTTTTCTACGGCGCAGCCATTATGGTGACGTGATCCGTGTCAAATCGGAATCAGCCACCATCAGCAGCACGCTTAAAACTGCGCGCGCTACCAAAGAGGGCTCTGTTATCGACATTCCACCCGAACACGAGGCTCTGCCACATCCTGGTTTGGCCTCTAGCTGGAACCCTGTAAGCAGTGCTAAACGTGAGGGTACCGTGGACTATGCACTGTGGCGCAAACGTGGTGGTTTATCGCTACCCGTGGCGGGTGATTCACCAACCGGTTTGCCTGCGGAAATGCGTGTATTTACAGCAAAAAAGAAATGAACAATTTCATACAACCCAAGGGCAATCGATATTTACGATTTACTGCTTGGTTCTTAGTAATCACCGCATTTATCTCGGCGATTTCTTATATTGGTTTTAATGAATTTGCGAGGTATAAAATGCAAGCACTTAACCAGAAAATCCGCTCATCGGTTGAGTTTGACGAGTACATGGGGAAAATATTAGCCAAACCAATATATACTCCAGAATCTGGAAGTAAAACTTCGCCGGTTCACTTTCAACTGGATTTTGGAGCAGGTTTATCTGAAAATAATAACTCTTTGGTTTTAATAAGCTCAGATGCTGCTGGATATGAATTTATTTATCGAGGCCCATATCAAAAAAAATTCACAATTCAAGCGGATGAAAAATTGTTGAGTTCAAATTATGGAAATGGCGCCGACAATTTCACTATCACCATAATTCAGAAAAACAATAGAACAACTGGCACTGGGGTTATTGAATCCATCCGTCCCTGGCAAGCTAATAAAACCGTTCACATTCAATTATTGCCGTTTCGAGAACTAAACAAACTTGGTTTACCAGAAACCTTTAAGGTAGAAATCGATTAGGCATACCAAGATATTTGTGCAAACGAAACTTACCTGCAAACCAAATAAGCCGCTACCGCAAGTCTTAATTACATAATTAGCCATTTAATAGAGAGATAAATACGGTATTTATACTATGCATGGATAGACGCGTTCTTATAGTTTTTACGCAATGGATGAGTTTCACCTGTATCTAGTCTTAATATTGTTTCTCGGAGGCAATAGGTATTTCGTGTGACCACCACGCGCAGAACTATGGTCTTCCCTTATGGGAATGCTTTTGGGTACCTGAGTGAATCCGACATCGCGTGACCAAGACCTTGGGTTTGACGAAGAGAAGTCGCTGCGCATTACAGACATGCTGATGTTCCGCGATGTACACAAGCAGTCTGCGCAGCAAGAAACATCACCTTGATGTTTCTGCTGCGTTTTCAATAGCGCCCAGCGCAGATACCACCTGCGCCAGGGCCCGATTCCCTTAAAACGGCGATTCCGCCAGATTCACCGGCTGCAAAGGTGCTGGCGCATCTGGCGTGGTGCCTACCGAGCCCAGGGCCATCTCGCCGCCCAGGGCCAGCAGCAGGTCGGGGATGAGCTGGCGCATTTCTCCGGTGGAGATGGCGGCGTCGGCGTCGAAGTTGTCTTCTTTTTCCTGCGAGGTGCCGTCGAATACGCCGTCCAGGAAGGTAACTTTCTTGATCTGCATGCCCTCGGTCAACATGAAGGACACGCGGCCCTCCCAGGTCATGGCCAGCTTGGTGGGCAGCTTGCCGTCGGCTACGTGCTGGCGCACTTCATCGATGTCCAGCGCATGGCGGGCGTATTTGACGACGGCCTTGGATTCGTCAGCGGCCTTTAGTTCGCACTCGCGGTCTACCGTGAAGCCAGCAGGCGGCTCCTGGGTGGTCAGCCAGTTTGCCATTGCGGTGGCGGGCGAAATCGCGGTGTTGATCTGCTGTACGGCAAAGCCGTCGATGGCCTTGACCAGGGCGGTGATGATTTCGTCGGCCCGGCCCTGGCTGCTGGCATCCACCACCAGCACCAGTGCGGCCGGGTCGATCCAGACGGTGGTGGCGCCGCGCTTGCTGAAGGCCATGGGCAGCAGCGACAGCTTGACGTCTTCACCGATTTCCTTGCGTTCCTTTTTGCCGGGCTTGCGGCCGGTGGTGGCCTCGATTTGCGTCAGGCGTTCTTCGGACTTGCGTTTGATGACCGAGGCAGGCACCGACTTGCTCTCAAACATGATCTTGAAGATCAGTTGGCCGCCGATGGATTCGACCAATGGGCCGTGGGCCGTGCCGCGGGGTTCGACCCAGCCCATGGACATTTCCTGGCTGGCGCCACATTCGACGAAACGATCTTTGTCCAACTCAGCTTCTATCTTCAACAGATCAGGGACCCAGCCGGCCCCAATGCGGTACACCAATACGTTTTTGAACACGGGAATTCTTTCTGCATAGGCCCGCAAGGCATGCGGACACGTTCTAACAAGGAAAATTGACGGGCAGCGGCCCTTTGGGTGGATATTGTCGCTGCTGGCTTAGCACCTCCAGCTTTACAAAGCCATATTTGCGGGTCATGGGGGGTATACAAGCGAATATCACACTTGCATTCAACCTACAGCCACATCCGACTGTAGGCCCTGGTTTTCCATGATCCACCAAGGAGTTTCATATGGCTTCCGTACACACCGCGTTCAAGAGTCTGGTTCTGGCAGGCATGCTCGCCACGGCGGGCCACGCCGCCTTTGCCGCCGATGCGCCCCCACCTCCCCCCCCAGGCTCCGGCATGGCCCAGCATGACCCCGCCAAGATGCACGAGCGCATGCTCAAGCACATGGCCGCACTGAAAGCCAAGCTGCAACTGACAGCTACCCAGGAATCCGCCTGGACCACGTTTACCGCCAGCATGCAGCCCGTGGCTCGTACGGGCCCCCGGCCAGACCGTGCTGAATTCGCCAAGCTGACCACGCCCGAACGCATCGACAAGATGCGCGCCATGCGTGCAGAGCGTGATGCCGCGATGGACAAGCGCGCGGACGCCACCAAGGCCTTCTACGCCGCGCTAACCCCTGAGCAGCAAAAGGTGTTTGACGCCAACGCCATGCCGCACTTCGGCCCCGGCGATCATGGCTCCGAAGGCCACCCGCACAAGGGTTAAGCCGTTCCAGCCCGTCCTGCATCCGTGTGAATGTGGGGTATGGTGCGGCGCCGCATAAGTATGTGGATAGTTTTGGCATAAGACCAGGCTTATCCACAGGCTGGCTGCGGCGCCCTGACTTATCCCTGTTGGCGAAGCAAACCCAAAGCAGGGTCACACACAGCCGTCCACACGGGCTAAGTGCCTGGTTGGCAAGAAGAAAATGGGCTTATCCACAGACCGGCCCGGGGCTTACTACTACTACTATTCTTTAAATTAAAGATATAGAAGAAGAATCAAGACAAGGTCAGGCCTGGGGGCATCTGCGTAAATACTATGGTTTTGATAGCTACTTGCGCAGGAAATAACTGCGCTGGGGCCGGGTTTTATCTATAAAACCGCAGCTGCTCTGCAGGCATGGGCCGGCCAAACAGATAACCCTGGAAGGCCAGGCAGCCATGCTCTACCAGGAAGTTGCGCTGTTCAGCGGTTTCCACACCCTCGGCAATTACATTCAAGCCCAGGCTTTGGCCCAGGCCGATGATGGTGCGGGCGATGGTGGCGTCGTTCGGGTCGGTCATGACATCGCGCACAAAGGACTGGTCGATCTTCAGCAGGTCCAACGGCAGGCGCTTGAGGTAGGACAGCGAGGAATAGCCCGTGCCAAAGTCGTCCAGTGAAAAGCCCACGCCGTGGGCGCGCAGGGCTTCCATTTTGGAAATGATCTGCTCGATGTCTTCGGCCAGCACGCTTTCAGTCAGCTCCAGCTTCAGCTGGGCCGGGTTGGCGCCGGTGTGGGCCAGGGTGTCCAGCACCTGCTGCACAAAGCCTGCATGCTTGAATTGGCGCGAGCTGACGTTGACGGCCATGGTCAGGTGCCGGGTGGCGCTATGGCCCTGCCAGGTCGCCAGCAGGGCACAGGCCTGTTGCAGTACCTGGCGGCCCAGCTCGAGGATCAGGCCGGTATCTTCGGCCAGCGGGATGAAGGTGGCGGGTGACACCATGCCGCGCATCGGGTGTTGCCAGCGGGCCAGGGCTTCCACGCCTGTCATATCGCCCTGGGCGTTGTGCTGGGTCTGGTAATGCAGGCGCAGCGCGTCTTGCGCAATGGTCAGGCGCAGGTCGGCTTCCAACGAAGCTCTTTCGCTGACCGCCGCCTGCAGTTGGGGGTCGAAAAAGCCTAGGGTGTTGCGCCCGGCGGCCTTGGCCTGGTACATGGCGATGTCGGCCTGCTTCAGCAGCTCGCCCACACTGTTCGGCGCGTGGCTGAAAGGGGCGATGCCGATGCTGGAGGTGCTTTGGTGCTCATGTCCGTCCAGCTGGTAGGGTTGGCTCAGGGCTTGCAGGATTTTTTCACCCACGCGACGGGCCTGTTCGCCAATGGCTTGCGGGTTGTCGCCCAGGTTTTCGAGCATGACCACGAACTCATCGCCACCCAGACGGGCCACGGTGTCCATATGCCGCACGCAGGCGCTCAGGCGCAAGGCGGCCTGTTGCAGCAACAGATCGCCCTTGTCGTGGCCCAGGGTGTCGTTCAGGGTCTTGAAGTGGTCCAGGTCGATGAACAGCAGCGCGCCACCCTGCCCGTTGCGGGCGCTGGTGGCCAGGGCGTGCTGCAGCCGGTCTATCAGCAGCTGGCGATTGGGCAGCTGGGTCAGCGGGTCGTAAAAAGCCAGTTTCTGGATCTCGCGCTCGGTGGCCTTGCGCTGAGTGATGTCGTTGCTGATGGAAAGTATGGAATGGGGCTGGTTGTCCACGTCGGTGATCAGGGTCCAGCGCACCTCAATGTCCACCGTGCTGCTGTCTTGCCGCCGGATGGACAATTCCCCCTGCCATTCACCGGTCTGGATGACGGTGGCGTGCGCGGCTTCCGCCGCGGCCGGGTCGCTGTAGACCTCGCTCAGCAGGTATTTGCCCACGGACTCCTTAGCCGTGCGGCCAAATAGCTTTTCTGCGCTCTTGTTGATATACAGCAGGCGTTTGTCTAGCGTCCGTACCGAGATGGCATCCTGGGCCTGGTCTAGCAGCGCGGCCTGGTGATGGATGTGAGCGTCCGACCGGCGTTTGCTTTCTTGCGCACGCAGGTGGTCTATGCCAAAGGCAATGTCGTCAGCCAGCTGCTTTAGCAGCGGGATTTCTTCGGAGCCGATGTTCACCGTACTGTTTGCGTACAGATAGAACAGTCCAAAAGTGCGCTCCTTATTACGTAGAGGCAAACTGGCGATGGAGCGCAGGTCGTCTACCCAGGACTCTTTCAGCCAGTTCTTGAAGATGGCTTCCTTGCGGATGTCTGGCACGACGATGGTTTCACCCGATCGCATGGAACGTCCTGCGGGTCCTTGCCCATAGGGCGAATCGGCAGACCATGACATGGGCCAGGCGGTGAGGTATTCAGTGAGGTCTCCTGCCTGGGCAACGATCAGGATGGATTTCTCAATATTGTCCTGGGCGAATCCCACCCAGGCCATGCGATAGCCGCCGATGTCCACGGCAATCTGGCAGATTTCATGCAGCAGGATGAATTCCGAAGTGGCCCTTATCAGGGCTTCATTGCAGGCGCTGACCATGCTATGGGCGCGGCCGAGGCGTGCCAAGTCCTTTTTTGCCCGCACGTGCTGGGAAACATCGTGGGCCAGAACCATGCGGGCATGCCGGCCGTTGAACAGCAGGCTGTCGCAAGACACCTCGACATCGATGGTCTGCCCGTCCTTCTTGCGGTGGTTGCACGGCAAGGCGCGGATGTGTTCTTGGTCTGGCAAGGCCTCGGTTTGCAGCGTGTGCAGGTCCATGGCCAGGAATTCAGCCCGGCTGTAGCCGTAATGGGCGATGGCGGCTTGGTTCACCTCCAGGATGGTGTGGTCGGCCGCATCCGTCACCCACATGGGCAAGGGGTTGCTCTCGAACAGCGTGCGGTACTGCTGCTCGGAGGCTTGTAGCTGTTGCAGCTGTTGTGCTTGGGTGGCTGGTGTCTCCATGCGCTGCAGGTCTTCCTGCGGAGGAAGTGGCTGCATCGTGTCAGGGGGCGCTTGGGTCGACGTCTCTGCCATGGTCCATTTCTACAGGAAGGTAGGCGCTGCGCCACACAAAGGCTCCACGCTGGAACTGTATGTTCTCACGGAACAGCCTGTGCCACCACAGGCTGTGCATGGCTTGTGTATGCCGTTTCAGCCTTCGATGTTTTCGTGGCTGTCGGCCGCGCCCAGGCGCCAGTAGCCGGCGGCTTTGATCCATTCCGGGCGTACGCCACGCGCATCGACCAGATGGCTGCGTAAGGCCTTGGCGGCATGGGTTTCACAGGCCACCCAGGCATAGATATCGCCGGCGGGCAGGGCCAGGTCCTTCAGCCGGTCCAGCAGCAGGTTGGACCGGCCATGGGCACGGCCCAGGCGGTGGACCCAGACCATGGTGACATCGGCCGCGCTGTCCATGGGCAGCTCGTCGGCGGGGCCATCCACCTCGGCCAGTACCAGGGTGGGGGCGCCAGCGGGCAGCTCGGCCAGGCGGCGTGCAATCGCCGGTAGAGCGGTGTCGTCGCCGATCAGCACATGGCCGTCAAAGTCCGTGGGCAGGATGAAGGAGCCGCGTGGTCCGCCCACGCCAATGCGCTGGCCCACCTGC
Source organism: Rhodoferax sp. GW821-FHT02C08 (assembly GCF_059421805.1). Classification (NCBI taxonomy): domain Bacteria; kingdom Pseudomonadati; phylum Pseudomonadota; class Betaproteobacteria; order Burkholderiales; family Comamonadaceae; genus Rhodoferax; species Rhodoferax sp. GW821-FHT02C08. The sequence continues at coordinate 63,933 of NZ_JBWKVR010000026.1, forward strand.
GCCTGTATCGCCCAGGTGGTGGCCGGGCCGGCGTCGTGCAGGGCAAAGTCGATCTCCAGGGTCAGGGCTTCGGGGTCAAAGCGGCGCGGCGTGTAGTCGCGCATGGTGGGGCGGGGGCCGTCGTGCGCTGCACCGGTGCCCGGCGGGCCGCTGGGCAGTACCAGCTCGCCGCTGACCGGGTCGGGGAAAAAGAGCTTCACATGGTCGCCAAAGCCCGGGCTGCTAAAGCCTTGCAGGTCTGGGCCGCCCAGGGTGATGCGCACCATGTGCGGGCTGAGGCGCTGGGTGGAGACCACGTCCAGCAGGCGAAAGCGCAGCTCATGGCGAATACGGGAAGGGGTGCGGTGCGGGGTGCGGTTGGGGGTGGCAGTTTCCATTTAGATGCGTTCCAGGTTTTGTGCGGCTTGGTCCAGTACCTGGGCAAAGGCGTGGGCTTGTTCTTCGGTCAAGGGTGTGCCGCTCAGGCGCATGCGTACGGCCATCTTGAAGTTTTCCAGGGCGCGCATGACCTGCGGTGGCCGACTGGAGTGCAGCTCGGCACCACTTTGCATGCGGGCCAGCATGGCGTCGGCCATGGCGCGGTTTTCGGCCAGGTGGGTCTGGCCGGCTTCGGTGATGCTGTAGAGCTTGCGGCCGCCGCCGTTCTCGGCCATGGTGGTGTAGCCCATTTCTTCCAGCAGGGTCAGGGTGGGGTAGATCACGCCCGGGCTGGGGCTGTAGCTGCCGCCCAGGCGGTCGCCGATTTCCTTGATCAGCTCGTAGCCGTGGCGTGGTTTGTCGGCAATCAGTTGCAGCAGCACCAGGCGCAGGCCGCCATGGCCAAATATCCGGCCGCCGCCACCGTGGCGACTGGCACCACGGCCACCGCGTTCCAGTCCTTCTTCGAAATGTCGCATAGTGTTCTCGATGTAATTTAGATGTTGTTACGATATATCTAAATTAGATCGAAAGTGAGTCTAAACAGAATAACCCTGTGGCCGCCGAGGGGCATTGCCGACTCAGTTTGTGAACAATTACTATGGTTTTTGTAGCTACTAGCGCAGGTAATACCTGCGCTGCGGGCCAATATTTCCTGATTAGCTACCTGCCTCAGACAGACTTGAATTTTGGTTCAGATGCGCCATACTGGTGTTTCATCCAGTTGT
>NZ_JBWKVR010000027.1:0-64448 GCF_059421805.1 Rhodoferax sp. GW821-FHT02C08
GTGGTGGTCGAGAAGGCCGTCAAGGACCAGATCGGCCATTACCAGCCCGCGATGGGGGATTTCCCTGCCTGGGCCGCGCTGGCCGATTCGACCGAGGCGCAGAAGGCCCGCATGGGCTATCCAGCTGATGCGCCACTGCTGGCCAGCGGTGACATGCGCGACAACATCAGCCATGAAATCAACGGCAACGAAGCGGTGATCGGCTCGCCGGATGACCGGGCGGTCTACCACGAGTTCGGCACCAGCAAGATGCCGCCGCGGCCGGTGTTTGGGCCTGCCGCGTTCAGGACTGCTGACCAGGTGCTGGAAATCGTGGGGCAGAAGGTCGTTTCGGCGCTTGTCGGTAAGGCGGTCCGTACCGGCGACCTGTGACGGCCTACCAAGATCGTTCGCCGGGGTGTGGCTTCTATCGGCCGCACCCCGGTGCCCAAAAGTTGGGGCGCCGATCGTTGCGAAATGGTGCGCAATAACTGCGCATATTTCCGCGCAATATCTGAACGGGGAAATGCCCAATCTCTCCAATGAAGTAGGGGCCGAAAGTAGGTTTTATTTCCGAACGATTTTCCCGCATTCTTGCGCATGGCTGCCAGGTGTACCCAGAGGGGGCAAAGTTGCGCAAGTTGCGGGCGCAACCGCAAAAAAGAGGTGGTCAAGTCCTCCCCCACTAGTTGCTCGGCGGTAGCATCTGTATATGGATGTGAGCATTGCAGAACGGTTGAGTGCCCGTTATTTTTTGAGCGTCTGCAGGAGTTCTTCGTTGCTCACATTCTTGTCGTACGCTATCTCTATTAACCTGACTCCGTTGGCTCGACATTGGTCGCGTTTCTTCGTATCACGTTCGCGGCTCTTGATAAAAGCCACGTCACCGCCAAAGAAGTCAATTGGTTGGAAGTGCTGGGCTCCCTGGTATTCAATGGCAACATTTAACGATGGGAGCCAAATATCCAAATGTTGCCGTCCCAACCATGCCGGCTTTCCATGGTGAATCACTTCGCTGGTGGGTAATAGCTGCCGAACTCGATAAAGAAGTTCGGTCTCAGATACCCAAGACTCTCCGATGAGGGGTACGCCCATTGACGCCCGTACAGTGTTTTCCGCCTGGCGAACAATGTTGAACACGGTCTTCCCAAAATCCGGTGTGGCGTCCAATAGTTTTAGCCAAGCTATTGAGTCCGCTTTGTCTCTGTCAAAACTTCTCAGCGTATTGGGTAGACCTTCCTGGATGAACTTCTCGTAAGCTGCAAGTGCAGCTCGATTCTTGAGGCTTGGATCGGTCTTTGCCGCAGCCTGATGGCGGGAAAGTGCCTCGTTCGTGCGCATTTTTAGGGCTTCCCGGGTGTCATTTAGCCGCCCCCGAATCGAGTCTCTGCCATCGAACCAGCGTACTTTTCGCGCGGTGGTTTGTACCCATCTGTGATTTCTGGCGTCGTAATACTGCGCATTCCCAGGAAACCCATGTGCTTTCCGCTTGACGCTGGATAGGCCGGCATCAAGCTGCAATTTAGGTGTGGCGTGTTGGCCAAGCAATATCCATGTCATAGCTGGCTGCAATACGGCCTGAATATCTATAGCGTGGCTTTTGTAAAAACCTGTCTCTGGCATCAGGTGAAGGCTTGGTGCGCGATACAGTTCCCACGCAGTCGGTGGCACCTGGCAGGCGAAGGCGATCGAGAGATGGGCATCCAGTTGGTGTGATCCGAGTTTTTCGGTGCCCAACTCTAGCGCCTGTTTCCGAATCTTTTCAAGGGTTTCGATCAGATCATGCTCCATGTCGCTGCCTTTCATTTTTCGATCAAATGTGTTCGTTCGTTTCTGATTCATCCTTGCGCTATTTCACGTCACCATGCTACAGTTCTCCCCGGTGCTGAACACACCACAAATAGCGTCCCAAGCCCCCACGATAGCGGGGCTTTGCCGTGCCCGAATTTGGTTTACGGGCTGGGTGTCTCACGTCCGTAAGGCGTGGGGGGTGTCTATTTGCACCTGTTCAACCACCCAGCCCACCCGTTACGGCTTGAGCACCGTAGCTCGTGGTTTTTTGCCTCAAATAGGAGTCGAAACCATGGCAGCAGCCATTCCCACCACCATGCCCAAAACGGGCGCCCCTGATTGCATCCAACTTCACGCCCTGGCAGAAAACGCCCTGACCATGGCGCTTTACCATTTGCGCCACCCGGCCAGCAATGGGCAGAGTCTGCACGCGGCCACCGCCAAAGCCAACCGGGCGCTGACCTTGTTGAAATGGGCCACAGCGTCCAGCAGCCTGACTGTGGGGGCTTGAGTCATGGCCAATCCCCAAAACATTGGCGCATCCACCCGCCGTTCCAATAAGTCAAAGTCTGGTTCATTCAAGAAGGTATCTTCGACTAGGGCAGATGGGTTCAGCGTATTTATGCAGAACATCCACCAATTTGCAGAGGATGCAAAACGAACCATTGAGCCCGCTCCAGTGCTCGAAAAAAGGAAACCTCGTACGAGGCACGATTTGAGCTTCTTTAAAACTGGTGGCTTCGGTCGAGATGACAATTACTGGGACATCCCTCGAACGGGACCCCAATCCGGGTTCGAAGCTGGGATATCCTGTTTCCAGGAAGTTCTTGAACTTGCACAGACTGACTGGAAAGAGGCAAGGGCATATTGCACCTGGTTAATCTGGGATGAGCCTAGATTTGATCGGAGCAAAGCCGAGGAAGCAGGGTTCATCTCAGCTTTGGCTACGGCTGCATTTTCTGATTGTGCCAACCCAAAGCGGCCATCGGCATAGCATCATTTCTTAGCCTAGCCCGGCCACTGTGCCGGGTTTGTTGTTTGTGTGGCGGCAGCGCACGTCTCAGCAGCGCAGCCCGAATTGCCGATCACGGGCTTGTTTGCGCTCACTGGCAATCCAGTCCATGTACGGGGCATTCCCGCCGGCCCGGGCGAGCTGGTCGAGGTAGCGGATGCGCTCATCCAGCGCGGCACATTGCGCAGGCTTGTTTGGGGTGGCGTTTTCAATGCGGGCGGCCTGTACCGGTGGTACTGCCAGGGCCATACCCCGGTTGCGCTGACCGCTGGCTATTGCAACCTGTTGGTCAAACGGCAGATTCGCCGGTACCGATTCCATGCGGTCAACCAGGGCGCCGTGCTTGATGCAGTGCTGCTGGGACCAGAACTGGCCGCCGCCATAGCTTTGACAGAGGTAAAGCGTCGTGGTTCCGGTGGTGCCTCCCATTGCGCTGACCGGCGGCGTGGTGTCCACCGTCTTGCCACCAGCACATGGCGAGTTGCTGTAGGTGCTGCCGCAGCGGTAGACCTGGGCATGCAGACCCGTCGAGAGCAAGAGGAGTGCGAGGGCGGCAAGTATGCGCATGTTCGGTCGATGGTACGTCAGGCTGCAACCATCGCGCTCGATGGCGGTAATGCCTGGCCGTACGGAAATTTCGGACAGGTCAAAAGTGAGGTCATGCGGTACAAAACCATGTACCCGTGGCTACATGGTGGCTACATAGACCAAAAGAGACCCGGAAAACAAAAAAGCCTGCTACTGATTTAGTAGCAGGCTTTGCAGTGCCCACAGGGCTTGAAAGTGGTGGGTCCTGACAGATTCGAACTGTCGACCTACGGATTAAGAGTCCGCTGCTCTACCAACTGAGCTAAGAACCCACTTTAAAACTGGTGCCTGGAAGCAATTAATATTCGCTTGCGGCAAGCCCTCTATTATGCACAGTATTTCTGGCTTTTTGAAGCCCTGGCATATTTTTTTGCTTTGTCTATGGATGTCCTTCAGGCAAATGCCTCAGTGACTGTAGTCTCTTGCGACACAATGCCCAGCAAAGTGCTTGTCCGCACAGCGTGCCGGCAGCTGGTGAATCAAAGAGGGATGTTATGGGTGAGATGCAGAAGGGCGCCTCCGCCGCGGCGGGGCCACGTATCAGTACCGTGGGGCACGCGGCCCTGGACCATTGCTTTGACATCGACCAGTTCCCCTCGCAACCCACCAAGACGCCGGCGCAGTCTTACCGCATGGTGTCGGGAGGCATGGCTGCGAATGCCTCGATTGCAGCGGCTCGTCTGGGCGCTCGGGTCCGCCTGTTTGGTGCGGTGGGTGATGACGATGCGGGTCGTTTTCTGGCCCAGCGAGTGCGCAGCCTGGGGGTGGATTGCTCTGGCTTGCAACGCGTACCCTATGCCACCTCGTCCATCTCGGCGGTGGTGATTGACGCGCATGGTGAGCGCCAGATTTTCAATTGTCGTGGCGATGCCTTGCGCAGGGCAGCACCTTTGGACGTGGCCCAGTTGCAGGGTTCCGATGTGGTAGCGGTGGACCCGCGCTGGATGCCGGGTGCCCTGGTGGCGCTGCAGTGGGCCAAAGCGCAGGGGGTGCTCAGCATGCTGGACGGTGACTTGTCGCCGCAGGAGGATTTGCGAGTCTTGAGCGCCTTGGCTGATTGGTCAGTGTTCTCGGAATCTGGCCTGGTGGCGTTTGCGCCCGATGTGCCGTTGGCTGCCGCGTTGCAGCGGGCGCTGGATGCGGGTACGCAGGTGGCGGTGGTAACCCTGGGGCCGCGCGGTGTGCGCTGGATGCGGGCGGGTGACGACAGGCTGCACAGTCTGGATGCTTTTGCCGTAAAGGCGGTGGACACCAATGGTGCCGGCGATGTATTCCATGCCGCCCTGGCTGTGGCTTTGGCGCAAGGGCAGGCCGACCGCCAGGCCCTGCGTTTCGCGGCGGCGGCTGCGGCATTGAAGGTGCAGCGCACCGGCGGTGTGGTCAATGGGCCAGACCGTGCGGCGCTGGATGCCTTTCTGGCCGCGCAGTCCTAGCGCTTACATGATCAGGCCGTTGTCGCCGCCCAGTACCACGTAGTTCACCTTGCGGATGTCCATCAGCTTGTGGCCGCCCGAATAGCTGATGGAGCTTTGAATGTCCTGTTGCATCTCCACCAGCGTGTTGGCCAGCGGGCCCTTGATGGGCTCCAGGATGCGCTTGCCTTCCACGTGTTTGTACTCGCCCTTGTTGTAGTCGCTGGCTGAGCCGTAGTACTCCTTATAGAGCTTTCCGTCCACCTCCACCGTCTGGCCGGGAGATTCTTCATGGCCGGCCAGCATCGAGCCCACCATGACCATGCTGGCGCCAAAGCGGATGGATTTGGCGATATCACCATGCTCGCGGATACCGCCGTCGGCAATGATGGGTTTGGTGGCCACGCGGGCACACCACTTCAGGGCCGACAGCTGCCAGCCGCCGGTGCCAAAGCCGGTCTTCAGCCGGGTGATGCAGACCTTGCCCGGGCCTATGCCCACCTTGGTGGCGTCGGCACCCCAGCTTTCCAGGTCGATCACGGCTTCGGGTGTGCCCACGTTGCCGGCGATGATGAAGGACGCGGGCAGCTTTTGCTTGAGGTAGGCAATCATTTTTTGCACCGTATCGGCATGGCCGTGGGCGATGTCGATGGTGATGTATTCCGGTACCAGTCCGGCTGCGGCGAGCTGGTCCACCGTCGCGTAGTCGGGCGCCTTGACGCCCAGCGAAATCGAGGCGAACGCGCCGCGCGCATGCATGTCGCGCACAAACTGCACATTGTCCAGGTCGAAGCGGTGCATCACGTAGAAGTAGCCGTGCTGGGCCAGCCAGACGCACAGCGGCGCGTTCACCACGGTTTTCATGTTTGCTGGCACCACCGGGATGCGGAAGCTGCGCCCGCCCAGCGTGACGCTGGTGTCGCATTCGGCGCGGCTTTCTACCCGGCATTGGCGGGGCAGCAGAAGGATGTTGTCGTAGTCGAAGATTTCCATGGGGTTCCAGCTTTCTTGAGGTGAGAAGGTGGAGCGCTTGGACTGGAGCCGGCTGCAGGGGCTGCATTGCACAGCCCACAAAAAACCGGGCGGCAATAGCTTGGGCCCGGTGCTTGATTCTAGGCGCCAGGTGGTTTGACACTATGTGTGTTGGCGCATGACCTTTATGGCAGTAGCTGATTAATATGCGGCCATGGCCGTTGTTTTCAAAATCCCCGAATCCGTGCTGGTGGTGATCCACACGCCAGCGCTGGACGTGCTATTGATACGCCGTGCGGATGCGGACGAACATTGGCAGTCTGTCACTGGCAGCAAAGACCACTGGGACGAGGACTTTACCCACACTGCCGCGCGCGAGGTGGCCGAGGAAACCGGCATACGCTGCGGCGTTGGGAGCCTGCTGGAGGCGGGTTTGCGTGACTGGCAGCTGGAAAACGTCTACCCCATCTACCCCCAATGGCGGCACCGATATGCGCCTGGTGTGCTGCTGAACCGCGAGCGACTCTTCGGCCTGCAGGTGCCGGCGGGTACCGTAGTGCAACTCCATGCGCGAGAGCACACGGCCTACCAATGGTTGCCGTACCATGCAGCAGCGCAAGCCTGTTTTTCACCATCTAACGCGGAGGCCATCCTGATGTTGCCCCGATTCATGCCATGACTGTCTTACGCGTAGCAACCTACAACATCCACAAGGGCGTACAGGGCCTGGGGCCGGCACGCCGGCTGGAGATCCATAACCTGGGTCATGCGGTAGAGCAACTGGACGCCGACATCGTCTGCCTGCAGGAGGTGCGCAAGCTCAACCGCAGCGAGCAGGATTACTTCACCCGCTGGCCCGATATGCCTCAGGCCGACTTTCTGGCCCCCGAGGGCTATGAGGCCGTCTACCAGACCAATGCCTTCACCCGCCACGGCGAGCACGGCAACGCGTTGCTTTCGCGCTGGCCGGTGGTCTGGCACAAGCACGAGGATATCTCCGACCACCGCTTCGAGCAACGCGGCCTATTGCACGTGCATGTGCTGGTGGAAGACGTACCGGTGCATGTGATCGTGGTGCATCTGGGGCTGATTCCGGCCAGCCGGGCGCGCCAGGTGCAGCAGCTGGCGGCCTATATCGCCCGCGAGATTCCCCCGGATGTACGGTTGGTGGTGGCCGGCGACTTCAACGACTGGGGCAGCCAGATGCGCCTGGCGCTGAACCGCATCCAGATGCACTGCTTCGACAAGTCGGGCGTGCGCACCTATCCCTCGCGCCTGCCCCTGGCACAGCTGGACTATGTGTACGCGCGCGGCATGCAGCCGCTGAGCCTGGAGGTGCCGCGTGGGCGCATCTGGTGGCGGATGTCCGACCACTTGCCCCTGCTGGCTGAATTCAGGATGTGACATGCCACGCCACCGAGCCCATTTGCGCGGCGGTCACCAGCTGGCATTGTTGGAAGGGAGCCGGGAATTCTTCCCTGCCTTGGTCAGTGCCATGGATGCTGCCCGCCACACGGTGCAGCTGGAGACCTATATTTTCGACTTCACCGGCGCCGGCGCCCAGGTGGGCGAGGCCCTGGTACGCGCAGCGCAGCGTGGCGTGCGCACCCAGGTGGTGGTGGACGGCCTGGGCACGGACGAGCCGTCCGCCGAATGGCGCATGCGGCTGGACCTGGCCGGCGTGCGCTGGCGGGTGTTTTCGCCGGTCAAGCTCTGGGGCCTGCTGCTGCCCACGCGCTGGCGGCGTCTGCACCGCAAGCTTTGCGTGGTGGACGGCACGCTGGCTTTTTGCGGTGGCATCAACATCCTGGACGACTTCCACGACCCTAGCTACGGCGTGCTGGCCGCGCCGCGTTTCGACTTCGCCGTGCAGGTGACGGGTCCGCTGGTGGCGCAGATCGCCTCCACCATGGATGTGCTGTGGCAGCGCCTGCAGGCCGTGCGCGATTTGCGCCAGCATGCCTTGCACGACGCGGTCAGCACCCTGCTGTCGCCGAAATCGCGGCCTCTTCCTGTTGCTACTGAATTTGTAGCTGCTGGCGCAGGTACTACCAGCGCTGCACTCGTTTTACGTGATAACTTGCGCAGCCGCATGCGGATCGAGGCGGCCTATCTGCGCGCCATTGCCAAGGCGCAGCGCGAGATCATCATTGCCAACGCCTACTTCGTGCCCGGCTTTCGCTTGCGCAAGGCCCTGGTGGAGGCGGCACAGCGTGGCGTGCGCGTGCGCCTGCTGCTGCAGGGGCGCTACGAATACTTCATGCAGTACTACGCGGCCCGGCCGGTGTATGGCGTGCTGCTGGGGGCGGGGGTGGAGATCTTCGAGTACGAGCCCAGCTTTCTGCACGCCAAGGTGGCCGTCATCGACGGCGATTGGGCCACCGTGGGTTCGTCCAACCTGGACCCGCTGAGCCTGTTGCTGGCGCGCGAGGCGAATGTGGTGGTCTCCGACAGCAGCTTCGCAGCCAGTCTGCACGGGCGGCTGCACCGCGCGATGGAGGAGGAGGGGCGGCCCATGGACCCGGCCCAGTACGCCAGCCGCCCTTTGCGCCAGCGGGCCATGGAATATGTGGCCATGCTGGTGATGCGCTTGATGCTGCGCGTCAGCGGCAAGCGTTACTGATCCGGCTCCTATCTACCGTGCGTCAGCCGTGGCAGGCTGGTACCCGCGCCGGATAGCTTGAACACCGCCACCGCCTGGGCCAGGCGCTCGGCCTGGTCGCGCAGGCTTTCGGCAGCTGCGGCAGACTGCTCCACCAGGGCCGCGTTTTGCTGGGTCATCTGGTCTAGCTGGTTGACGGCGGTATTCACCTCGGCGATGCCGCCCGACTGCTCGGTGGACGCGGCGGTGATTTCGCCAATGATGTCGCTGACACGCTGCACCGAGCGCACGATTTCGTCCATGGTGCTGCCCGCGTTTTGCACCAGTTGCGCGCCGGATTCGATTTTGGTGACGGACGCACCTATCAGCTGCTTGATCTCCTTGGCCGCGTCGGCGCTGCGCCCGGCCAGGCTGCGCACCTCGCTGGCCACCACGGCAAAGCCACGGCCTTGTTCACCGGCGCGGGCTGCTTCCACGGCGGCGTTCAGCGCCAGGATGTTGGTCTGGAATGCAATACCGTCGATCACGCCGATGATGTCGGCAATCTTCTTGGAGCCCTGGTTGATGTCCTGCATAGTGGCTACCACCTCGCCCACCACCGAGCCACCGCGCGCGGCCACGGCGGCGGCAGACGCCGCCAGTTTGTTAGCCTGCTGCGCGGCGTCGGCCGACTGCCGCACGGTGCTGGTCAGCTCCTCCATGCTGGAGGCTGTGCGTTGCAGATTGCTGGCGGTCTGCTCGGTGCGGCTGCTTAGGTCCTGGTTGCCGGTGGCAATCTCGTTGCTGGCGTTGCTGATGCTGTCCACCGACGAGCGCACCTGCGACAAGGCCTGCAGGTAGCGTTGGCGCATGGCTTCGACTTCGTTCACCAGCGCGCCGATTTCGTCTTTGCGCTGGGTGACGAAGGTTTGCGTCAGGTCGCCATGGGCCACGGTGGTGACGGCACGGGTCAGTTCCTCCAGCGGCTGGCTGACATTGCGGCGCACCAGCAGATACAGGCCCACGCCCAGCAGCAACGTGGTGGCGGCCAGCAGGCCCCAGATCACGCCCATATTGCGCCAGTATTCGGCCATGGATTCGCTCTCGGACACCTCGGCCACCAGCCAGCCCTTACCGGACTGCGTTTTGCGCATCAAGGCCCAGCGGCTGTCTTTTTGCTCAGCTAAAAGCGAGTAGGCATTACGCACATAGCCGTCAGGCGCGGTGGACAGCTCTTGCAGGAACTTTTCGGCCTGCGGATAGGCTTCCAGCACCTTCTTGCCTTTGGCTGTGGGGTGGGCGACGAACACCGCGTCTGCCAGGGCGTTTTTGGCGTCGATGTAATAGATGCCGCCAGTGGCAAAGAAGTGGGACGTTGCCACCTGTTTTTCCAGCGCGGCCTGCTGCAGCGAAATATCGCTGCCGACAAACAGAATGCCCACGATGGCGCCGGCCGCATTTTTGACCGGCTCGTAGTGCGTCATATAGGGCTTGCCGAACAGCACGGCCGGGCCCGTATAGCCCTGGCCGGCCACGACCAGCTTGTAGGCCGGGTGGTTGCGGTCCAGCAGCGTGCCCATGGCGCGCGTGCCGTCCTGCTTCTTCAGCGAAGTGGTGACGCGCATGAAGTCTTCGCCCTTTTTGGCAAACACCGTGGCTACGCCGCCGCTTTCCTTGCTGAACTGGTCCACCAGGGTGAAGTCGTTGTTCAGCACGGTGCCGGCGTTACTGAGGTCGCCCGTGGTTTCATCCAGCGCCAGTGCGGGGTCGAATTTCTGGCGGAAGCTCTCGAAGTCGCTTTGCACGGTGCTGCGGTTGATCTGGTCATAGGCGTCGGCCACGGCGACCACGCTCTGCACCTTTTCCTCCACCGACTTAACCATCAGCGACTTGGTACTGTTGTGCTCCAGCCAGCCAATGGTGATGCTGACGGCCAGCAGCACGACGGCAAGCCCGCCCAAGGACACAAGCGCCAGCTTGCGCGCGACCGATTGGTGAGGGGTGGCCGGAGGGGTATTCATAAGCAGGCTTTCAGATAGGTCGGGTGAAACCATGAGTCTCCGGTCTCTGGAGGCTGTCCAACTGTAGGTAGTTGCCACATTTCGTGCAAGCCAGGCCGTAGGCGCCAGCTTGCGTGTCTGCTGATCGCCACCCCGTGTATGCGTAAATTGCTATTAATTTAATAGCTTCTCGCGCAGGTTTTATCTGCGCTGACGGCCTGTTTTTTATCAAAGTGCTGGCTGTGCGCGCCGCCGGGTGGGGTCATACGCCTGACATTTGTGTTTTCAACAATGCGGCATCACCCACGAGGTGTTCACGATTACCCACGAATGGAGAGTTTGCATGGATCGCCGCCTGTTTTTGAATGCCACCACCGCTGTTGCCGGTGCTACTGCCTTGCCGTTGCGCAGCTGGGCCCAGTCCGCCCCGGCCGTTATCACCCGTGACGCCATGCGCCCGCAGATGGCCCAGGGCATACAGAGCGGCGACCCCAAGGCGGACGGCGCCATCGTCTGGACCCGCAGCGACCGCCCGGCCCGCCTGTGGGTGGACTGGTCCACCACCGCCAGCTTTGCCAACAGCACCCGCGTGCGCGGCCCGTATTTGATGGAAGACAGCGACTTCACCGGCCGCCTGGACCTGGCGGGTCTGCCAGCTGGACAGGAAATTTTCTACCGCGTGATCTTGCAAGACTTGCACAACGAACGCGTGATGTCCGAGCCCATGGCCGGCCACCTGCGCCTGCCGGTGGCGGCGGGCACCCGCCCGCTGCGCGACGTGCGCTTCACCTGGAGCGGCGACACCGCCGGCCAGGGCTGGGGCATCAACGAGGCCTGGGGCGGCATGTCCATCTATGACCAGATGCGCAAGGTGAACCCCGACTTCTTCCTGCACAGCGGCGATACCATTTACGCCGACGGCCCCATCAGCGCCCAGGTCAAGCTGCCCGACGGTAGCATCTGGAACAACATCGTGACCGAAGAGGTCAGCAAAGTGGCCGAGACCTTGAATGAATACCGTGGCCGCCACCGCTACAACCTGATGGACGCCAATATCCGCCGCATGGCCGCCGACGTGCCGCAAATCTGGCAGTGGGACGACCACGAGGTCACCAACAACTGGTCGGACTCCAAAGACGTGAGCGGCGACCCGCGCTATACCGAGAAGAACGTGCCCCTGCTGATGGCGCGCGGTGCCAAGGCCTTCCTGGAATACGCGCCGCTGCGCCGCACAGCCGATGTGGAAAGCCAGCGCGTCTACCGCCACCTGCCCCAGGGCCCGCTGCTGGACATGTTCGTGGTGGACATGCGCAGCTACCGTGGCCCCAACAGTGCCAACCTGCAGACCAGCGAAACGCCCGAGAGCGCCTTCATGGGTCGCCCGCAGGTGGACTGGCTGCTGGACGGTCTGAAGCGCAGCAAGGCCACCTGGAAGGTGATCGCCGCCGACATGCCCATCGGCCTGCAGGTGCCGGACGGCAAGGACGTCGAAGGCCGCGACAAATGGGAAGCCATTGCCAACGGCGACAACGGGGCCCCACGCGGGCGCGAGATCGAGATTGCCCGCCTGCTGCGCGAGATCAAGCGCGCCGGCATCCACAACGTGGTGTGGCTGACGGCCGATGTGCACTACACCGCTGCGCATTACTTCGACCCGGCCAAGGCCCAATTCAACGACTTCGCACCGTTCTGGGAATTCGTCTCCGGCCCGCTGAACTCGGGCAGCTTTGGCCCGAACAAGGTGGACGACACCTTCGGCATGCAAGTGGTCTACCAAAAGGCCCCGCCAGAGCAGAACACCGCGCCCTCGGGCGGCTACCAGTTCTTCGGCCAGGTGGACATCGACGCCAAGACCAAGGCCATGACGGTCACGTTGAAGGACCTGACCGGCGCATCCCTGTACGCCAAGACGCTGGCGCCCCAGCGTGCTTGATCGCGCCTGAGTCCGCTCAGGCCTTGCGCCGCACCTCGGCCAGCACCACCACGGCCAGCCCCGCCAGCACCAGGCCCAGGCCTATGAAGGCGCCGGTGCTGGCCGCCTCGTGCAGCACCAGCAGGGCCAGGCAGAACGCCACTAGCGGTTCGGCCAGCGCCAGGGTGACAGCGGTGGCGCTGCTGATCCAGCGCAGCGCATGGCTGAACAGCAGATAGGCCATGCCCGTGGCGACCACCCCCAGGTAGCCCACCACGGCCCAGTCGTGCGGGCCGGGTGTCACACTGCCCGAGATGGTCCAGGCCACCGGCACCGCCAGCACGGCGGCGGTGCCGAACGCAGCCAACGTCGCCATGGTGGGTGAAGTCGCGTGCACCAGACGCTGGTTCAGCAACGCGTACACGGCATAGCTCAGGCCGGCCAGCAGGCACAGGGCGATGCCCTGCAGGTTGGCCGTCGCGCCGCCGGTGGATGCGCCAGACAGCACCATCAGGCTGCCGCCGCCCACCGCCAGCAACGTGCCCAGCCACCAGCTCCAGGCCGGCAGCTGGCGCGTCAGCAGCCATTGCAGCAGGCCGGCCCACAGTGGGCCGCTGCCCAGGGCGATGGCCGTGCCTATGGCCACGCCCGTGGCCTTGACTCCGGCGAAGAAGGCCAGGTTGTAGCCGGCCACGCTGGCGCCGGCCAACAGCACGCTCCAGCCGGGCAGGGCGCGCCAGCCCTGGCGCAGTTGCGCACGGGACAGCGTGGCCAAAGTTACGGCGCCGAAAAATGCCGCTGCCACCACCAGCCGTAATGCGCCTATCCAGTAGGCCGATAGATGCGTAGGGATCAGGCTTTGGGTGGTGCCGGTGGTACCCCACAAGACGGCGGCACCCAGCACCATGAGCGTGCCGGAGAGAGATTTGTTTTGCATGCACCCATGCTGGGGCAGGGCGGGGCGCCGATTGTCGAGAAACTCTTGTTCTACCGAAAGCTTTATCGGCTGCGCAGCTCTTTGGCGCCCACCTGGTGGTCGCGCCGTAGCGCGTAGGCCAGGGCGCTGGCCGTGCGGTAGCCCAACTGCAGCGCCGCCGTTTCAAGTGGCATGCCGGCCTGTATCCACTGCATGGCCTGGCGCAACCGACGCGCACGCAGATAGGCCTGGGGCGTGGTGCCGGTCAGCTCCAGCAGGCGGGCGTGGAAGCGCTGCGGGCTTAGAAAGAAAAGGGCCGCCATGCGCGCCGTGGTCCAGTCTTCGTGCAGGGCCGCGTCCAGCGCCTGGTCCAGCTCCTGCAGGCGCAGGCTGCGGCGCTGCAGCACCTTGGGGGCTTGCAGTATGGCGGTGAGCTGGTCCGCCACCATGTCTACGCTGCCCAGCGTAGCGGGCACGGCAAAGCGCCGCATGCGCTCCAGGCCGGTGTGGGCGGGCACATCGGCCACCCACATGCGGGCATTGGCGCTGGCCAGAAAACCATGCGCCACCCCGGCCGGAATCACCACCCCGCAGGCGGTGTCGGCAAAGCTGGCCTGGCCACCAATCTCCAGCTCCATGCGGCCTTGTACGGCAAACATGACCTGGGCGTAGTTGTGCGCGTGCGCCATGTGTTCACCGCTGTAACTGCGGATGTCGCAACGGGCGAACTTGGGGGCGGGCATGGGGCGCAAGTCTACAGATCTTGGCGAGCGCCGGGGTTCGCAAAACTTTGCAGATGGCATTGCCTGTTGACCTACATACGCGGACAAGCTTAGTGGTATACCCTTGCGGTTCTGTCGCCTCAGGCGCCTGTTTTCTTTCACCTCACCTTGATTGGATCTACCCATGCTGAACGGAAAAACTGCACTCGTCACCGGCTCTACCAGCGGTATTGGTTTGGGCATTGCCCTGGAACTGGCCAAGCAGGGCGCCAACATCATCCTGAATGGTTTTGGCGACCATGCTGGCCCCAAGGCCGAGGTCGAGGCGCTAGGTGTGAAGGTCGGTTACAGCGGTGCGGACATGAGCAAGCCGGCAGAGATCGCCACCATGATCGACTACGCCAATACCGAGTTCGGCGGTGTGGACATTCTGGTGAACAACGCCGGCATCCAGTACGTGGCACCGATCGAAGAGTTTCCCATCGAGAAGTGGGACTCCATCATTGCCATCAACCTCAGCGCCGCCTTCCATGCCACGCGCCTGGTGATTCCCGGCATGCGGGCCAAGAACTGGGGCCGCGTGATCAGCGTCGCCTCGGCCCACGGCCTGGTCGGCTCGGCCCAGAAAGTGGCCTATGTGGCGGCCAAGCACGGCATTGTGGGCATGACCAAGGTGGTAGCGCTGGAAACCGCCCAGACCGGCATCACCGTCAACGCCATCTGCCCCGGCTGGGTGCTGACCCCGCTGGTGCAAAAGCAGATCGACGACCGCTCGGCCAAAGAGGGCATTCCGGTGGCCCAGGCCACCAAGGAACTGCTGCAGGAGAAAGAGCCTTCGCTGCAGTTCACCACGCCCGAGCAACTGGGTGGCCTGGCCGTGTTCTTCTGCTCGCCTGCTGCCGACAACGTGCGCGGCGTGGCCTGGGCCAACGATGGCGGCTGGACGGCACAGTAAACCCGGGCCCGCCATGGATATCGCCAAAGTGCGTGCAACGGCATTCGCCATGCCGTTGACCAACCCCTCGTTTCCACGCCCACCGTACCGCTTCTACAACCGCGAATACATCGTCATCAGCTACCGCACCGACCCGGATGCCTTGCGCGCCGTGGTGCCGGAGCCGCTGCTGGTGGCCGACAACATCGTCAAGTACGAGTTCATCCGCATGCCGGACTCCACCGGCTTTGGCGACTACACCGAGTCCGGCCAGGTGATTCCGGTCACCTACGAAGGCCAGTCCGGCGGCTATGTGCATTCCATGTACCTGGACGACGATGCGCCCATCGCCGGCGGCCGCGAGCTCTGGGGTTTCCCTAAAAAGCTGGCCTGCCCCAAGATCAGCCACGAGGGCGAGGTGATTGTCGGCACGCTGGACTGCGGCAGCCTGCGTTGCGCGGTCGGCACCATGGGCTACAAGCACAAGGTGGTCGACAGCGCGGCGGTGCACAAGGCCCTGGTCGAGCCCAGCTACCTGCTGAAGATCATTCCCCACGTGGACGGCACGCCGCGCATCGTGGAGCTGGTGCGCTACCGTCTCGAGGACGTGCAGGTCAAAGGCGCCTGGACCGGCCCGGCCGCGCTGGAGCTGTTCCAGCATGTGACGGTGGACGTGGCCAAGCTGCCTGTGCTGGAGGTGATTTCAGCCTCGCACTTCATCGCCGACCTGACGCTGGGCATGGGCGAAGTGGTGTTTGATTATCTAGAAGCCAAATAGGCCGCTGGCGCAGGTGCCACCTGCGCTGGAAGCTATGTTTTTGATAGTTATAGCTTCGCCAGCCGTGCCAGCGCGGCCTGCAGGGTTTCGTCTTTCTTGGCGAAGCAGAAGCGCACCACGCGCTGGTCGAAGCCGTTGCCATAGAAGGCCGACAGCGGAATCGCTGCCACGCCGATTTCCTTGGTGAGCCACTGGCAGAAGTCGGACTCGCTCAGCTCGCTCACTTCGGAAATATCCACGCACTGGAAATAGCTGCCCTCGCTGGGCAGCAGCTTGAACTTGGTCCGCTTCAAACCTTCTCTAAACAGGTCGCGCTTGCGCTGGTAGAACGCCGGCAGCTCCAGGTACGGCGTGGGGTCGGCCAGGTACTTGGCCAGGCCGTGCTGCACGGGGGTGTTGACGGTGAACACATTGAACTGGTGCACCTTGCGGAACTCGGCCATCAGCGGCGCGGGCGCGACCACGGTGCCGACTTTCCAGCCGGTGACGTGGAAGGTCTTGCCAAAGCTGCTGACGATGAAGGCGCGCGCGGCCAGGCCGGGGTAGCGGGCCGCGCTCTCATGCTGGCGGCCGTCGAACACCATGTGCTCGTAGACCTCGTCGCTGATCAGCAGCACCTCGGTGGGCGCCAGCAGCTCCTGCAGCTGCAGCATGTCCTCGCGCGACCAGATGGTGGCGCTGGGGTTGTGCGGCGAGTTGATCAGGATGGCGCGGGTTTTTGGCGTGATGGCCGCGGCGATCTTGTCGAAGTCGGGGCGGAAGCTATGCGGCGTCAGCGGCACGCGCACCACGGTGCCGCCAGCCAGTTCGATGTTCGGCACATAGCTGTCGTAGCAGGGCTCGAGCACGATAACTTCGTCGCCCGGTCGCACCACGGCCAGGATGGCGGTGATGATGCCCTGGGTTGCGCCGGCCGTTATGGTTATTTCGGTGTTGGCGCTGTATTCACGGGCGTGAAGTGCTTTTATTTTTGTAGCAACCGCTTCGCGCAGGGCCGGGATGCCGGGCATGGGCGGGTACTGGTTCAGGCCTTGCTGCATGGCCTCGGTCACAGCCTGCACCAGCGCTGGGTCGCAGTTGAAGTCTGGAAAGCCCTGGCCCAGGTTGACCGCGTTGTGCTCGGTTGCGAGCGCCGACATCACAGTGAAGATGGTGGTGCCAACGGCGGGCAGTTTGGTTTGCAGGGTGGGGGTGCGGGGGGCTGCTTGCGTCATGGTGGGGTTCATGCAGAAAGATGCGTGGCGGAATCAGAGCTCGTAGTCATTCACGTGGCCAGTCATAGCCTGGGCCACCAGTTTGGGGCTAAGGCGATCGCTCAGCAGCTCGGCAAACTTGTAGACGAAACTGCGCAGGTAGGCGCTGCGTTTGAAGGCCACCCGGGTGACGTTCTGGCCAAACAGTGCGCCGGCGGGGCGCACCACCAAGTCGCTGTTCTGCACATCGCGCACCGCCATTTCTGCCACGATGCCGATGCCCAGACCCAGGCGCACGTAGGTATTGATCACGTCGGAGTCGATGGCTTCCAAGGCGATGCGCGGCACCAGCTTGCGCGCGGCAAAGGCCTGGTCTACCTTGGTACGGCCGGTGAACGAGGGGTGGTAGGTAATGATGGGCTCTTGCGCAATGTCCTCCAGCGTCAGGCGCTCTTTTTTTGCGAGCGGATGGTTGGCGGGGAAGACGATGACGTGCTGCCATTCGTAGCAGGGCAGGGTGACCAGTTCGGCGTAGTTGGAAAGCGACTCGGTGGCAATGCCGATCTCTGCCACCTCGTCGATCAGCATGCGGGCCACCTGGTCGGGCGAGCCCTGGTGCAGGCTGACGTTGACCTTGGGGTAGGCCTCGCGCAACTTGGCCACTGGTACCGGCAGCACATAGCGCGCCTGGGTGTGGGTGGTGGCAATCGACAGGGTGCCGCTGTCTTGCGCGCTGAACTGCTCACCGATGCGTTTGAGGTTGCCGACCTCGCGCATGATGAGTTCAATGCTTTGCAGCACGTGCTGACCGGGTTCGGTGATGCGTTTCAGCCGCTTGCCGTGGCGGGCGAAGATTTCCACGCCCAATTCTTCTTCCAGCTCGATGATGGCTTTGGACACGCCGGGCTGCGAGGTGTGCAGTGCCTTGGCGGCCTCTGTGAGGTTCAGGCCGCGCCGGGCAGCTTCTTGCACGAAGCGGAATTGGTGTAGGTTCATATCGAATTTCAGCGTATTGTGAAATTCATTATGCCGTAAGTGTCTATAGGGGCTTTGCTGTGCCCAAGGCGATCTTGGCCAGCAAGGACACCAGCTGTGGATTTTCGCCCACGGCGGCTTGCAGTTGGATATCTACGCCCGGATGCTCCCGGCGCATGTCTTCCACCAGCAGCGGCAGGTCTTCGCGCGCATGCCGACCCACGCCCAGGAACATGGGCACAACAGTCAATTGCTGCACGCCCTGGGCGATCAGCTGGCGTGCCGTGCTGGGTAGATCGGGCTCGGTCAGTTCCAGGTAGGCGCACGCCACACGGGCCTGCGGGTCCAGCGCCCGGACCTGGTCCGCCACTGCTTCCATGGGCTTGTGCCACAGCGGGTCACGGGAGCCATGGGCAAACAAAATAACGCCGCGCGCATGCATATGTTTCTTCAACGTCGTAATACCAGCCAGCCGAATGCGGCCAGTGAGAGCATGGAGTAAATAATGCCCGGCGAAGCCGCCGTGAGCCAGGGCTGCCAGTTCTGCAGATTGCCGACGTAGCCAAACACGTTGTTCAGCAGGAAGAAGCTGATGCCGGCCATCACGCCGCCAAATACATAGGTGGTGATGCCACCGGCGCGGAAGTGCAGGTAGGCGAATGGCAGGGCCAGCACCACCATCACCAGGCAACTTAGCGGGTAGAAGACCTTGCGCCAGAACTCGATCTCGTACCGTTGGGCCGACTGGCCGTTGGCGTTCAGATGGCGTATGTACTGGAACAGATCCAGCGTGGCCATGCGGTCGGGTTTGAGCAGGGCGGTGGACACCATCTCGGCGGTGATTTCCGTAGGCCAGCGGTAGGTCGCAATGTGGCTGCGCTCCACGCTGGCGTTATCAGCCACTTGGGTATGGAAGTCGCTGCGCTCCACGTTGGACAGGGTCCAGCTGCCGTCGCCGGCGAACTCGGCCTTGTCGGCATGCGTTAGCGATGCCAGCAGGCCGTTGTTGCCAAATTCAAAAATACGGATGCCCTGCATCTGGCCGCTGGAGGTCAGCGCGCTGACGTTGGCGGCAAACGAGCGCTCGCCTTGCTTTTCCTTCAGCCAGGCACCGGTCTGCCCGATGGTGATGTCGCCCTGGAACCGTGCTTTGACCAACTGGGCCGTGCGGTCTGTCAGCGGCGCCAGGTAGTCGCCTATGCTGAAGGTCACCACGACGAACATCAGGCCCAGGCTGAGCAAGGTATGCAGTGCCCGCCAGGGCCCCAGGCCACTGGTGCGCAGAATGGTGTATTCCGAGCTTTGGGCCAGGCGCGCCATCACGAAGATGGTGCCGATTAGCACCGTGATGGGCAGCAGCTCGTACAGATGGCTAGGGACCATCAGTCCCACGACCAGCACGGCCTGGGTTAGCTGGTAGCCGTTTTCACCGGACTTGCCTACCCAGCGCAGCTCGTCCACAAAGTCGAAAAAGAAGAACAGGGCCAGAAAGCCCAAGGTGACAAAAGCCACCGAGGTGAGGATTTCCTTGTACAGCAGCTGGCGTATGGTTTTCATGCGGCGGCTCCGGATGGTTTGCGTGCCACCAATGAGCGCCAGGACCATTGGTAGTGGCGCACCAGCAACCAGCCCATGGACAGAATGAAGACGCCACCGTGCAGGCCCAGCATGAAGCTGCCGAAGGGTACTGCGCTGTTGGTAATCCAGTTTTGCCCCAGGTTCAGCAGGTTGTAGTAGATGATGAAGGCGAACAGCGCAAACACCATGCTGCCGCTGCGGCCCGAGCGCGGGTTGCCTCCGGCTACAGCCAGGCTGATGGTCACGAAGTTCAGGGCCGCAAGGGCCAGGCTCAGGCGCCAGGCCAGTTCACCCAGGTTCAGTGGCGTGGGCTCCAGTACCAGGTCGAGCGAGCTGCGCACGCGCGAGGGTGGGGTGTCGCTGCTGCCCATGGCGTTGTCGCCTACGCGGGTGCCATATTCTTCAAATTCGCTGACCTTGAGGTCCGGCTCGCCCAGATTGGACTCCAGGCGTTGGCCGTGGTATAGCATCAAAAATTGTTTCTTGTCGATATTGGTGATTTGGGCGCTGCGGGCCGAGGTGACGGTTTCTTTGCCGTGCTCCAGCGAGGAGATGAACACATTATTCCCGCTGCGTTTGTCGGGCGTGTCCTTGTCCACAAAGAACACCCGGCTGCCATTGGCCGATTCCTGGAACTGCCCGGGAGCGATGCGCTCCAGGTCGCCGCGCTGTTCGTAGCGGTCCTTCATGTCCTGGATTTGCTGGTTGGACCAGGGCCAGACGATCAATGCCATGGCGGCTACCACCAGCAGAATCGGCCAGGCAAAACGGAACAGGGGTTTGAGCAGGCCGATCAGGCCGTGTCCGCTGGCGAACCAGATCACCATTTCGCTGTCGCGGTACATGCGCGACAAGGTAGCCACCGTGGACACAAACAGGCTCAGGGTCAATATGGTGGGTATGTAGCCCAGCACGGTGTAGCCCAGTACCATCATCACTTCGGAGGGGTTGACCACGCCCTTGGATGCCTGGCCCAGCGTGCGGATTAGCATCATGGTCATCACGATGGTAATAAGCGCTACCAAGGTGGCGCCAAAGCCGCGTGCCAGCTCTTTGCGTATAGAAGAATGGAATAACATCGTTGCTTTAGTTAGCACTGGCTATCAGGCCGCATTCGGGGCCCCAACCAAAAGACTGGATTATGAACTTTGAACTGAAATCCCTGGACTTGGCGGCTTGCGCCAAAGAAAAGTGCGACGCCCTGGTGGTGCTGGTGTCGGAAGCCTTCCAGCCCGGCAAAGATGCATTGTCTCAGCTTGTAGAGCAGGCCCGTAAAAGCGGGGATCTGGACAGCAAGCCGGGCAAGTTGCTACAGATGTACCGGCCTGCGGCGGCCACCGCCACGCGGGTGCTGCTGGTCGGTGCGGGTGACGGCTCTGCCCGCCAGACGCGCCAAGCCGTGGCGGCGGCCGTAGCGGCCTTGAAAGGCCCGACGCTGCGCAAATTGCTCATCAGCTTTGCTGGTGCGCCAGCGCAAAAAGCCGTGCGTGCCGTGGTGCAGGCCGTGGCCGATGGCACCTATGTGTACACCACCACCAAGTCCAAGCCCGAAGGTCGCGCGTTGGCCCAGGTGTGGCTGTGCGCCCCCGATGCGGCGGCAGCCAAGGCCGAGCTGGCGCTGGGTGCAGCCACGGTGGCTGGGGTTGAGATGGCCAAGGAATGGGCGAATCGCCCGGCCAACCATGCCACGCCCACGCTGTTGGGTAATGCCGCCAAGACCCTGGCCCGCTTCCCCAAGATCCGCTGCGAGGTGCTAGGCCCCAAAGAAGTGGCGCAGCTGGGCATGGGCTCGTTTATGTCGGTGGCGCAAGGCTCCAAAGAGCCACTTCGCTTCATTGTGCTGCACTACAACGGTGCAGCCAAAACCGTGGCACCCACCGTTCTGGTGGGTAAGGGTATTACTTTTGATACCGGCGGCATCTCCATCAAGCCTTCGGCTGAGATGGACGAGATGAAGTTCGACATGTGCGGCGCGGCCAGTGTGCTGGGTGTGTTCCGTGCCCTGGCCGAGCTCAAGCCGGCGACCAATGTGGTGGGTTTGATCCCCGCGTGCGAGAACATGCCCGATGGTGGTGCAGTGAAGCCGGGCGACGTGGTCACCAGCATGAGCGGCCAGACCATTGAAAACCTGAATACCGATGCGGAAGGCCGTCTGGTGCTGTGCGATGCGCTGACCTATGCAGAGCGTTTCAAACCCCGCGCCATCATCGATATCGCCACGCTGACCGGTGCTTGCGTGATCGCCCTGGGTGGCGTGCGTAGCGGTATGTTTGCCAGCGACGACGGCTTGGCAGCTGCTTTGCAGGCAGCTGGCGAGTCCGCGCTCGACCCCTGCTGGCGTCTGCCGCTGGACGATGAATATGCCGAAGGCCTGAAGTCTAATTTTGCCGATATGGCCAATGTTGCAGGCCGTGCGGGCGGCGCCATCACGGCTGCCAAGTTCTTGCAGAAGTTCACCGCCAAAATGCCCTGGGCCCATCTGGATATTGCCGGCACGGCCTGGAAGAGTGGCGCAGCCAAGGGCGCCACCGGGCGTCCGGTGGGGCTGCTGCTGGACTATGTGCTGAATCAGCCTGCTTCGCAGGTAGTACCTGCGCCAGCTGCTGCAAAAAAGATAGTTTCGCGTAAAACCGCAGCAGCATCTGCAGCACCGCGTAAACGGCTGGTTAAATAAGTTGGCCGCTGCATGACCGAGGTGGAGTTCCATTTCAATGCGCCCGACAAGCAGGCGTATGCCTGCAGGCTGTTGCGCAAGGCGACGCGCAGCGGCGCGCGGGTCGTGGTGACCGGGCCTATCGACGTGCTGCGCCAGCTCGATCAGGCTTTGTGGACCTTCTCCAGCACGGACTTTGTGGCCCACGCGCTGGATGGTGCCGATGCAACCTTATTGTCGGCATCCCCTGTGCTGCTGCTGGAGTCGGTGCTGGAGGCCCCGCACCAGCAAGTCCTGCTGCAGCTGGGGGATGCTGTGCCGCCAGGGTTTGAGCGTTTTGAGCGGCTGATCGAAGTCGTCTCTCTGGATGAGGACGACCGTGGCTTGGCCCGCCAGCGCTGGAAACACTATGCCTCTCGTGGCTATGCGATCCAACGCAAAGATCTTGAACTGAAAGAGTCCGCCTGATGTCTTCCTCGCCACCCCGCCAGCCACCGCGCTTCGTGCCCACACTCACCGAAGTGGTGCAGCCGGTGGCGCCGCAGGCGTCCAGTGCGGTGACGGGTATGGCGAACCATGAGGCCCTGGAGGACCAGATCATCCATCGGGTCATGCAACGCATCGATTTGTCTTTGGAGCGCCGGCTGACCGAAGCAGTAGCGGCCATGGTGCTGCAGCAGACCCAGGCGTTGGTACCGCGCCTGCGGGAGGAAATCGAATTCGTTGTGCGCCAGTCCGTGTCGGATGCGGTGGCCGACGAGCTGGCCACACGCCATGGTCCTTAAAACGTCAATCCTTGTATCAGTTGAATTAATGGGATATTAGTGGCTAGTCCAAGGTTTTCACTATGCGTCAGGCCCGGAAATTGCGCTATTCTGCCGCTCGTGACGTTTTGTAACTCACAGAGTTATTTGTTTTCTAGCCAATCCAATATCGGAGTTTTTATGCAAATGAAGTTGAAATTGACTGTCGCTGCTGCTATCGCTGCCGTGGCAGGTCTTGCCTCTGCACAAGACGTGCAGGTCGTGAAGATTGGTCACGTTGCGCCCACATCGGGTGCGCAGGCCCACTACGGCAAAGACAACGAAAATGGCGCACGCATGGCCGTGGACGACCTGAACACGCAAAATGTCGTGATCGGTGGCAAGAAGATCAAATTTGAACTGGTCGCTGAAGACGACGCTGCAGATCCCAAGCAGGGCGCTGCCGTTGCACAAAAACTGTGCGATGCCAAGGTCAACGGTGTGGTCGGTCACTTGAACTCCGGCACCACCATCCCCGCTTCCAAGGTCTACAACGACTGCGGCATTCCCCACATCACGGGCGCTGCAACCAACCCCAACCTGACCAAGCCTGGCTACAAGACCACCTACCGCATCATCGCCAACGACAACTCGCTGGGTGCTGGGCTGGCTTTCTATGCTGTGGACGCGCTCAAGCTGAAGAAGGTTGCCATCGTGGATGACCGTACCGCTTACGGCCAAGGCGTTGCCGAAGTGTTCAAGAAGACCGCTATTGCCAAGGGCATGACCGTGGTGGACGAACAGTTCACCACCGACAAAGCCACTGACTTCATGGCGATCCTGACGTCCATCAAGTCCAAAGCTCCTGACGCTATTTTCTACGGCGGTATGGATCCCCAGGCTGGCCCTATGCTGCGCCAGATGGAACAACTGGGCATGACCAACGTCAAGTACTTCGGTGGTGACGGCCTGTGCACTAACGAAGTGGCCAAGCTGGCTGCTGGTGCCAAGACGCTGGACAATGTGGTGTGCGCTGAAGGCGGCGCCTCCCTGGCCAAGATGCCTGGCGGCGAAGCATGGAAGAAGCGTTACGACGCCAAGTACCCAGGTCAGTTCCAGATCTACAGCCCTTATACCTATGACGCCACCATGGTGCTGGTAGACGCTATGAAGCGTGCCAACTCCACCGATCCCAAGGTGTATACCCCTGAGCTGATCAAGACCAACTACAAGGGCGTGACCACCACCATCGGCTTTGAACCCAATGGCGAGTTGAAGAACCCCGCTATCACTCTGTCCGTCTACAAAGACGGCAAGAAGACCGCTTTGAACTAATCCAGTTCATGCGTCCGTAAAAAAGCCACCGCGAGGTGGCTTTTTTTATGTCTTGGCGCTTCAAAGGGAGCCGTATTTTGTTTCGTGTTTTGCTACATATTTGACAGCTTTTGCCACAAAGAAAATAAACGCCAGAAGCCCGAAAGGCATATGCTTCGCGTGGTGTCATCCCTTCCAGAGATACCGTGGATCTGGCTCCGCCAGTCCACCGGTATCGCCCCCTGCAAGGGGGAGGCGTAGCCTTGGGGCTGAGGCAGCTTATGCCCGGGCGTCGCCCCAGCGCAGTTGGGCTAACTCGTCACCGCGGTACATCGTCTCGCCATTGCGGTCGACGCAGTAGTTGGGCGACACGATCATTTCGTTGAAATGCATATCGGCCGCAATACGGGTGTATTCAAACAGAATACTGCGTGTCACTTTGGCACCTGAACGGATATGGCTGCCGTGCCCGATCCAGCATGGGCCGATGATGGTGGCACCAGGCTCCACTTTCACGCTGGAACCCAGGTAAACAGGTCCCTGGATGTTGCACTGGTCCCAGGCAATCGAGGTATTGAGGCCCACCCAGATGCCCGGTTTGACCTCGCGCCCTGGAATATTCATTTGCGCGACCTCACCGCGCAACACCCGTTGCAGCACCGACCAGTAGTCGCTGACCCGGCCGATGTCAATCCAGTTGAAAAAGCGCTTCTGTGCGTAAAAGGGAAGTTTTTTTTCAACCAACTGCGGAAACAGCTCTGAACCAATGTCATACACCTTGTTGGGCGGAATCAGATCAATGGCTTCAGGTTCAAAAATGTAGATGCCCGTGCTGGCTAACGTGGACTGAGCCTCTTCGGGCGAGGGCTTTTCCTGGAAGGACTGGATTTGCCCTTCGTTGTTGGCCACCACAATGCCGTAGTTGGACACTTCGGTGCGCGGTACATCCAGCGTTACGACGCTGGCAATGGCGCCCTTGGCCTTGTGTTCGTGCAGCGCCGCACCAATGTCCAGGTCGATCAAGGCATCGCCACACAGCACCAGCGTGGGCTCATCAAAGAATCCACTGAAGTCTTGGATGCGGCGCATGCCGCCAGCCGAGCCAAAAGGCTTGGGTATCACGTCGCCATGCTCGCGCACGCCTTCATAGGCATAGCCGATCTGCACGCCCCAGCGGTGGCCATCACCGAAATACTGCTCGATCTTGTAGTGGTTGTATGCCACATTGACCATGATCTCCTTGATGCCGTAGTTGGCCAGGTGTTCGATCAGGTACTCCATTACCGGCTTACCCAGAATGGGAACCATCGGCTTGGGCATATTCTTGGTCAAGGGGCGAACGCGCGTACCCTGACCAGCTGCCAAAATCATTCCTTTAGCCATGTTTTTCCCTTACATCAATAAGTATTGTTGAGATTCAATGTTGCTCATGTGCTGGCGTTGGTCAACCCAAGTCGGCTTGCAAGAATGCTGCCCCAGCAGCGTCCTTTGCCGATAAGGTTGGGCTACCTGAAGTGATCGGCCAATCAATGGCCAATGTAGGGTCGTTCCAGGCAATGCAGCGCTCGTGTTCAGGCGCGTAGTAGTCGGTTGTTTTATATAAAAACTCTGCGGACTCAGACAGCACCAAAAAACCATGCGCCAAACCTGGTGGTACCCACAGCTGGTGGTTGTTCTTGGCGGAGAGAAGTGCCCCCACCCACTTACCAAAAGTGGGTGAACCGCGTCGGATGTCTACCGCCACATCAAAGACTTCACCCGCTACGACACGCACCAGCTTGCCCTGGGGCTGTTGCACTTGGTAATGCAGGCCGCGCAATACATTGCGTGCCGACTTGGAATGGTTGTCCTGCACAAACTGTAGGTTCAGGCCGGTGGCTTGGTCGAATGCACGTTGGTTGAAGCTTTCATAGAAAAAACCACGGTCGTCGCCGAATACGCGGGGCTCTATCAACAGTACATCGGGAATGGCGCAAGACGTGACTTTCATCAATACACCTTTTCCTTTAACAGACGCATCAGGTATTGGCCATAGCCTGATTTGGCCAAAGGCTGTGCGAGTTTTTGCAACTGTTCGCTATCAATCCAGCCTTGTCGCCAAGCTATTTCCTCTGGAGCGGCCACTTTCAAGCCCTGGCGATTTTCGATCGTATAAATAAATTGGCTGGCTTCCAGCATGGATTCGTGTGTACCCGTATCCAGCCAGGCATAGCCACGGCCCATGGTTTGCACATCCAACGTGCCTTGTTCCAGATAGAGGCGATTCAGGTCGGTAATTTCCAACTCACCACGGGCCGATGGCTTGACGCTTTTGGCCAATTCAACGACCTGGCTATCGTAGAAATACAGGCCGGTCACCGCATACCGTGACTTGGGGTTGGTAGGCTTTTCCTCCAGGCTGATGGCCCGGCCATTTGAGTCAAACTCCACCACGCCATAACGTTCAGGGTCCTGCACCGCGTATGCGAATACTGTAGCGCCATGGGTTTGCTGATTGGCGTTGTGTAGCAAGCCTGCGAAGTCATGGCCGTAGAAAATATTGTCACCCAGCACCAGTGCACTAGGGGCCCCGTCTAAGAACTTTTCACCAATCAGAAAGGCCTGCGCCAGGCCGTCAGGCGTGGGCTGTACAGCGTAAGTTAGTTGAATGCCCCACTGACTACCGTCGCCCAGTAATTGCATGAAGCGTGGTGTGTCCTGTGGAGTGGAGATCACCAGTACTTCACGGATGCCCGCCAGCAGCAATGCGCTGAGCGGGTAATAAATCATGGGCTTGTCATATATAGGCAGCAATTGCTTGCTGACAGCCTGGGTTGCCGGGTACAGACGCGTACCGGAGCCGCCGGCGAGGATGATGCCTTTACGCCGCACGGCATTGCCTTCGGTGGGTAGATGTGTTTTTGTCATATTCAATTCCTCCCTGTAATTTCTTGCAGCATGCGTGCCACTTGTATTTCCCAGTGGGGCAGCGTCAGCCCAAAGGTGCTTTGTAGTTTGCTTGTGTCCAGACGCGAGTTCAGCGGGCGTTGCGCAGGGGTGGGGTAGTTGGCCGTGGAGGTTGACCCTACCTGCTCAGGCCCAGCTTTGAGTGTCCAGCCTAATGCCAGGGCTTGCCCTAAAACAAATCGGGCATACCCATTCCAGCTGGTTTCACCGCCCGCCACACAGTGGTACAAGCCGGCCAGTTCTGGCTTGCGGATAGCCGCCATTAATGCATGCGCTGTGACATCTGCCAGCAGCTCCGCCGATGTGGGCGCACCTATTTGATCGTCGATAACGTTCAGCGTGTCGCGCTCAGTCGCTAGTCGCAGCATGGTCTTGGCGAAATTGCCCCCCCGTGCGGCGTAAACCCAGCTGGTCCTGAAGATCAAATGCTGGTGGCAAGCTGCCACGGCCTGTTCACCTTCAAGCTTGGTCTGGCCGTAGATGCTCAATGGACCGGTAGTGTCCGCTTCGCGCCATGGCGCGTTCCCGCTGCCGTCAAAAACATAGTCGGTAGAGTAGTGGACCAGCCAGGCGCCCAGGGCCTTGGCCTCGGCTGCCAGCACACCTGGCGCCAACGCATTCACGGTGCGGGCCAAATCTGGCTCGGCTTCCGCTCTATCCACCGCAGTGTAGGCACCGGCATTGATGATCGCCTGCGGTTGCACTTGGCGCACCGTCTCGGCCAAGCCAGTCAAGTTGGTGAAGTCACCACATAAATTGCCTGGATTCAGCGATGCATCAGATCCCAGGGCAATTAACTCACCCAATGGAGCCAGACTGCGCTGTAGCTCCCAGCCCACCTGGCCATTGCGCCCCAATAGCAATATCTTCATGCTGCCGCTACCGCGCCACCATACTGCTGGTTGACCCAGTCACGGTAGCCGCCGCTTTGCACATTGGCCACCCATTCCGGGTTGTCCAGATACCACTGTACGGTTTTGCGGATACCGGTTTCAAAAGTCTCGGCAGGCTTCCAGCCCAGTTGCTGCTCAATCTTGCGTGCATCTATCGCATAGCGCCGGTCGTGGCCGGGACGGTCTGTCACGTACGCAATTTGCTCTTTGTACGACTGACCATCTGCACGCGGTTTCAGCTCGTCCAGCAATGCGCACACCGTATGCACAATCTCGATATTGGGCTTCTCATTCCAGCCGCCAATGTTGTAGGTTTCCCCCAGCTTTCCCGCTTCCAACACACGGCGAATCGCACTGCAGTGGTCGCGTACATACAGCCAGTCGCGAATCTGTTGGCCATCGCCATACACCGGCAGCGGCTTGCCTGCCCGGGCGTTGACGATCATCAGCGGTATCAGCTTCTCAGGGAAGTGCAGCGGCCCGTAGTTATTGGAGCAGTTGGTGGTCAACACCGGCAGACCATAAGTGTGGTGATAGGCCCGCACCAAATGGTCGCTGGCGGCCTTGGATGCAGAGTAGGGGCTGTTAGGCTCGTAGCGGTGCGTTTCGGTGAATGCGGCGTCCGTCTTGGCCAGAGACCCATAGACCTCGTCGGTCGACACATGCAACAAACGGAATGCTTCCTTGCTGGCTGCGTCCAGGTTGCCCCAGTAGGCGCGCACAGACTCCAGCAAGTGGAAGGTGCCCACAATGTTGGTCTGGATGAACTCGCCGGGGCCTGATATGGAGCGGTCCACATGGCTTTCGGCCGCGAAGTTCAGCACGGCACGGGGTTGGTGCTGGGCCAGCAGTTTTCCAACCAACTCTGAGTCGCCAATGTCGCCATGAACGAAAACATGGCGCGGGTCATTGGCGATGGAAGCCAGGTTCTGCAGATTGCCCGCGTAGGTTAGTCGGTCCAGATTGACCACAAGTTCGTCAGACTGGGAAAGCCAATCCAACACGAAGTTGCTACCAATGAATCCTGCACCGCCAGTTACAAGAATTGCCATAAAGTTTTTGAGTGAAATTGGGTAGAAATTCTTATCTAGAAATGAGGTATCCCTGTAAGCGAACGTACCGCGCAGAGGCCGTGCGTAGTTCTTTTGGGGGATGGCTCCCTCAGGTCATACTTGACTTGCTTGGGCCGCGGTTAACGCCCAATAGCCAAATATTCCAACCCCATACCGCGCACCAGCTTGGGGTCGTACAGATTGCGGCCGTCAAAAATCAATGGATTTTTCAGCTTGGCCTTCAGGGTCGTAAAGTCAGGGCTGCGGAATTCTTTCCACTCCGTCACGATCACCAGGGCATCGGCTCCTTCCAGAGCTGCCGTCTGGTTATCTGCAAAGCTCAGGCGCGGCTCGTCGGGAAAGCAGTGCTTGGCTTCCGCAATGGCAACCGGGTCATATGCGGTCACGGTAGCACCCGCAGCCAGCAGGTCTTTGATCACTTCGCGGCTGGTTGCCTCGCGCATATCGTCGGTGTTGGCTTTGAAGGCCAAACCCCACAGGGCAAAGTGCTTGCCTTTCAAGTCGCCTCCAAACCTGGTTTTGATCTTCATGCCCAGCACGTGCTTTTGGGCATCGTTGGCGGCCTCTACGGCATTCAGCACCTTTAGGTCAATGCCAGCATCATCGGCAGCCGTCTTGATCAGCGCTTTCACGTCCTTCGGGAAACACGAGCCGCCATAGCCTGCACCGGCGTACAAAAAGTCATAGCCAATGCGCGGGTCGCTACCTATGCCCTTGCGCACATGTTCAATATCGGCGCCCAGCTTCTCGGCCAGGTTCGCCAGCTCGTTCATGAAGCTGATGCGGGTGGCCAGCATCGCGTTGGCGGCGTATTTCGTCAGCTCTGCGCTGCGCACGTCCATCACGATCAGACGGTCATGGTTGCGTTGGAAAGGTGCGTACAGGGCCCGCATGTTCAGCGCAGCCTGTTCGTCATCGCAGCCCACCACAATGCGGTCTGGCTTCATGAAGTCGTCAATCGCCGCGCCTTCTTTCAAGAATTCAGGGTTGGACACCACGCTGAATGGCGTGCTTACACCACGTTTCGTCAATTCATCGTCAATCGCCGCTTTGACTGCATCGGCCGTGCCTACCGGCACAGTGCTTTTGTCCACGACCACCTTGTAGTCGGTCATGTACTTGCCGATGTTGCGAGCTGCAGCAGTCACGTATTTCATGTCGGCCGAGCCATCTTCGTCAGGCGGCGTGCCTACGGCAATGAACTGGATGGTGCCGAAGTGTGCGGCCTTCTCTACGTCTGTGGTGAAGTGCAAACGTCCGGCTGCAACGTTGCGGCGCACCATTTCTTGCAGGCCTGGTTCGAAGATGGGGATGCCGCCGTCTTCGAGGATCTTGATCTTTGCCGGGTCAACATCTAAGCAGAGCACGTCGTTGCCCACTTCGGCAAGGCAAGTGCCAGAAACCAGGCCAACGTAGCCAGTACCAATGACGGTAATTTTCATTATTTCAATCCCTGAAAACAGCAAATAAGTAGAGGTTGTAGGTAGCTAGCAAGTCTAGCGTACCGATGTGGCAGCGGATATATCGATGTACTGGAGGCCTCTACTCATGAAGCATGATTCATTCCAGTTGAAGTCTTGATGCCGGGGCAGCTTTAGGGAGGGGACTTTTTTTACTATAGACTATCAATATTTGAATAATTTTATGTCTGATTGGTTGGGTTTTTATATAAATTCGACTTTTAGGGCGTGTGATTCATTGAGATAAATTGTATGGAGGTAGGGGGATGTCAAAATTTAGAAGTGATATTAATGGATTGAGGGCCTGGGCTGTAGCGTCCGTTATTCTTTATCATTTTGGTATCTGGGGTTTTTCGGGGGGGTTTGTTGGTGTTGATGTTTTTTTTGTTATTTCCGGTTTTTTGATGACCGGGATAATTTTTGAAAAGACAATAAATAATAATTTTTCGCTATTCGATTTTTATATTTCTCGGTGTATTCGTATAATTCCAGCTTTGCTGGTAGTGTGTTTGGTATTAATTGCTTGTGGATTCTTTTTTCTGCCTCCCTCTGAATTCGTCCAGCTTGGACGGCATATTTCGGGTGCGTTGGGGTTTTTTTCTAATTTTCTTTTCTATAAAGAAGTTAGCTACTTCGATGTTTCTTCTCACGACAAATGGCTTTTGCATACGTGGTCACTGTCGGTGGAGTGGCAGTTTTATCTTTTGCTTCCTTTGGGGTTAATGCTGCTGTGGAAGCTCAAGCCAAAAAAGAAATATATTGTTTGGGGGTTTTTTGTATCCTTTGTGATTTCTTTATTTTTGTCGTCTCTGATTTCAATAAAAAATCCAAGTGGTGCCTTTTATCTCCTTCCAACTCGAATGTGGGAGATGTTGGCTGGAGGATTGGTATATTTTTCTAGTCATCAAAAAAATGCATCTCAGAAAAGTGGAAGAATTATTGAAATTTTTGGCTTTGGGTTGATTGTTTTTTCTGTTGGATATTTTTCGGTAGAATCAATTTGGCCTAGCTGGCGAGCATTGTTGCCCGTTCTTGGTGCGGTCTGTGTATTAAGTTCTATGCAATTTGATTCATTGTTGACAGCCTCGCGTGTTGCTCAATGGTTAGGTAGTCGCTCTTATTCTTTATATTTGTGGCACTGGCCAATTGTTGTTTTGCTGGGTTATTTGAATAGGCAGCATGATTTAATTTATATTGGCTGTGCGTTATTGTTTACTGGTCTTTTGGGGCATCTTTCATTTACTTTTGTTGAGGGTCCGGCTGGATCGTATTTGAGGAAAATTAGTTCATATCGGAAATTTTTCGCTTTGATAATTCCTGTTGGCTTGTCTATTTCGTTGGCTGTATTTGTGACTGTCAACGAGGGCTTGCCCAATCGCATGAGTGATACATATGAAAACTTGACCAAGGATATAACCATGCCCCTTGTGAGCAATGGCTGGTGTTTTTATAGCGTTGACACTATAAAAGCATTGCCGATAGGCGATGCTGGACTTAAATGCTCGATTGGGGATAGGGCATCGAAGATAAAAGGCTTACTTTTTGGAGATTCATTTGCTGGCCAAAATGAACCATTTTGGAATAAAATTGGAATAAATGAGAGTCGTAGGATTGATTCAATTACTACAAACTGGTGCTATCCTAGTTTGGGTGATGATTTTACTGGGCCGATTGCTAGTCGTGCATATGCTCAATGTAAAATAAATAGAAATTATCTTTTTAAGAATGTCGAAAAATATGATTTCGTTGTTCTCGCTGGATCTTGGTCTGATGTTGTTTTGCAAAATAAGATAAAAAACTTTGAGGCTGCGTTGTCTGAGGTTTCCTCTAGGACAAAGATGGTTTTTATAATGCCATCGCCTGTAAGTTATGATGCAAATATCGGGCTGGCTTATGAGCGAAGTTTGATTCGCGGTGTGAAGTTCGATTTACTGCATTACACTAGAAATAGTGATGTTCAAACAAAAAATGCAAATGAAATTATTAAGTCCCTGTCGAAAAAGTATAAAAATGTTTTTTATATTGATAGGGATTATATTTTTCCTGAGGCAGGGGTTTTCCCAGGCTCGGCAGGGGGTGAGGTCCCATTTAGTTTTGATGGAAAGCATATTAGTACTTTGGGGGCGGAGTCGGCTGCAGTATTTTTTGAAAAATCTGAATATTATAAATTATTCAAAAATAATATTCACGGCAATGAAAATCCCTCGCTTGTCAATTGACTTTGATGTATGAAGATTGCAATTTCTATTTTCGGCATCCCGCGTGGGGCAGGTCTTACATTCTCACCTTTTGTTGAGAAAATAATTGAACCTGCCCGAGCTCTTGGCGAGGTCAGACTTTTCGGGCACTTTTTTAATGTCGGGCAGGTCGTCAATGCACGATCTGGTGAAGGTGGTGCCCTGGGCAAAGAGAACTACGACCTCTACCGTGATTTCAATTTGATAATTGAGGAGCCAGAGCAATGCTTAGCCAAATATGACTTGGAAGCCATTAAGGGTTTTGGTGATTACTATGGCGATGCATTTAAATCTGTAAGAAATTTATTACATCAGTTGCATTCACTTAAAACTGTTACGAATAGCGTGGAGCAATACCAACCAGACGTAGTGATTTATGCGCGGCCAGACTTGCTCTACCACGACAAAATACCCTCGTGGGTGATTCAGAATGCGGGCGCACATGCAGGTCGTTGTTTCTTGCCCCACTGGCAATGGTGGGGCGGCTATAACGATCGATTTGCAGTGTGTGGAAGCAATGCCTATCTGCACTACGGCAACCGTATCGACAATATTTTGAATTACTGCCGCGGTGCGAACCATCCACTCCATGCCGAGCGGTTGTTAAGGCAAACCTTGCGGTCCAACGGCGTGGCGTTGCGGCGGCTGGACGTGCGTGCCAGCCGTGTGCGCATCGGCGATATGGTCAAAGAAGAGAGCTTTGACGCCCGCAGCACGATAGGGCCGCGCCGATTGCTACCAGAAATGTGGTTGAGCAGTTGTTTGACGCGGATGCATTTTTGATGCGTACCTGACGGAGCGGGCTAATTGAGCAACGAAGAGGTCAGTGGTTGAATCCACGTCTGCGTTTGTGGCGAATAAATGCCGAAGTCTGAGGCCAACTCCCAATATGTCCAGTTGATGCCATAAGACTCGGCTGTGTCTCTCGCCAAGCGCGTGTATGTAGCCCTGGATGCCATGTCGCCTATCTTGTACGAGCCAAATTCGCCCAGGTGCAGCGGTACCCCTTTATCTGCATTCCACTTGGCGGCCTGCGCGAAGACATCCTGCATTGTCTTTGCCTGCTGCGCGGTGCAGCATGTGGTGCCGGCTGGGAATTGCGGCATCCAAGACAAGCCCTGGTGGGTGAACGGGTAGGGGTCGTATGTATGTATGGCAACAATCAAATTGGGGTCGGCTGGTAGGCTGAGGTTGGCTAGCTGCTTTGGGTGGTTCCAGGAGATGGGCCCAATCAACACGACTCTGGTGGGGTTGGTGACCCGCACAGTTGCCAGCAGCTTGGTAGACAAGGCATTCCAAGCATCACTGCTCAACTTGCCATGGGGCTCATTCAGTAGCTCAAACAATAGCTTGGGCGAGCGGTCCTTGTACCGCTGGGCCAGCTGGGTCCATATATTGATGAGCCGCGTCTCCAGCACCGTAGGGTCTACCGCAAACTCGTTGGGCGCAAGCACATCGCCAAAGATCTGGTTGTAATGGTGCAGGTCCAGAATCACATACATGCCCTTAGCCAACATGGCATCAATGGCTGTGTCTACCCGTGCGGCAAAAACTGGGTCCAGTGTGGCGCTCGCATCCGCACTTGCATGGTTAGTCCAGCGTACTGGCAGCCGTACGGTTTTGAACTGCTGTGCCGCCAAGTCAATATAAGCTGGCTCTAGCTTTACACCCCAGTCACCTTCACGTGGCGCCTCCAGCATGTTGCCCATGTTGATGCCGCGTCCTAGGGATTTGGCGATGGTGCAAGTTGCAGCAGAAACCGCGCTGCAATTTTGCTCCGCCGCTTGTGTGGCCAAGGGCAAAACACCCAGTAGCAAAGGGAGTAGCAAGGATTTGATGGAGCTTGTTTGTTTAGTCATGGTATTTCGACGATGAGACCGCCCTCTGTTGTATCATGAGTTTATGCTGCGTTGCAGCAAAAAACAAATAATTAAATTCATTGTGAATTGACCCAGGGCCAATGGTCTCTGCCGATCCCTCTTTTTTGTAAATCAAGGTTACATACGTAATGAGTCTTGCCAAACAGGGCGTGAAAGCCGTTAAGTGGAGCGCCATTGCAACTCTTGCGCGCTTTGTAATGCAATTTGCCGCCCAGATTTTATTGGCTCGTATATTGGGGCCGGAAAACTACGGTATTTTTGGCATGGGCATGGTTGTATTAACCTTGACTAATGTTTTTTCAAATTTTGGCTTTGGTTGGAGCCTGTTGCATCGCAAAACCGTCACACAGGAAGATGTGCGCTTTGCTTTTACTTGGCAAATGATTGTAGGTAGCACGGCCACATTGGCACTTTTTCTGCTGGCGCCTATGCTGGCTAGCTTTTTCCACGAGCCCCGTGTTGAGCCTGTTATCCGTTGGCTCGCATTGGCGTGTGTGATCAGCGCCGTATCCTCTCCAGCTGGAAACCTGATGCACCGTGACTTGAATTTCAAGGCTGCGGGGTTGATACAAATTGGCGGCTATGTCGCTGGTTACCTGCTGGTTGGCATACCCCTTGCGTTGCTGGGTTATGGTGTGGATGCACTCGTAGCAGCTTGGTTGGTGCAGGTTTCGTTTATAGCTGTTGGTAGTTTTTGGGCTCATCCGCACTCGATCAAACCGTTATTCCATTACGAAGGTGCTTCTACCGCAATGAAGACTGGTGGAACCGTTTTTATCACCAATATCATCAATTGGTGCCTTAGCAGCATGGACCGCTTCTTATTGAGTAAATTCTCTAATGCGCACGCAGTTGGTGTTTATTCTGTGGGTTATAACCTGGCCACCATGCCTTCCACCCTACTCATGGGCTCGCTGCAGCCAGCGTTTACCGCGGCCAGTTCCAAAATGCAAGATGACCCTGGTCGTATGCGTGCCGCTTATATGCAAATATTCGCCACAGTTTGGGTGCTGATACTGCCGATATTTGTTTTTTTATCAGTCATTTCTTTTGACTTGGTAAAGTTTCTATATGGGAGTAAATGGTTGGATACCGGCTGGGTTTTGGCCTTGCTCTTTCTAAGCGTGCCAGCTTTTGTTTGCCTGGGGCTGTCTACCCCCGTACTGTGGAATGCTGGCCGTAAGCATCACGAGTCTTTGCTTCAGTTGCCTGTACTCGCCGTGGGTGCAATTGGTTTCTATTATTCTATGCCGTACGGAATAACCGCTTTTGCATTGGTGGCTGCATTGTTGATATTGGCGCGGACGTTTTTGGTTTGTGGGTCTGTTTTCCAACTACTTGAGTTGCGATTTTTTGATGTGGCTGCACATCTTGGTCGCGGGGGGGCGATCAGCTTGATTGTCGCGGTCGTGGCATTTTTTAGCATTCGAAGTGTAAATGATTTTGGCATTCCATTTTTGAACTTAATAGTGAGTGGTTTCTCGGTTTTGGTGGTTTCAATTTTGATGATATTTTTATGGCCGAAAATTCTAGGTTCGGAAGCGATCGAAATGGTTTTAAGATTTTTCCCGAAATTAGAGAAGGGCTTGTTCTCTAGTATTCAACGCGATTGATGTTATATGAATTACATTATTCCCATTTTTATGGGTTTGACGGCTTTTGTGGCTGCAATTCTTTTGTCTGTTGCTTGTGTTTGGTTGTTAAATAAGGCCGCCAAATATCCATCTGGCCTGCTGCAGTATTATTGTTACGCAATATTGTTTAGTAATGGATTAACTGTTTTGTTTTCTGCTAGAAATTATTTGAACACTGGGGAAGTCTTTACTGAGTCCACGTTGAGTAATCCGGTTGCAGCCGTGGCGATCAAATTGGCATCCTTGTTTGTCATGGTGGCAGCCGGCGACCAAATTTTGCGATTTTATCGATTGGATAGAAAATTTTATTTTTGGCGTATATCTCTAATACTATCATTTTTGTTGTTTTGGATTTTTAATGTGTTGGTGCCATCGCAGTTTTCTTCGCATCCCATATCACTGGAGGTAAGTTGGTTTTATTCGCTGGTGCTAGGATTGGGGCTTGTTTCCATGTCTAACTATGGAGTTTTAAATTTCATTAGGCACTTTCGTAATGCAGCACTGTTTTTTTGTCTGTGGGGAATTTTGTTAATCCCTGTAAAGCCAGATTTGGTTTTGCAAACTAATTATTCTCAAGGTTATATACCTGGGTTGCCTCGTTTCGCAGGATTGGCGCCGCATGCTATTTTGATGGGCATGGTTGCTTCACTGGGCTTGTGGTGTTTGATAATTGATCCATTTAAATCTCGAAAATTGAACTGGTTTTTTATTTTTGTGGGTCTTTTTGCTCTATTTGTTTCTCAGGCTAAAAATATTTGGATATCTTTTTTGTTGGCTTTGCCTGTACTGATTTATTTTAAATATAAGGTATCTGATTGGCTGCGCATTTCTTCAAAAAATGGGCGCTATTTTTACATGGTAATATTTTCTTCTATGATGGTTTTTGTTTGTTTTGGCCTATTGTTGGTGATATTTGGAAATATTGGTAGTGCAATAAATAATTTTTTGAATTCTGAGCAGGGCAGCCAGTTAGTTACTTTTACCGGGCGAGAGCAAATATGGACTGTGGCTTTGTCTGAATGGGCGCGATCACCGTTGTTAGGGTATGGGTTGCCATTATTCGGTACTGAGCACAGAGATGCAATTGGAATGTTCTTCGCGACGTCCGGGCATAATCAAATCATTGATAATTTAGGGCGAACTGGATTGGTTGGAACTATTATGTCGGTGGTTCATTTTGTGATTGTTATATTTCTTGGGTATGTATACAGAAAGGAGACTTTTGGGTTGAGTTTTGTTTTGGCTCTTTCGTTGTTAATAAGAATGGCGTCTGAAGTACCTGTTACCCTGGGGACTATTGCGATTGATACTTTGCCATATTATCTACTAATGGGCTTGATTGCAATTAATATGAAGTTCGTTAAATCAGGTGAGCGAATTCATGGGTATGAAAATACATGAAAGTAAAAGAACGTTATTTGGCATTGGATGGGTTGCGCGGGGTTTTTTCTATCGCGGTTGTTATTCATCATTTTTCTCTTTTGCAAGGCGCGCATTTGATGCGGTCAGCTTGGTTGGCCGTTGACGCATTTTTTGTACTTTCTGGTTTTGTGATCGCTTTGAACTATGAAAGTAGGATCAAGAGCGGATTAGGTTTCCTTGGTTTTTGCAGGGTTAGAATTGAACGACTCTACCCAATGTATTTTTTTGGATTGGTTATTGGTATTTTTTCTCTTTTAATTCACTCTGACTGGAGCCTTTTTCTCAGTGTTGATGTACTTTTAATGCAATTATGTGGAATTTTCTTAATTCCTTTTTGGGGTGTATTTCCTGTTGCGTCAGAGGGGTTTTTAAATAATCATGTAATATTCCCATTTAATGATCCAGCTTGGTCACTTTTTTTTGAAGTATTTTCTAATATTTTCTTTTATTTTTTTGTTTCTTTCTTTGGTATCGGTCGTCGATTGCTGGTGGTTTTATTGTTTTTTTTCTTGTTGATTTATTTGGTGTCGATTCGGTATTATGGTTTGCATAGTGGGTATTCTCAGTTGAATTTTCCCGGGGGATTTCCTCGGGTTTTATTTCATTTCTTTGTGGGGTGTTTTATATTTAAAATTCAATATCTAAATATTGAATTTAAGAAGTGGCATTTTTTTGTGTTGCTTTTTATTTCGTTGTTGTCGTTTGGTATTGGGAATTTAGAGGCCATGTATGTGATGCTTTTTCTTGTATCCCCTTTTGTTATTTTTGTTGGAAGTAAAGTTCATTTTGATGCGAATAATTGGTTGGGGCGTATTTTGAAGTGGTTGGGTGATGTGTCATTTCCTATATATATAGTGCATTATCCGTTGTATAGATTTTTGAATGGCTTTTTTGTTTCTGGTGATATAAATAAAATATTTTTATCGGTTGTGTTTTTTGTTGTTGTTTTGATCGCTGCGCACTTTCTGATAATTTTGGAGAGATTTTTAAAATTATGGGGTAGAGTATTTTTTTCAAAATATAAATATTTTTCCGTGTGATTTATTATGCAATTTTCTGTGGTTATTCCTCTTTATAATAAGAGCCCTTATATCGAGGGAACATTGTTGTCAGTTCTTCGGCAAAGTTGTAGAAATTTTGAATTGATTGTTATTGATGATGGTTCTGCCGATAACGGGCCTCAAATAGTAGAGAAACTTGCACAAAATGACCCGCGTATCCGTTTGGTGCGGCAGTCCAACGCGGGTGTTTCGGCCGCCAGGAACCGAGGTATTGCGGAGGCAAGAGGCGAATGGGTAGCATTTCTGGATGCTGATGATTGGTGGCACCCTGGGTATTTGGAGGCGCAGCATCGTGCCATCCTGGCTTATCCCCATGTGGACATGGTGGCCACCATGCTGCGCAAGATTTCTGACGCTGCAGATTGGTCTCCCTGGCCTTGGCCTGAAATTTCTCCGCAGCCTGTCATGGATCTCATAGAAGATTTACCTGCCCGTTGGATGCAGGGCATTCCGTTTTTTACCTCGTCGGTTGCAGTGCGCAGAACGCGCTTGGTCCAGATGCAGCCTTGCTTTACGGTGGGCGAGTCACATGGGGAGGATCTGGACCTGTGGTTCCGTGTGGCCGAGGGTTCGTCGACTGCCCATTCTCAGAGCGTGTTGGTTGCGTACCGTACGGCGGCGGAGGGGAGCCTTACCAGCCGGCATGCAGCATTGGTGTTAGCGCCGTTCTTGCTAAGGATGCAGGATCGGGCGCACTCGGGGCTAATACCACCTAATAGGCAGCGGTCTGCATTGCATTTTGTGGCTCAGCAAAAGGTGACTTTGGCTCGGCAGGCGTTGGTTATGGGGCGTCGCCTGGAAGGGCTGCGCTGGTTGTGGCGTGCCCGTTATGCGATGCGGTCTAAGCGCTGGCTAATGTCGCTTGCGATGGCGGTGGCGTTGCCGGGGGGCGTGGTTCAGCGCTGGGAGCTTTGGCGCAATGCGCGTACAGCTACGGATTAGTGTTTACAAGGGTCGAATGAATGGCTTTTTTTGAAGATTTACGCGTAGCACAAGAGGGCGTTTTGTCTCTCGGCTTTTGGGCTTTGCAGGTTTACAGGCTGGGGCATTTGCGTTACCGGTTTCAATCCAAGCTGGTGCGTTATCCATTGGCAATCCTGCACATGGTGCTGTCCAAGCTGGCGGAAATGCTGTGTGGCGTGACGATTGGGGTGTCCGCCAAAATTGGGCGTAGGCTGGTGATCGAACATTCCGGAGCCATAGTGGTGCATGGTAGGGCAGAGATTGGCGACGACTGCGTTATTCGTCAAGGGGTGACGATCGGCAATAAGCGGATGGACCAGCCCTTGGACGCGCCGCGTATTGGGCACCGGGTGAACATTGGCGCGGGAGCCAAGATATTGGGCGCAGTGCAGGTAGGAGACGATGCCGATATTGGGGCCAATGCCGTGGTCATCTGTGACGTGCCTGCTGGTGCGCTCGCCGTGGGAGTCCCAGCCAGAATTATTTTGCGAACCAAAGACCATGCAAATTCCTGAGTCTCCTGATGCGCCCTGCAGGGTGAGTATTGTTATCAAAGCTTTGAATGAAGAGAAGCGGATTGTCGTAGCCGTCGAGAGCGCACTGGCGGCGGTCCAGGTGGTGGGGGGCGAGGTGGTGTTGGCGGATTCTTGTTCAACAGATGGCACGGTGGCACTGGCGTCAACGTTCCCTGTACGCATAGTGCAGCTCGAGTACGCCCATGAGCGTTGTTGTGGCGTGGGGCCGCAGCTGGGCTTCCAGCATTCGCTAGGCGAGTTTGTCTACATCCTGGACGGCGACATGGAAATGCTGCCTGGGTTTTTGCCTAAAGCCTTGGAGTACATGCAGGCGCACCCGGATGTGGCAGGCGTGGGTGGGCAGGTGGTAGAGATGAACACCACTAGCCTGGAATACCTGGCC
Organism: Rhodoferax sp. GW821-FHT02C08; assembly: GCF_059421805.1. NCBI lineage: Bacteria > Pseudomonadati > Pseudomonadota > Betaproteobacteria > Burkholderiales > Comamonadaceae > Rhodoferax > Rhodoferax sp. GW821-FHT02C08. The sequence goes on from NZ_JBWKVR010000027.1 coordinate 40,541, forward strand.
CGGGTGGAGCGCGGACTGGGGCATATGCAGGCCGGTGAGGTAGACCGCTTGGACATGGGGGGGTTGTACCGCAGAGTCGCAGTGGAGCAGGTGGGCTATTTTTCCAACCGTAATCTGCACAGTTACGAGGAATTTGACCTAGCAGCGCGTTTGCGTGCCAACGGATGGAAGCTGCAGCGCATTGCGATGGATGCAGTGCGACACCATGGGCATGATGCGCCGCCATACCAGCTATTGGTGCGCCGCTGGCGCAGCAGATATATCTGCGGCCTGGGTGAAATGCTACGTGCAGCATGGGGGCAACCTCACCTAGCCTTGGTGCTGAAGGGGCTGCGGGAGCTACGCCTGTATGTTGCTGTGCTGGCGTGGTGGTTAGTGCTGCTATCAATATTGTTGCTGTCTGCGCAGTGGCCACGGGCGCTAGCGGCCTTTTTTATTGTTCTCGCCACGCCGTTTGCATTGATGGCATGGCGTAAACGTAGCCTATCTAAGGCTTTGTTTTCTGTGGTGTCGTGGTGCTTTAACGCTGCAGGTTTGCTGCGGGGCCTGTTGGCGCCGCAGCGGGAGGCCCGTGCAGTGGTGGATAGCGTGTTGGTCAAAAATATTTAGTAACCCATATTCTTTATGCAAGCCCATTTGAACTTTCTGCGCCGTAAGCTTATTTTTCGGGTCAGAAACAAGCTCCACACTATTACCTCGCTGCGAGATACACCTAAGGCAGCCAATGTGCTGCTGGTAACGGTTCCGCATGAGTTGGCGGAAACGCAGCTGTACCCATTCCATTTCTACCGTTCAACGTTGCGTCAAAAGTATGGCGTGCGCTGTACGCAGGTGCCTGTGGACGCGCTGGTGGGGGCGGATGCAGATAGGCTACATGCCGGTGCAAAGCATGCGCATATCAAGCGTATATTTTTCCAACCTGCATTTGAAATGCCGCCACAACTGGTGGTACAGGCTTTGGAGCGTTTGGCTGCGGCATATCCTATGGCCAAAATTGCATTTATGGACTGGTATGCCCCATTGCACATACGACCTGCAGCCTATGTAGACCCGTATATTGATATTTACATAAAAAAGCAAACCTATGCGGATTTCGCAAACTACAGTGTGCCTACGCTAGGTGATACTAATCTGAACGATTACTACGCGCGTCGACACAATTTGCCGGATGCACAGCAGCAGTTTATACCTCCTGCAGGAATAGAGAACAAAATACGCTTGGGCAGCAACTTCGGTTTGTCACCGTTGATGGTGGATTTGTTTCTGGGAAAACCGCCGCAGGTCGATTTTCGTGATATTGATTTACATGCCCGTATTGCGATTAAAGGAGTCCCTTGGTATCAGGTAATGCGGCAAGAGGCGAAGGATGCCGTACAAAGGCTATCGGCAAATGGTGCGATACATATCGTCTCAGAAGGGCGCGTGCGTAGGCATAAGTTCTTTGAAGAGATGATGAGGAGCAAAATTTGCTTTAGCCCATTTGGATATGGCGAGATATGCTGGCGTGATTATGAGGCATATGCCACCGGCGCTTTGTTGCTTAAGCCGGATATGGCACATTTGCAGGTTTTGCCAAATGTGTTTGTACCCAATGAAACCTATGTGCCGCTGCAATGGGATTTAAGTGATTTTGAAGAGAAGGTGGAAGAATTTCTCAAAGATAAAGAAAAGCGTACAAGGATTACCAGGCAAGCGTTTGAAACTATGCGTAGCTGGATCACAAGTGAACAGTATGTCGCTGAAATTGCGGCACTATGCTAATGCCCTCTAAAGGACGGCGCCTTGAGGCGTTACAGGTACTTCGGGCTATTGCTGCTGGTATGGTTGTATATGTGCATGCGCTAGCAACTTATAAAGCTAAGGTGGATGTATTTGATGCAGTGTTGGTGAACTACGGGTTTGGAGAGTTGGGCGTAAAGCTTTTTTTCTGTATTAGTGGCTTCATCATATTTTCTTCAAGTCAATCTTTAATTCATGGGCCGAAGTCGGTATGGTATTTTCTTCGACGTAGGTTAATTCGAATTGCGCCGATGTATTGGTGCGCTACGCTAGTTTACGCAGTCAAGCTGGCTTTCCAGGGGGCCGCTCCCGGCGGAGATACCGTGTTGTATTCGGTCTTCTTTATTCCATTTGCTGATAGTGCGGGATTAATGCGGCCCGTATTAGGTGCGGGTTGGACGTTGAACTACGAGATGTTTTTTTACATTATTCTTGGTGCTGCACTTTTTTTATCTAATTTTTGGCGCTTAATATTGGTGAGTTTGGTTATGTTGGTCCTAACCGGGGCCCGGCATACAGGAGTGATTGCTGAGAGCTCTGACTTCGCACAGAACGCGCTATTTTTAATGTCAGATACGTACTTGTTATTTTTTGTGATCGGCGCGTGGGTTGGGCCACTGAGCCGCCAAAATTGGGTCGCGACATTCCCAAGATATTCCTGGCAGAAAGCCTGTTTTGTTGTGATATGCGTCTTGACAATACTGGTGTACGTGAGTTTGAGGTATTCCATGCCAGTTGGTGTTCTGCTGGCATTGGAGTTGTTTGTTTGTGGTTTTTGCGTTTTTCTGTGCGTCACGGCACTGGACGGGAAAAATGCCGATGCAGCGCGATGGCTTGAGAAAAAGCTGGTATGGGCAGGAGATGGCTCATTCAGCACTTATTTGACACATGGATTTGTAATGGGGCCGGCTGCGCGCATTTTGGGCTTGCTGTCAGTTAATATTTCTCCGGTCATATTCGCATTCACTATGGTGTTGATGTGCAGCGTGGTTGGAATGATTTTATTTAGATATTTTGAAAATCCCGTGCTGAATATGATGAATGTCAAGTGGGGGCGGTTGAATTCAATATGATGAAAAAGAGAATATTTATTGCCTGTCCTTGGAACCCCAATGGCGGCGGCATGTTTAAGGTGGCCGACTATTTGATTCAGTGTCAGCATACTGTGGTCAAAGGTGGTGCCGAAGAGCATGTTGCTCTGTGTCCGCTGGACACGCGCGGCGACGGTAGCGCTCTGGCTTCGATTGGGATGCTAATGCTGGCGCTGGTGCGTATAGCGAAAAACCGTATTTCAGGGCAGTTAAAGGGCGTGCACGTGAATATGGCCGAGCGGCTGAGCTTGTTCCGCAAAGCGGTTGTTGTAGTGTTTTCACGTGCGATTGGTTTGCCGGTTGTCTTGCATTTGCATGCGGCCCAGTTACACCATTTTTATAAAGACTTGCCGGCGCCGCTGCGTTGGTTGGTGCGTTGGACGTTCTCCCGGGCCAACAAAGTGGTGGTGCTGGGTAGCTCTGCACAGAGATTTGTGGTGGAAGAGTTGTTGGTGCCCAAGGAACGTGTGTGCGTAGTTATTAACGGCGTGCCGCAGCCGTCGGTGCAGCGCTCGTCGCGGCAAGAATCTGGAAGGACTATGCGTTTGCTGTTCTTGGGGAATTTGAGTGAGCGCAAGGGGGTGTCTGACCTAGTTCACGCGCTGGGCATGAGCAAGGTTGCGAAGGCGGGGCCCTTAGAAGCCATCTTTGCGGGCAAGGGCGATATACCAGGCTATCAAGCCAAAGCTGACGTGGAGGGGGTAGGGCACCTCGTTCAATTTGTAGGCTGGGCTGATCAGCAGAAAGCTGCCGCACTAATGGCTAGCGCAGACGTTTTGGTCCTTCCGTCGTATGACGAGGGGTTACCCTTGGTGATTTTGGAAGCCTTGGCCAATGGCACGGCGGTGATTTGCACTCCTGTCGGGGAAATTCCCCATGCCTTGGTGGACGGCAAGGAAGCAGTCTTTGTGGAGCCTGGCGATGTCAAAGGTTTGGCCGCTGCCATTGATGAAGTATTAGGAAATCCGGTGTTGAGAGGCAATTTGGAGCGAAATGGTAGGGCCTTGTATGAGCGGACGTTTTCTCTGGAAATGTTTGCGGACAGCATTGCCGCTGTGCACATGGATGTTTTTGGTGTGGCTTCGCGTGTGTTGTCTAAGAATCGCATGGTGTCTGCACAATGATTGAATCAGCCAATCAAGTGGCGCCGGACTCGGTATTGGATGCTGATATTTGTATTGTGGGGTCCGGTGCTGCGGGTATTAGCATGGCGCTGGAGCTGAGTAGCAAGGGGCTGAGTATTTTGCTTCTGGAGGGAGGCAAGTCTCATGAAGATCCAAGTTCACAGGCACTTTATGCAGGCCAGGTTGCAGATGAGAAGATGCACAGCCCTACCGACAAATACAGGCAGCGGCGCTACGGTGGCTCTACCGCTATATGGGGGGGGCGCTGTATGCCGTTTGACCCCATCGATTTTGAGGAGCGGCCGTTTATACCCAATAGCGGGTGGCCGATTGATTACGTAGACTTAGCGCCATACTTCCCCAAAGCGAATCACTATTTGGAAGCTGGGCGTTATGAATATGACGCTGACAGTGCTTTTGATCCTCCTGCTCCGGCAATGGTGCGTGGATTTGAAAGTGTGCGTTTAAGGACAAATGGGTTGGAGCGATTTTCTTGTCCAACCAATATGGCAGCGCGTTATGGCGAGCGTCTACGTGTCGCAGCTGACATAAGAGTGTTGCTGGAGGCTAACTGCACAGGTATTCGACTGAACCCGGGGGGCAATGCAGTTGACACGCTAGATGTTGCAACCCTTGCCGGTGTTCGGTTTAAGGTTAGAGCTCGTAACGTGGTGCTGGCCGTTGGGGGCCTGGAAACCGCACGGCTTTTATTGGTTTCCAATGATGTGGTCCATCAAGGCATTGGCAATGTCCATGACGTCGTGGGGCGTTATTACATGTGCCACATTGCCGGGAATGTGGGTACTTTGGCTGTCAAAGGCGCACCCGACAATGTCCGGCATGGCTATGAAGTTTCACCCGATGGTGTTTACTGCCGCCGCAGATTGCAGCTTACTGCGCAAGCCCAGCGAGAACTTCAAGTGGGAAATATGGTGGCACGGTTGCACTTCCCCAAGATTACGGACCCTTCGCATCGCAGTGGAGTGTTGTCGGGCTTGTTTTTGGCACGTTATTTCATTAGCTATGAATATGGCAAGCGCTTGAAAGATGGCGATGCTGATGGTGTTGGGCGGTATTTGCGTCACATGTGGAATGTAATTGCCGGGCCTTTCGACACACTGGCTTTTTTAACCCATTGGGTACTGAAGCGCACGTTGGCCGCGCGCAAATTTCCTTCGGTTATTTTGAGAAACAAAAGTAATCGTTTTAGCCTGGAGGTGCATGCGGAACAAATTCCACGAGCCGATAGCAGGGTTACTCTGTTGGAAACGAAAGATGCATTGGGTGTGCCGCAAATCAAGGTGGATTGGCGCTATAGCAAAGAGGACATAGAAACGGTGCGGAAAACTTTGCGTGCTATTGCGGAAGAGTTTGCTGCGAGTGGGCTGGCTCAATTCGAGTTCGACGACGCTAGCTTGGAAGAGGATCTTCTGCGGTTTGGTGCCTATGGTGGACACCATGTGGGTACGGCCCGCATGGGTTCAGATCCGTGTACTAGCGTGGTGGATGCTAATTGTGCTGTGCACGGTATATCCAATTTGTTTGTAGCCAGCAGCGCAGTGTTTCCGACGTCAAGCCAAGCCAATCCAACGCTCACTATTGTGGCGATGGCCTTGCGGCTGGCGGATCATTTGGCGGGCTTACTTGTTCCCTGTGGCCATGGGGTACGGACAGCATGATGAATCGTACTAAGGTATTGGTGTTGGGTGGGGGCGGCTTCGTTGGGCGCGCTGTGGTGGCATTGTTGCAGCGAACAGATTGGGCTACGCCCGTAGTTGCATCGCGCAATGCTAAGAGCATCAATGGAATTGAAGCGATTGCACTGGATGCGCGACATGCCGATAGTCTACGTGCAGCGATTAAAGATGCCGGTGCCGTAATTAACTGTGTAACGGGTGATGGGAGTGCTATCGCGCAAGGCGCTCAAACACTGGTAGATGCGGCGCTGCGTGGAGGCATGCCACGTATCGTGCATTTGAGCACTATGTCGGTATATGGACGCGCGGAGGGTGTTGTTGACGAGGGTTGTCCGCTGCAAGACGACATAGGTTGGTACGGACATGCCAAGATTGCGGCAGAGCGCTCTATGCAGCGATACAGTCGAGATGGTGGACAGGCAGTCATCTTGCGCCCAGGATGTGTGGTCGGTGCAGGTAGTGCACTATGGGTAAAACGTGTTGGCATTTGGTTGGAGCAGGGCCGCGTTGGGGACTTGGGCACTGGCGGGGATGGTCCCGCCAACTTGGTTTCAGTCGATGATGTCGCGCAGGCCGCTGTCAACGCTCTGCAAATACCTTTGGTGGCGCGTGAAGTTCCCGTTTTTAATCTTGTGAGTCCTGAGAGTCCTCGATGGAATGACTATTTCGCCGATTTTGCGCTCGCGATTGGCGCAATCCCTCTAAGAACATTAGGGGCAAGGCGGATGAGGTTGGATGCCTATGCACTCGGTGTGCCAGTGAAGGTGCTCGAAAGAGTTTTTTCAAAGATTCATTTGGACGCACACTTCTTACCCGCTGCAATACCGCCATCTCTGCTCGGACTTTGGCGGCAACAGATTGGGCTTAGCCATGCTGCGGCAACCAAGAGTTTATGCATGTCATGGCGATCCTACGATACGATGCTAAGTGACAGTACTCAATGGTTCTTATCCACTCGAACTACTTGAGTCAATGTTGAGATTTCTGGCTACTAACTCTAATCAGTTGGCTGAGTCGTTTTTGGAAGTGATATTTGTTTTATTGGTTTTCAGCGTATGTGCACGGAGAATGAATAAGGGATTTCCAAGCACATAACGTTTGAAAAGCCTTCTGGGCTCTAGTGCGAGACGATACAACCACTCAATCCCGATTTTGCGCATCCAACGTGGTGCCCGGGCAACCTTATTTCCCAGGAAATCGATAATCGCACCGCCGCATACAATTATGCAGTTGCCAGTTATGTGCTTGCGCAATTCGGCTGCAACTTCCTCTTGTTTTGGCATTCCCATGCCTAACACGATGAGCCTGGGCTGGTGTGATTGTGCGAGCTCAATGTAATTTGCGATGGATAGAAATCCATTGGCAGTTTGTAGTTCGCTGAGAGGGGCTATGCTGGTTTGCACGGTGGACCTGCATTGCCCAAGGTAAGGTTCTTCCGTTCCATATAAGGCAATGGGCTGTCCATTAAAGCAGCGAATAATTTGCGGAATAAGGTCTGTTCCATTTAGATTAAGGCCTGGCTGCAAGCCCATCATTTTGAACAGAGTGGCCATGCCGCTCCCATCCCGAAGCAAAGTGTCTGCGCTGGTTAGTGCTCTATAAAACTGATCAGAGGTTGCTGCTGAATTCATGGCATGGGCATTCACAAACGCCAGCACGTGTGGTGAACCTGCAGTGGTGAGTTGTTGCAGATATTCTTGCAACTGAGCAGGCGTCTGCATGCGGGTTATCGTTTCCAGCAGTGTGTGCCAGCGTGTTTGCCAAGTGTGGGGTGCCATGAAATTAGGGGGATGAGGGACAGGCAACGCGCGTTCCAAATGTTTACGTCCGTAGGCGAATAACCCCGAACATGTTGATGTCCTATTTTCTGTGCCTTTAAGGGCGGTTTCATCTCAAAAGTGATGGAAATTTATTTGGCAGAAGTAGCGCGTTTCTAAAGATTGCATTGCATCTTTTATATTGTTTTGCAGATTTTTTGAACATGGTTTGCCCAATCAGTATTTGGTAATTTGCGATTGAAGTAAGGTTTTATTACTTGCACCAATTGGACTCACCTTTAGGTTTAGACGTCGTTCAATATCGAGCCAACGACAGTAACCCCGCTGTCCTGCAGGCGCCGGGTCAGTAGCGTGGTTTGAGGAAGCAAGCTTTGATTCTTGCGGGCGAGCATCACAGCAGCCCCGGCGCGCGCCGCAATTAATTCGGCATCTGCAAAGGCGCTCCCTGCAGGGGTGTCTACGATAATTACGTCAAATTTTTGAGCTGCTATCTGAAGTAAATAGTCAAAAGTGTTTCTGCCCAAAAGCTCCTGAGGGTTGGGAGGCACGGCGCCCGAAGGCAGTACGGTCAGGCCGGGTAGGCTAGGGACTGGCAATGCTGCATCCAGCTCAGCGCGGCCAGCAAGTACACCTGACAAGCCGGTATTCTTGCCTAGCTTGAATAGTTTTTGTTGGCGTCCTGTTCGCAGATCGCCATCTATCAGAAGGGTGCGCTCACCTTGCTGGGCAAAAACAATTGCCAGGTTGGCCGCAATGAAGCTACGACCTTCGCCGACTCCTGGACTTACTACCGTCAACACTTTGTGGTTGCTATCTGTGTTGAACCATCGCAACATCAGTTGGCTACGAACGGCCCGCAGGTTTTCACCCACGCCACTGAATGGCTTGTAGGCAGCTACCAATTCGTTGCTAAGGCTGGTGTCACGGTCTGACAAATAGGTGTAGTCAAATTGTTGTGAAAGAGCGAAGTCGACATCGTCTTTCGTGAGCAAATTGAGGGCGATTGCTGCATCGCCGAATTTCGAGTTATCACTAAGTTGGCGCTGCACTATACGTACTGCATCCTCTAGTGTGAGCCGACCTGTCGACACCAGAATGTCTCCTATCGAGCGGGCTTTGTCGGTTGGTTGCACAGAGGCTGGCAGGTTCATGGTATTCATGCTTTGGCTCCTTTTTCAGGAGCATTTTGTTTGAACATGATTGCGGCAGAGCTGATTGCGCCAAGTACAGGTAAACCTAGCGCCTCCAACATATCTTCGGTGGAACGCACGCGACGGTTGGCTAGCTCCAGGATCAGTGCCATGCCTATACCTAGCAGGGTACCTAAAAAGATAGAAACCAGCACATTAACCAAAACCTTGGGTTTAGACGGTGTTGCAGGTGGTGTAGCCTGGTTTAATACGGAGATATTGGTTTGGTTGCTTTGGCTTTCAATATTCGTTTGGGAGGCGCGTTGACTGACCAACTCAAATGCATGTTGGGCAGATTCAATATCACGGCGAAGCACGTTCAGCTCATCACGTTGCTTGTTCAGCATGAGCACCCGAGATTTTTGGGCGGCTAGGGCCCCTTGTAGTTGTTGTTCTCGTTGTTTGCTGACTTGGAATGTTGTTTCAATAGAACTGGTAATTTTGCGAGTTTCGGCATCCAGCTGGGCTCGCAGAGTGGCCAGCTCGGCCTCTGTCCGTTGGGTTTGTGGGTGATTCTTGCCGAGGTTGATATTGCTTTCTTGTAGCTTGGCATCAAGTCGAGCAATGTCTGCCTTAAGGTTGCTTATGACGGGGCTTTGCATCACCTCCGCAACGGTGTCTGCTTTGGCATTACCCCGCTTGCTTTGGCTATCGGTTGTTTGGCCTTGTACGCTTGTTAGCTGGCTGGAAGTCTCGTTCAGCTTGGCCATTTCAAAGTCGAGGCGCTCGTCTGCGGAAGTAATACCATTTTTCTGCTGGTACTCCGAAAGAGCTTTTTGGGCTAGTTCAAGTTTGTCACGTGCAGTCTTTGTTTGCTCTTCAAAGAAGGCGGCATATTGCCTGGCAGGTGCCACGCGCAGATCCAGATTCACATCCATATAGGCCTGTGCGAACGCATTGGCTGCCGCAGCTACAAAAATTGGGTCCGTGCCGGTGTAGTTGATGTTTATAACGTTGCTTTCGCGTGATGGTTTTACGTCTAGCTTCTGTTGAAGCTTTGCGGTTAGCCAGTCAATTAATTGGCCTTTGCCTTCGGTAGCAGTCTGCCACTGTTCGCGAACAGCCGCGCTTTCTTCCATGTGTAAAAGTTTTACGGCACTTTTGGCGACGCGGTCGCTGTTGATGATGTCCACCTGCGTAGCCATATATCCAGGCGCTACCATGCCTTGCAGTACAACGCCGCTTACCGGGTCGGGGGATTTCACATCTACCACCATCGCTGCGGTAGCCGTGTACTGCTTGGGTAGCACCAAGCTGACTGCCGTGATCGAGGCAACGGTGATGAGCAGTACGGCTAAGGCTACCTTGTAACGGGCTCGGAGAATGAGTAGGAATTGCTGGATAGTCATGCTGGAGTGTTCCGATTAAAACAAGCTCTCTTTAACGTAAATCACGTCATCTGCTTGAAGTTTGTCAGTAAGTTTAGGTTCCAGCTGCTGAACGCTGCCGTCTGCTGCTTTTCTATCTAGTCGCAAACGCTTTTCCGTGCCTCTCGCAGTTATGCCCCCCCCGAGAGCCAGCCCCTGCATAACCGTCATGTTTCTGTCTATACGGTAAGCACCTGGATGCTGGGCTTCACCGTAGATGTAGAACACAGGTGCGCGATGCACATAGATGCTGTCGCCGCCTTGCAAAACGACATCGTTTTGCGCTTTGTCCGTCAGGAAAATTGAGGGAATGTCGACCTGCTGGCGAAATGGTTTGCCATTGCGCAGGCCTGTAACGATGGCGACGTCGTCACCTATTGGAGTGGCGCCACCAGCCATTGCCAGCATGTCACTCAGTCGGGTGTTAGCAGTTTCCAATGGGAAGCGCCCTGGCCGCGTGACTTGTCCTAGAACGGCTACTTGGTTGCCACGTATTTGCAAAAGCACAATATTGACTTGTGGGTTTTTAATAAACCCCCCCTTCTGTAGCGAGTCTGCAATCTTTTTTTCTGCAGTTGCTATGGGTAAGCCACCAAGTTCCACTAAGCCGATTAATGGATAGTTGACCACTCCATTTTCTGAAACTCGCGTTTCTACTGTGAGATCTGGGTTTTGAAATACTTGAATGCGTATGGAGTCTCCTGCTCCCAAAGGATAATCTGGTTGCACTTGGGCTTGCGCACCAAGACTGACTACAAGAGTGAGTGTGGTCAGTATTTTGGGTGCTAGGTTAATTAAATACTTGAGCATAAATGAAAGCCTATTTGTTGGTTGGGCGTTTTGCTAATAACTATATTGAGCAGAGAAGGTGGCCATATTGCTGTCAAAATCTAAGTTGCTTTGATTTGATGTTCTTTTGGAGTTCTTTAAAGACGTACTTAAAATCAATGATTGGTATGGTTGCCAGTCAATTGAAATACTCATGTCTTTTAGCGTATCACTGCGTTGATCGGAAACCACTCCCGAAGGATTGCCGAGGTAGTCACGGAAGGCCAATTCGTATTTGAATCCAACTGAAACTTTTGCTGTGGGCTGCCATACTGGGCCAAAAGATAGTCTGTCAGTTTTGGCATAGTTAGAGGTATCTGTTTGATAGCTTGTTAGCTCGTGGATCCAGCCTGCCGTGAGGGCGGATTTCCCAGATATGGCCCAATTGAGGTTGGCACTTGTATTGATGCCGCTGTAGTTTCTCTGAGAGTAATGAGGATGGGCTCTACTGATATAGGCGGCAGTTAGATTGACGGTACTCTTACCTGTTAGGACCCAACGCAGTTTGAGTTCGTTGTCCTGCTGGTGAAATGTATCGTCCAGCAAAGCGGCTTCTTGTAAAGCTCTATCGGTATATTTGCCGTCAGTCTTTCGATATGTATATGTCAAGCTGGAATCAGAGGCCCACACGTAGCGTAGACCAGCTTCAGTAAACGTGCTATCTGTATTGCCTTCAGCTGCAGTAGGCAGTGCGTTTATTTGTTTAATTGACATCAATGCGCCAATTACACGCCACGGCCCGCTGACGCCGTATTCTCCATCTGCACGCACTACGGTATCTGTACGTTCATTTCGCACATTCAATGTAGAGTTATCCGCGAAATCGTTGAGACTTTGCATGTGCTTGTAGAGCAAGTTGCCTTGCAACTCAGGGCTGGCGCTCCAGTGCCATGCTGCTTTTGCGTTGTGCGCTACAAAGCTGAGGTAGCTGTTATTTTTATATTGGGAATCGACGAGGCTTGCGTCAAGGGTAACTTGCTGAAGGCTGTATGCCTTGTTGAAGTTGAGCCCTAGTGTGGTGAGTCCGATCACCTCAGACGTGTTGGATTTGCTGGACAGAGTGCTTGCGGGCAGTCGGAAAAGATTGCTGTCCGTTTGCAGTGCGTAGCTTGCGTTCAGCTTGAGTGCGTCATCGCCTTCCGCCCATGCGAAGGGTAGGCTGGAAAAAAGCAAGGTGAGAGCCGCGAGACCCGATCTGTAGTTTAGAAACATGCGCGTTGCTGGTGGTTGCTTCAGGAATGGGGCCGCTGCATCGCAACTAGGCGTACATCGCATGCCTTTGAGGATGATGCAATCTTGGTGCGGGACTGGCAGTTGTTCACTGGCGGACTTTCCTTGAGGGCAGGTGGCAGAACAAAGGGTTTAACCTTATTGCGCGCAATTATGCATTTTCTGAAGGGTGTAAAAGCAACTAACAGGCCATCCTTTGCGGTTCAATTTTTATTTGTACGGGCATTCAACGCGAGAGGTCGTAATAGCAGTGGATATGTATTGCTCCAGTTGTTTCAAAATAAAACATTTAATCTCGCCTTCATTCATATATCTGCAATCGACATACGAAATACGGCCAGTAATTGAAAATCTCGTGCAATATTTTGGCAGTCTGCCGAGGGGCAATGTCCGATGGTTTTAACCAGTGACGTTGGAACCTATGCAGTCATGGCTCTTAACTGCTGGACTTTGGTTCTGACTGGCTGTCGTAGCAGCCAGTCAGTGGATTTTGAGCTACGGGAGTTGGTTTTTGTTGCGGTGCAGCAAAATTTTTCACAAACCTACACTCGGTTGCTATTTTCCGCGGAGCGAGTAATGACGGACGGTGCTTGTGTGACTTCGATCGCGGGCAAGCATGCAGGCCTCTTTTTTGCATGCTTCATCACAACACCGCGTACCGCCCAGGCCGGTGGTTCACCCAGATGAACAGGTTCATTACCACTGCTGCCAGCACCGAGTAGGCCACGCGGGCGGGTTCTATGGCGGTGAGAGCCAGCAGGACGATGCCGCAATCTATGCCCATCTGCACCTTGCCGGCGCGCCAGCCGTAGGTTTTTTGCAGGTACAGGGTGACGATGGTGGCGCCGCCCAGGCTGGCGCGGTGGCGGGCCAGAAACAGGCAGCCGGAACCAAGTAGCAGGCCTCCCAGCACCGCTGCATAGGCGGGGTGCAGTCTGTCTATTGCGAATAGGCTGGGCGACCATTCCACCATGGCCGATAACAGGCTGATGGCGATGAAGGTCTTGAAGGTAAATTCGCGGCCCATGCGCGTCCAGGCAAACCAGTAGAACGGCAGATTGATCAGAAAGAACAGCTTGCCCAGGGTGACATTAGTGGCGTAGTGCAACAGAAAGGCCGCCCCAGCTGTGCCGCCGGTGAGCAGCCCGACCTGGGCAAATAATATCAATGCCAGAGACACAAACAGGGTGCCGGTGAAGATGGCTTGCGCATCTTCAAACGGTGTGTGGATGTGGACCGGTGGGGCAGGGGTGTTCATGCCCTTACCCTCAGCAGGATCTGTGCCGCGCATGCCTTCGCGGATTTCAGGCGTAGTCCGCTACCGGCACGCAGCTGCAGAACAGGTTGCGATCGCCATACACGTTGTCCACCCGGCCCACGGGCGGCCAGTACTTGGCCTGTTTCAGCGATGCCAGCGGGAAGGCGCCGATTTCGCGCGCATAAGGACGGTCCCACTCTGCGGCTAGCAGGCTGGAGGCGGTATGGGGCGCGTGTACCAGAGGGTTGTTGTCGCGCGGCCAGGTGCCGGCTTCGACCTGGCGGATCTCCTCGCGGATGGCGACCATGGCGAAGATGAAGCGGTCCAGCTCGGCCAGGGTTTCGCTCTCGGTGGGCTCCACCATCAGCGTACCGGGCACGGGGAAGCTGAGCGTGGGGGCGTGGAAGCCGTAGTCGGCCAGGCGCTTGGCCACGTCTTCGGCGGTAATACCGCAGCTGTCCTTGATGGGGCGCAGGTCCAGGATGCATTCGTGCGCCACGTGGCCGTTGGCGCTGGCGTACAGAGTGGGGTAGTGCGCCTGCAGCTTGGTGCTGACATAGTTGGCGGCCAGGATGGCGGCTTCGGTAGCGTGTTGCAGGCCCTCGGCACCCATCATGCGGCAGTACATCCAGCTGATGGGCAACACGGATGCGTTGCCCAAGGGTGCCGCGCTGATTGCGCCGATGCCGTGGTTGTTGTCGCCGGCCGTGGCGTGGCCGGGCAGGTAGGGGATCAGGTCTTCGACCACGCAGACCGGGCCAACGCCGGGGCCGCCGCCGCCGTGTGGGATGCAGAAGGTCTTGTGCAGGTTCAGATGGCTGACGTCGCCGCCGAATTCGCCAGGCGCAGCCACGCCGACCAGGGCGTTCATATTCGCGCCGTCCACATAGACGCGGCCACCATGGCTGTGCACCAGGGCGCAGAGTTCTTTTACCTGGGTTTCGAACACGCCGTGCGTGCTGGGGTAGGTGATCATCACCGCCGCCAAGTGACTGCTGTGCTGCTCGCATTTGGCCTGCAGGTCGGCCATGTCTACGTTGCCATTCGCATCACAGGCGGTAACGACCACGGTCAGGCCGGCCATCTGGGCGCTGGCAGGGTTGGTGCCGTGGGCGCTGGACGGGATCAGGCAGATATTGCGCTGGCTTTGGCCGTGCGCATCGAAATAGGCCTTGATGGCCAGCAAGCCGGCGTATTCGCCCTGGCTGCCGGCATTCGGTTGCAGGCTGATGCCCGCGTAGCCGGTGGCCTGGCTGAGCCAGGCGCAGAGCTGGCTGTTCAGCTCGGCATAACCCAGGCGCTGCTCGGGCGGGCTGAAGGGGTGGATGTTGGCGAACTCGGGCCAGGTGACGGGCATCATCTCGCTGGTGGCATTGAGCTTCATGGTGCAGCTGCCCAGCGGGATCATGCTGCGATCCAGCGCCAAGTCCTTGTCGCTAAGCGCGCGGATGTAGCGCAGCATGCCGGTTTCGCTGTGGTGGGTGTTGAACACCGGGTGTGTCAGGAAGGCGCTGCTGCGGCGCAGGGCTTCGGGGATCATCACCTCCACGCTGTTTTCCAGCTCGCTCAGGCGCGGCATGGGTTCGCCGGGCTTGACGAAGAAGGACCACAGCATTTCGATATCGCCACGGGTGGTGGTTTCGTCCAGCGAGATGCCCAAATGGGTTTTCAAGCGAAAACGCAGGTTGGCGCAGGATTGCTGTGCGCGGCTAGCTATCAAATTGGTAGCGTCACCGGTTTTGACGGTGATCGAGTCGAAGGCGTATTCATTGGTTACCGCGTAGCCCATTTGCTGCAGGCCGCGCGCCAGGATGGCCGTCAAGCGGGCCACGCGCTCGGCGATGCGGGTCAGGCCTTGCGGGCCGTGGTACACCGCGTACATGCTGGCCAGCACGGCCGGCAGCACCTGGGCGGTACAGATGTTGGAGGTGGCTTTTTCGCGGCGAATGTGTTGCTCGCGGGTTTGCAGCGCCAGGCGGTAGGCCGGGTTGCCGTGCGCGTCCACGCTGACGCCCACCAGGCGGCCGGGCAGCGAGCGCTTGAACGCGTCGCGGCAGGCCATGTAGGCGGCGTGCGGGCCGCCGTTGCCCATGGCCACACCAAAACGTTGGGTACTGCCAATGACGATGTCGGCGTCCCACTCACCGGGGGGCACCAGCAGGGTCAGGGCCAGCAGGTCGGCTGCCACGCAGACCGCTGCGCCGCTGGCATGGGCCACGCCCACCAGGGGGCGCAGGTCGTGCACCATGCCGTTGGTGGCCGGGTACTGGGCCAGCACGCCGAAGAAGTCACCGCTGGCCATCAGCTGGGGCAGGGTGATGACGGCGGTGCTGACCTTGACTTCAATACCCAGCGGCTTGGCGCGGGTCTGGATGACTTCGATGGTTTGCGGATGGCAGTCGCCCGCCACGATGAACACATTGCTCTTGCTTTTGGCGCTGCGCTTGGCCAGGGCCATGGCCTCGGCGGCGGCGGTGGCCTCGTCCAGCATGGACGCGTTGGCAATCGGCATGCCGGTCAGGTCGCAGACCATGGTTTGGAAGTTGACCAGCGCCTCCATGCGGCCTTGCGAAATCTCGGCCTGGTAGGGCGTGTAGGCGGTGTACCAGGCGGGGTTCTCCAGGATGTTGCGCTGGATCACGCCGGGGGTGTGGGTACCGTAATAGCCCTGGCCGATGAAGCTTTTGAAGACCTGGTTCTTGGCGGCAATAGCCTTCAGCTCGGCCAGTGCTGCCGCCTCGGTCACGGGCGCTGGCAGATCCATTGGCGTGCTGCGCGCGATGGAGCGCGGCACGATGCCGTCAATCAGATCCCGGCGCGAACTGGAGCCAATCACTTCCAGCATCAGGGTTTCGTCGGCAGCGTCGATGCCGATGTGGCGGGCGATGAATTCGCTGGCGTTTTCTAGTTCGTGCAGGGAGGTCGTCATGGGGCAGGTCTAGGGAGGGTTAGGCGTTTTGGCTAAATGCGTTGTAGGCGGTTTCGTCCAGCAGGGCGGCGACTTGCGATGCGTCTGACAGCTTGACCTTGAAGAACCAGCCAGCGCCCAGTGGGTCGGTGTTGGCCAGAGCAGGGTCGGCGCGCAGGGCTTCGTTGACCTCGGTGATCTCGCCGGAGACAGGCATGTACACATCGGCCGCGGCCTTCACGGACTCGACCACGCCGGCCACGTCTTTTTGCGCGAAGCTTGCGCCGACGGCGGGCAGGTCGACGAACACTACGTCACCCAATGCGTCTTGCGCGTGGTGCGTGATGCCGACGGTGGCGGTGTCGCCCTCGATGTTCAGCCATTCGTGGTCTTCGGTGTACTTGATGCTCATGGGGGTGCTCCTGTAAAAAGTTGAATTAACCGCGAAAGTAATTGTTCGGGGTGAATGGCATGGACGTGACTTCCATCGGCACGATTTTGCCTCGCACGATGGCGTTGATACGGGTGCCGATGGTGGCAAATTCTGGCGCCACGTAGGCCATTGCAATCGGCTTGTCTACCGTGGGGCCAAGCAAGCCGCTGGTGACTTCGCCAATTGCGTTGCCTGCGGTGTCCTGCAAGGCTGTGTGTTCACGCACCGGGATACGTTCCAGTGCCATCAGTCCCACACGTTTCTTGGTTGTAGTGCCTGGTTTACCTGCGAGTTGCGCTAGTATTTTGCTAGCGCCTGGGAAGCCGCCTTCACGCGCGCCACCAGCGCGGCGTACTTTTTGCAGGGCCCAGTTCAGGCCGGCTTCGATGGGGGTGGTGCTGGTGTCCAGGTCGTTGCCATACAGGCACAGGCCAGCTTCCAGGCGCAGCGAGTTGCGTGCGCCCAGGCCTATGGGTTGGACTTCGGGCTGGGCCAGCAGAGCGCGGGCCAGTGCCTCGGCCTGGTCTTGGTGTACCGAAATTTCAAAACCGTCTTCGCCGGTATAGCCACTGCGGGTCAAGAAGCAGGGGATGCCGGAAACAATGAAATGGCCGCCGGTCATGAACACCAGCTTTTCCACGCCGGGCGCCAGGCGCGACAGCGCGTCTACAGCCTTGGGGCCTTGCAGCGCCAGCAGCGCCATTTCCGGCATGGGGATGACTTCGCAATGCAGGCTGATCCGGGCCTGGATGTGGGCAATGTCCGCTGCTTTGCAGGCACCGTTGACGACGACGAAGATGTCATCTTCCGCCTGCTTGAAAAACATCAGGTCGTCGCGGATGCCGCCCTCGTCGTTCAGCAGCAGGCCGTAGCGCTGCTTGCCTACGGGCAGGTCGATCACGTCGACTGGCACCAGGGTTTCAAAGGCCGCAGCGGCATCGGGGCCGACCAGGCGCAACTGGCCCATGTGGGATACGTCGAACAGGCCGGCGGCGTTACGCGTGTGGTGGTGTTCGGCCATCAGGCCGGCCGGGTACTGCACCGGCATGCTGTAGCCAGCGAAGGGCACCATGCGGGCGCCGAGCTCCAGATGCAGCGCGTTGAGGGGAGTGAGTAACAAATCGGCCATGGCGGTTCTTTCGGGGACACACAATCGGATCATGGCCTTTGACGGCCATGTGTGGTCCCCGCTGTCCGCTTTACCTGAGCGATTCGCCGGGCCGGCCTTGCGGTGGTGCAGGCCGACTGCGGGTTGCGCCTTCGGTGAGTCCGCTCGGGGCGGACTTCTCTCCAGTGGGGTGACGTTTGATGAGAAACGCTTGTCAGTCCTTTTGCCTGAGCGTTCAGGCCCACGTAGCGGGGCCCTGCGCCTTCGGCGGTTTTCGGATGAAAACTCTCTCCTGACGGGGGGGATTCTACCCAAGCGCAAGTCGGCATAATTCCGTGGACTAAGGGGGCGCGATGCAGCTGGCAGACATAGACCGAGAACTGGAAACCGCCAAGGCCAAGGGCGCCGTGCGGGATATCGTGATCCCGCCGTGCCCCCAGCTCTTGCTGGCGCTGCAGGGCGAAGTGCGGGGCGGCGACCCCGACCCCGCCGCCATCGCCCGCATTGCCAGCCAGGACGTGGCCATGGCGGCGGCGCTGATACGTTATTCGAACAGCCCGCTGTTTGCCCGCTCGCGCCCGGCCCGTACCGTGGGCGAGGCCATCGCCATGCTGGGCGTGAAGCAGACGGTGGGCGTGCTGACCGGCTTCTTTACCCGGCATGCGATCCGCGTGGATGCGGCCTTGCTGGAGCATTTCTGGGAAACCTCGACCCGCCGATCCCTGGCCATGGCCTATATCGCCCGCCATCTGTACGGTGTGGATGCCGACGTGGCGCAGACCTGTGGCCTGTTCTGCCATGTGGGCATACCGGTGATGTTGCAGGGCCTGAAGGGCTATGCCGGCACCCTGGCCGAGGCCCTGGCGCGGCAGGACCGCAGCTTTGTGGCAACCGAGAACGCCGCCCACAAGACCGACCACGCCGTGGTGGGCGCGCTGGTGGCCAAGACCTGGAAGCTGCCGCCCCTGGTGACGGCCGCCGTGCGCCTGCACCACGACTTCGACATTCTGCCGGTGGCCAGCGTCCCGCCCGAAGTGCGCTATCTGGTGGCCATGCTGTTGCTGGCCGAGCACTTGGTGGCCCTGCATGAAGGCACGCGCGAGTCGGACGAATGGGCCCGCCATGGTTCGGCCTGCATGTCGCACCTGCATATCGACCAGGCTGAGCTGCAGCACTGGGCGGACGATCTGCATCCGGTGTTTGAAAACCTGGCCTAGTTTGCTATCAAGTTAATAGCTTCTTACGCAGGTATTACCTGCGCAAGAGGCCTGTTTCGCATAAGTTCATGGACGCAGCATCCAGTCGGTTTGGCTGGGCCGGCCGGGCAGGTGCAGGCGGGCGGTGGTGGCCGGCGTCTGGGCCAGCAGCTGGCCACGGCGGTAGACCTGTAGGCGGGTGGCGCGCAGGCGAATCGCCTCGATCGGGTCTTGTGCCTGCAGCAGCACAAAGTCTGCGTTGCAGCCGGCCTCCAGGCCATAGCCTTCCAGCTGCAGAATCTTCGCCGGGTTGGCGGTGACGGCCTGGAAGCACTGGCGCATGGCGGCCTGGCTGGTCATCTGCGCTACGTGCAGGCCCATGCTGGCGACTTCCAGCATGTCGCCGCTGCCCAGGCTGTACCAGGGGTCCATGGCGCAGTCCTGGCCGAAGGCGACGGTCAGGCCCTGGGCTAGCATCTCGGGCACGCGGGTCATGCCACGGCGCTTGGGGTAGGTGTCGTGCCGGCCTTGCAGGGTGATGTTGATCAGCGGGTTGCTGATGACGTTCATCTGCGCCTCGGCCATCAGCGGCAACAGCTTTGACACATAGTAGTTGTCCATGCTGTGCATGGAGGTCAGGTGCGAGCCGGTGACACGGCCGTGCAGGCCCAGGCGGTTGGTCTCATGGGTCAGGGTTTCGATGTGGCGCGACAGTGGGTCGTCTGACTCGTCGCAGTGCATGTCCACCAGCTTGCCTTGTTCTGCGGCCAGCTCGCACAGCAGCTTGACGCTGAGCGCGCCGTCGGCCATGGTGCGCTCAAAGTGGGGGATGCCACCGACCACGTCCACGCCCATCTGCAGCGCGCGCTTGAGTTTGTCCATGCCGTTCGGGTCGCGCAGCACGCCGTCTTGCGGGAAGGCCACCAGCTGCAGGTCCAGGTAGGGGGCGACGCGGCGGCGCACCTCCAGCAGGGCTTCCACGGCCAGCAGGCGCGGGTCGCAGATGTCCACATGGCTGCGGATGGCCAGCAGACCGTGGCCCACGGCCCAGTCGCAGTAGGCCATGGCGCGGTCCACCAAAGCCTCTTGCGTGAGATGGGGTTTGAGCTCGCCCCACAGGGCAATGCCTTCCAGCAAGGTGCCGCTTTGGTTGACGCGGGGCTGGCCGTAGCTCAGAGTGGCGTCCATGTGGAAATGCGCGTCCACAAACGGTGGGCTGACCAGCAGGCCCTGGGCATCCACGGTCTGCTGCGCAGCGGCCTGCAGGCCGGGGCTGACTTCCACAATCTTGCCGTCCTGTACCGCGATGGACATGCCGCTGCGGCCGTTGGGCAGGGTGGCGTGGGTGACGAGTAAATCCAGCATGCACATTCTTTCAAAAACACGGATCGCAAAGCTGTGTTAGGTTTGCTATCTATTAAATAGCTGCCGGCGCAATGGATATATGCGCTGGCGGCTTATTTTGTGCCGAAGATGCGGTCACCCGCATCGCCTAGACCGGGCAGGATGTAGCCGTGGTCGCTGAGCTGGCGGTCGATGGCGGCGGTGTAGATGTCGACGTCCGGGTGGGCGGCCTGCAGCGCGGCCACGCCTTCGGGGCAGGTCAGCAGGCAGACGAACTTGATGGACTTCGGGTTCAATTCCTTGAGGCGCTCCACGGCTGCAATGGCCGAGTTGCCGGTGGCCAACATCGGGTCCACGATGACGATGTCGCGCTCGTGCATTTCGCTGGGCATCTTGAAGTAGTACTCCACGGCCGTCAGCGTTTTCGGGTCGCGGTACAGGCCGACGTGGCCCACGCGCGCGCCCGGCACCACGCTGAGCATGCCTTCCAGAATGCCGTTGCCGGCGCGCAGGATGGAGACGAACACCAGCTTCTTGCCGTCGATGACCTTGGCGGTCATTTTCTCCAGCGGGGTTTCGATCTCGATGTCCTGCATCGCCATGTCACGCGTGACCTCGTAGGCCATCAGGCTGGACAGCTCGTTGAGCAGGCGGCGGAAGGTGTTGGTGCTGGCGTCCTTGCGGCGCATCAGCGTCAGCTTGTGTTGCACCAGGGGGTGGTTGATCAGGTGTACGGTGCTCATGGTGTGCTCTTCGATTCCAAGTTAAAAAACGGTGCCGTCGCTGACGATGTTCAGAGGCGGTGTGCCGCCACGCAGGCGCTGTGCCAGCACTCGGCCGGCGGCCCAGGTGCCGCCTTCGAGCACGCAGGCCAGGGGCATTTGCTCAGGCGTCAGGCCCAGCTCGGCGCGCACCAGCGGCGCCAGCTCGTCCAGCAAGGCCACGGTCAGCGCGCGCCATTCGACGATGCATTCATCTCCCGCGGTATGCGTCTGGCCGGCCAGGGCCGGGTCTTTCCAGCCCAGCACGCCGCCGTCCAGCAGCAGGCCGCCGTTGCGGTATTCGGGCAGGCCGGTGAGGGCGTCCAGGCCGGTGACGGGCACGTCGGCCCATTCCAACGGCTCCAGCAGGGAATAGCTGAGCCACTGCGACAGCTTGTGGAAGGGCATCCAGCCGGCACTTGCGCCCTCGCCGGGCACGGCGCTGTGGCGCCAGCAGTCGCCCAGCGCGATCTCGCTGCCATCATCTGTTTTGATAGCGTTCTGCGCAGGCCAGATGGGCGATAGCGTGGTGAGCAGTGCCACCAGAATGGCGTGGGCCGAGACGGTGGGGGTGTCGGTATTCACGGGCACCAGGTAGTCGAACAGGCGGCCCGGGCGGCACAGGCCGCCGGCGCCACCAAATACCTCGGGCTGGACGGCAATCACCGCGCCCAGGCGGCGTAGCAGTGCGGCGCGGCCTTCCAGCCCGACCAGCGGGTTTTCCACCCCGACCTGGAAGGCATCGCCCAACTGGCGCGCTGTGATGGCCTGCAGGCCCTCGGCGTCGGCCTGGCAGGGCTGCATGGGTTTGCTGGAAAACAGGCCCTTGGTAAACGCGTTGTAGCTGGCCACGCCCAGGCCTTCGGAGCGGCTATAGGTTTTGCCGGTGCGCGGGTCGTTGTAGTGCCAGTCGGGGCCGGCGCCGGCATCCAGTAGCACGCTGACGATGGCCAGGTCGATCTGCGAGCGGGCACGTTTGGCAACCGATACCTTGCCCAGCTCTTCGTTGAGCAGCTCCACGCGCTTTACGCCACCGGCCTCGAAATGGCGCCAGCGGCTGTGGTACGGGATGTCCAGCGTGGGGTAACGTTCGCGCGTCACCTGGGCCACCAGGGCTGCGGTGGGTTGCAGGGCGGCATCCGCCACCGTGAAGTAGGCGGAGTTGCCGGCGCGGGCCCGCGCCAGCAGGCCCCGGGCCCGTTCGCGTACCGCTTGTGTAGAGCGTAATAGGGCGCTAGCGCAGGCAGCATCTGCGCTGGCAGCTATCAAATCCATAGTCATTCAGTGAGTCCACGGCCTTTGGCCTTTTTCAGTTCTTCGGCGTCCGGCACAGCGCCGGGGGTGAAGTAACCGG
This sequence comes from Rhodoferax sp. GW821-FHT02C08, assembly GCF_059421805.1. NCBI lineage: Bacteria > Pseudomonadati > Pseudomonadota > Betaproteobacteria > Burkholderiales > Comamonadaceae > Rhodoferax > Rhodoferax sp. GW821-FHT02C08. Next base: position 62,987 of record NZ_JBWKVR010000027.1, read on the forward strand.
CCGCCATTTTCGCGTCCATTTCGACCTGGGCGTCGGCGGGGATCATGTGCTCGGGGATATTGATGCGTTTCACCACCTCGATGCCGGCGCGGGTGATAGCGTCGTATTTCATATTGCTCATGGACACCAGGCGGTGGATCTTGCGTATGCCCAGCCAGTTCAGCACGTCGGGCATGAGTTCCTGGAAGCGCATGTCCTGTACGCCGGCCACGCACTCGGTGCGGTTGAAGTACTGGTCGGCCGTGTCGCCGCCGACCTGGCGTTTGCGGGCGTTGTAAACCAGAAATTTGGTGACTTCGCCCAGGGCCCGGCCTTCCTTGCGGAAATACGACACCAGACCTACGCCGCCGCGCTGCGCGCCCTGTATGCATTCCTCGATGGCATGCGTCAGGTAGGGGCGGCAGGTGCAGATGTCGGAGCCGAATACGTCCGAACCATTGCATTCGTCGTGCACGCGCGCGGTGAGTTCGACCTCGGGGTTCGCCAGGTCGCGCGGGTTGCCGAAGATATAGGCGGTCAGCCCGCCGATGGGCGGCAGGAATACCTCCAGGTCGCTGCGCGTCACCAGCTCCGGGTACATGCCGCCGGTTTCCTCGAACAGCACGCGGCGCAGCTCGGACTCGGTGCAGTTGAAGCGCTTGGCCACTTCGGGCAGGTACCACACCGGCTCCACGGCCACCTTGGTGACCATGGCGGCGCCGCTGGCGTTGAGGAACTTGCCGTCGGCCTGCAGGCGGCCGGATTGCAGCGCCTCGATCACCTCGGGCAGGATCACATGGGCCTGCGTCACCGCGATGGTGGGGCGGATGTCGTAGCCCGCCGCCAGCTCGGCTGCGAATTCGGTGGCGATGGTGGCGCCCCAGGGGTCCATGGCGACGATGCGGCCCGGCTCGCTCCACTGCGGGTAGGGGCCGATCACGTCGGTCGGCATGGTGTTGGTCAGGTCCGCCCGGTGTTTGGGCGACAGGCCGCCGGAGGCCACGGCCAGCGCGCGGTAGATGCTGTAGCTGCCGCTGTGTGTGCCGATCACATTGCGGTGGCTGCGCTTGGTGGTGGTGCCGACCACCGGGCCGCGCTCGGCGGCGGTGGCCGCGGCCCAGCGTATCGGCAGGGCGCCGTAGCCGCTGGCGTGCGAGGTCAGGCGGATGTGGCTGGGGCCCGCCGGCGCGGCGGGGGCAGGGGAACCGGTGGCTACGTCAACAGGCATGGGGGCATCCTCAAAAAATCCAATGTAGCGATGGGCAGGCCTTCTGGCAAGCAGGGTACACGCTATGCATTTTGTGTGCCGGTGGCTGGGTTTCTAGGCAGGGTGACCACGCCGAAAGACTATGTCAGTGCTATGGATTAAATAGCTGCAGGCGAAGATATATCCTGCGCTAGAGGCCTATTTTTAGGCCATGTCTGAATTAGCTGTTGAAAGTTTAGCGTGCGTCGCCTAGAGTGAATCTGCCCCCGGCCAGAC
>NZ_JBWKVR010000028.1:0-62488 GCF_059421805.1 Rhodoferax sp. GW821-FHT02C08
ATCCCTACCTCCTCAAGAATGAGGAACGCAAACATGCAAATCACGCGCCAGCTCGGGACTTATTCAGCGTTGCCTTAGGGTCTTTGCCGTCACCAGTGCCTGTGCCTGTGCCTGTGCCTGTGCCTGTGCCTGTACCTGTACCTGTACCTGTACCTGTACCTGTACCTGTACCTGTACCTGTGCCTGTGCCAGTGCCAGTGCCAGTGCCAGTGCCAGTGCCAGTGCCAGTGCCAGTGCCAGTGCCTGTGCCGGTGCCGGTGCCGGTGCCGGTGCCAGAACCATCACCGCTACCAGCGCCCGTACCCGTTCCACTTCCACCAGTTCCAGCAGCCACACATGTGGAGTGACCATTTACGACACCCACGGCACCATCACAGGTAGGCGGTGGAACGACCGGCGGAGTGGTCGGCGTGCTGCATGCATCGCCGGTCTGCGAATATTGGGAAACAGCGGTTACAGCATTGAAGCCGTTTGAAACTTGATCCATGTTCAAGTACCCGTCCCAGCTGACCAAGGTACTTATGCACCCAGATTGACAAACAGAGGCCTGGGGAGTGCCAGCTGTGCCAACCACTGTTGCACTACCGCCGCCCTCCACTGCATAGGTGCCACCACTGCCGCTGGAATAGCGAGCCCAGCCGATCACTGAATTAATGCTGCTCTTGGTGCCTGCCGTGCATGCGGAACTGCTGCACGCCACCCACCCACGCGGCAAGACTTGATCAGCAGTACCAGCAGGACCACCAATGAAATAAGTGGACTGCCAGTAGGTGACACCATTCTCCACCTTGGATTCAAGCGTGTAAGAAGGATGCTGTGAACCGCACACATCGGCACGAGAACCACAAGATGCAAATGCCGCGTTTTGCTCGGTAATCATGCGAGCGCCGTCTGCATTCAAAGCGGCGATCACAGCAGCACAATCTTCAGCAAAAGCACTGCCCAAACCGAATATCAATATCAAAAAAGCGCAAAGATGGGGACGAATGTTGAAGAGCTTGATCATGAATACGCACCTTTCAGACCAAGCAGGAACGCAACGCCACCCATTGCACCAATGAGCGCAAAGATCGCGTACACAAGCGAATAGGTGGCGCCGTCCGTCATGGCTGTTAGACCTTACGGATGATGCGTTTTGCCAAATCTGGACCCTTGAAGACCAGGGCAATGGCAACGACCACCAGGGCCAGCGCGCCGAGCTTGGTGCTGATGCCCGACAGGTCCACGGCATCCAGAATGTCGTCAATGCCGCCAGCGGCATGGGCACCGGAGGCGAGGCCCAAGGTAGTCAGGGCGACGGCAGCGCGTGCGCCTGCAGAGTGGTACAGAGCGGCAACTTTGCGAGTTACGAACATGGTTTTTTTCCTTGAAAAAATGGTGGTCTGAAAGATTCAGATTGCACCGAGGGCAGCACGATTTCAGATGCTGCCGACGCTGGAATCAAAGCTTGCGGATCAGGCCTACGGCCAAGCCGGTGACGTAGCCCACGGACCACATCAACAGCACGGAGCCGAAGCCCCAGCCGTACACGCTCAGGATGGTTTCTGCAGTGGGTTCCATGCCTAGTCCATGTAGTCGTCTGCAGTGCCTAGGCGGTCCAGGTCGATTACCTGGGGCTGGTCGTCGAAGTCGCAGTGGTCTTCGAGTAGCTGCATGGCGTTTTCCATGTCGGCCACAACGCCGCCGCCCGCGTCTTTGAGAGAGGCCACCCATCCCGGCTGACCGTCGCTGTCACACGGCGCGAGAAAGCGGCCTGTAGCCTTGGATTGGATGAGCAGCCGCATGGTTTAGGCCGCTTGCTTGACGTGGGCCACGGGTGCGATGGACACCAGGACCAGGACCGACTTGTCTTCCTTGGCGGCAGACATTTCAAACACCGCCTTGGCCTTGATCGGCAAGGAGTTGCCCAGGTGCGCCCACTTGTCGAACTCTTTGTGGTCGCCGAGCTTGAAAGGGCGCGTTACGTGGCCGATGGACCGGCCTGCGCCGTTTTCTTTGAGGTCCACTTCACAGTGGAATGTGGTGCTGGAGAAGGCGCGTCCTTCCATTTCTCCTACGCTTTCTTTGACGGCGTGCACGATGACTTCAGAATTGAATTGCATGGTTTTTTCCTTGGCGGTCTGGTGGTTAAACGGCATACGCAGGGGCACGACCAACGCCCCCCGCCGTGGATTGGGTGAGGCGTTCAAAGGCGGCGCATAGCTCGCTCTTGCTGAACTTTTGCAAGCGTCCTGGGAGCTTGGCGGAGGCGCACAAGTCCAAGAAGCCATCGCCCATGTACTGGAAGCACGCGGCGATGGTTGCGGAGGCGGTGCGTTGTGCCCAGCGGACGTTTCTTGTGACTTCGGCGTCTATGGTTTCCATCGCTAGCCGAGGCGTGGTGGCAACTTTCTCCGGCTCTGCGATGTGGCTGGCTTCGGCGAGCTTGAGGGCGTGCCAGTCGCTGGCCCCTGCGAAGAAGTCGGCAGGACGTCGGAGCATTTCCACCGGGAGCACACGTAGCTTGTTGCCGTAACGTAGCTCTATGCGGGTCCAGTTGGAGCCGGCTTCTATGCCGTAAAGCTGATCGCCCTTCTCATAGACGTTGGTTTGCTTTCCGGCTTCTTTGGAGCCGAAATAAAAGGACCTGCCGCGCCCCTCGGAGCCGGACCAGTCGCCGACCATGTTGCATTTGAGCTTGCGGCCGCTGGAGTTACACAGGCCTGCGCTGTAATCGGCTTTTACGCCTTCCATGCCACCGGCCAGGCCGTCGAAGAAGTCCAAGGCCAGGTCACAGCGGGTTATGTCGCCTTCGTTGTCTTCTACGACCCGAGCGAGGCGGTGATTCCATCCGAGGTCTGCAAAGGTGCAGGCTGCGCCAAACAGGTTGACGTGGATGGTGCGGGCTTGGCTCTTTTGCTTGGGAGAGTCGCTGGAGGCACCGAAACCGACCCAGCCGCATTCCTGGCCGTGGCGGACGATGGGCCAGCGGCTTTTATAGAAGTCGTGGCCTTTGCGAATGTCCAGGTCTACGGCGTAGTCTTGGCCGAGGGCCTGGGCGACTTCTTCCGCCAGGGCGTGCGATTGCATGGCGGCTTGCTGGTCTTCTGTGAGGAGTTCCGCAATAAGCTGTTTCAAGCGCCAGGCGCGTACGTCGGGTTGCCAGCCTTGGCTCAGCGGTGCAGGAAACAGGACCTCCGCAGCTGGCGCGGGTGCGTTGCGGCGCGCAACAGTGAAGCGGAGCCAATCGACGTGTACCGGGGTCTTGGAGTGGGTGCGGTGGGCGTGCAGACGGTATTTGATTTCGTTGCCGTCCAGGACCAAGGAATTTTTAGAGGGGCGTGTCATGGGTGGAGGCAATCCAGGGCGGTAGTGGCAGGGGTGGAGACCGAAAAATCGTTATCCCCGTGATTACCATCGGGGAGCGCTGGCGCGCACGTCGCTTGCGCTCCGGCTAATCCCCGCAAGCGGGGCCCCTGCGCCGGTGCCGCGCCGACCTCGCCCGCGCAGTAGCAACGGCCATCGAGGCGCGAGCATTGACGGATACGGCAAACAGGAAAGTGAGCAGGTCCGACATAAGGCACGAGCAGATTGAGCTTGTAGAAGTCGACACCATCGGCAGTGCGCCATGTGTCGGCAATCGTTGCGCAGGTGGTGACTTCGCCTATGCGCACTTGGACGTATTCCAGCTGGATTGCGTCCGGCTGGAGGGCGTCAAATGCGGCTTGGATTTCTGCATGGGCTTGGGGGTGCTTAGACATGGTGAACACCTCCGAAGCACGCCATCTGGAAGAACGTCGAAAACCTCGGGCCTGCGTAAGATGCAAAGCGAGAGGAAACACAAATGAACTTAAACAGCTTTGAAAACGCACTAGCACAGGGCGTACTTTTTATGACCGTCCTAAGCCTCTTGGGCACGGCAATCACGATATGGATTGCGTACGCAGTGATTAAGGCGGCGATCCGCCAGGGAATCAAAGAATCAGGGCTTGTCGAAGCATTGCGGCAATCAGGCGCACACCGAGCGCTCGAAGACAAGACAGCAAAGATGCCGGACATGCGGGCGGACTGAAACATAGTCAGCCCCACCACAGCAGGCCAGCCGAGAAAACGACAGCGGCAAAAAACAAGGCCCCGCTGGAAATGTACAGCCCGCGGATCACGCGACCACCTTGCAGGCGGTGACGAAAGAGAACATGGCGAAACCACCGCAGGTGTGATTCAGGGTTACGACGCCACGGCGGGAAATCTTACCCACCTTGTAGACGCAGCCGCCCTTCTCTACCCGGTCACCTACGCGCAGGATGCGCCCCTGTGGAACTGACGACGACAGAGCCGCCAAGCCGAGACCGTCGGCAGTGGTGCCCACAGGGGCGCAAAACTTGTCCAGGAAGGCTAGGCCGGACTGGCCTTGAATTTGGGTTGCTTGCATGGCGGCTCCTTTGCGACTGATAATTACCAATGAATGGACTAGACCAGTTATTGGTATTTGTCGAAATGTAGACCAATTTATGGTCTATTTGCAAGAAAAGGAACGTCAAAATGACATTTAAATTAACTATCGAGAAAGCAATATCGATAGCAGGAAGCCAAGAAAAACTTGCTGAATTGATCGGCGAGAAGCAGACCCACATAAGCGCGTTCAAGAACGGTAAGCGGGTGTGTGGGCTAAAAAAGCGGATACAAATTGCCGAGATCGCAGGAGAGAACCCTGTCGAAACGATCTTTGACTATTTCGCCGAATCCCTGGACGAAGGGGCCGAATTCGAATCGGAAGCGAAACGTATCGTGTTTGATGTCTTGGCTAGCTTAGAGCCAGAAAAAAGAAAACCCCTGGGAGCACTAGGCTCACAGGGGGTGTCTTGGCGGAAACGGAGGGATTCGAACCCTCGATGAGGCTCTACACCCCATACTCCCTTAGCAGGGGAGCACCTTCGGCCACTCGGTCACGTTTCCAATCCAGCTATTATGGCATGGTTTTGGGTTGTTTTTATGCCGTAGGCTGGTCCAACTCGAAGGCTTTGTGCAGTGCGCGCACTGCCAGCTCCATGTACTTCTCGTCCAGCACCACCGAGGTCTTGATCTCGCTGGTGGAAATCATCTGGATGTTGATACCCTCTTCAGCCAGGCAGCGGAACATCTTGCTGGCCACACCAACATGGCTGCGCATGCCGATACCGACGATGCTGACCTTGCAGATCTTGGCGTCGCCAATGATCTCGGTGGCCCCCAGCGTGGGCAGCACTTTTTCTTTCAGCAGATCCACCGTCTTGGCGAAATCATTGCGGTGCACGGTGAAGCTGAAGTCGGTTTTGCCGTCTTTGCTGACGTTCTGGATGATCACGTCGACTTCGATATTGGCATCGGCCACGGTACCCAGGATTTGGTAGGCGATACCGGGGGTGTCGGGCACGCCCAGCACGGAGATTTTGGCTTCGTCGCGGTTGAACGCGATGCCAGAGACAATGGCTTGCTCCATATTTTCATCTTCTTCAAAAGTGATCAGGGTGCCAGATTTGGCTTCGATTTCAATGCCGATGTCCCAAGGGGTGAAGCTGGACAAGACGCGCAGCGGCACCTTGTATTTGCCGGCAAATTCAACCGAGCGGATCTGCAGCACCTTGGAGCCCATGGAGGCCATTTCCAGCATTTCTTCAAAACCGATGGTGTGCAAGCGGCGCGCTTCGGGCACGACACGCGGGTCGGTGGTGTAGATGCCGTCCACGTCGGTGTAGATCAGGCACTCAGCCGCCTTCATGGCCGCCGCCACGGCCACGGCCGAGGTGTCGCTGCCGCCACGACCCAGGGTGGTGATATTGCCGCTCTCGTCCACACCCTGGAAGCCGGTCACTATCACGACCCTGCCTTCGGCCAGATCGGCGCGGACCTTCTGGTCGTCAATCGATTCAATGCGGGCCTTGGTGTGCGCGCTGTTGGTCAGAATCGGGACCTGCCAGCCGGCATAACTGACTGACTCCATGCCTTCCGCCTGCAACGCAATCGCCAACAATGCGACCGACACCTGCTCGCCGGTGGAAGCCAACATGTCCAGCTCACGCTGGTAGGCATCGCCGGGTTTGCTGGGCGCCAGCTCTTTGGCCAGGCCCAGCAGGCGGTTGGTTTCACCACTCATGGCACTGGGAACCACCACCATCTGGTGGCCGGCGCGCGCCCATTTGGCGACGCGTTTGGCAACAAGACGGATGCGCTCGGTAGAGCCCATCGACGTACCGCCGTATTTGTGAACGATCAATGCCATGGAGTGTAGAAGACGCTAGAAAGACTGCCGTGGGGCACGCATCAAGATGGATCAGGAGGTAGCGCAGAGCGCATGCTGGCTACCGCGCCTGAAGCCTTTGGATTGTACCAATCCAGTGCCGCGCCACGACGCAGTGCAAAGCCGGCGCCGATCTTGATATGGATCTTCTGCCCACGTGTCACGCAGGCCGCCACCTGGCGCAGTAGTTCCTGCAACTGGGCGGTGCTGGGCGTGGTCTGGTGCGCGACAGCCAGCCAATGGCGCAACACATTCGCCTGGCGTGCCTCCGACAAGGTTTGCAGGCGGGCAATTACGGGCGGACTACCCACCGCAGCCAAGTCCTGCATCGCCACCTCGGTCAACAGGGATTGCGCCTGGGCCGCATGGGCTGCGCTGCGCGCGAAAGTCTCGCGGAACTGCGGAAAAGCGGATTCCAGCACGGGCAGTACGCGGGCGCGGATGCGGTTGCGGGTGTAGCGCTCGTCCGCATTGGTCGGGTCGGTCACATAGGCCACGCCGCGCTGCGCCAACCAGGCGCGGATGTGGTCGGCACGCACGCCCAACAATGGGCGCTGGTAGCAGATGCCGTCACGCTCCCAGCGTGCGGGCATGGAGGCCAAGCCGGGCAGGCCCGCACCCCGGCTCAGGGCCAGCAGCAGGGTCTCGGCCTGGTCATCGGCGTGCTGTGCCAATACTATGGTTTTGATAGCTACCTGCGCAGATTCTGCCTGCGCGAACTGGCTAAAAGCCTTGTAACGTGCACGGCGTGCCGCATCTTCCGGGCTGTCGCCTTGGGCTGGCCGCGCATCGACATGCAGCACGTGCAAAGGAACGTTTAAGGTGTCGCAAAAAGCCTGGCAGTGGCGCGCAAAACCATCTGCCGCAGCCTGCAGGCCGTGGTGGATATGCAGCGCCCGCACCTGGCCGGGCCAGCGCTCGGCACAAGCCAACAACAAGGCAGTGGAATCCGCTCCGCCGCTGAAGGCCACTGCCAGCGGCAGCTGGGGCGCGAAGGCCTGCATGGCCTGGTCCAGCGTCTGGCTCATAACGACTTAGGAGTGCAGACGTCGCTCAATTTGGTTCTCGTGGTAGTAGCGGGTTTTCTCGACGTACATGGTGCGGTCTGCACGGTGCAACGCGGCTTCCAACTGGTCGCCAGCATGGCAGGTGGAGGCACCGATGGCCATGCTCAGTTTGTGGCCCGAGTAAAACTGGTTGTTCAATTCCAGCAAGGACTGGATGCGTTCAATGACGGCCTGCGCGCCGCGCTCGTCGGCCCCCGGCAACAGCATGGCGAATTCATCGCCTCCGGTACGGGCCACACAGGCATTCGGGTTGTTCACCTTGCCCAACACCTCGCCCGCGCGGCGCAACAATGCATCGCCGGCCACATGGCCGTCTTCGTCGTTCACCAGCTTCAGACCGTTCAGGTCGATGACCAGCACGCTCAGCGGCCAAGGGCCTTTGCGCGAAAGCCGGTTCAGCTCGTCCATGTAGAAGGCCCGGTTGCGCAGCTGGGTCAGGGAGTCGTGTTTGCCCAGGTATTCCAGATAAGCCTCGGCCTTCTTGCGGGCCGTGATGTCCACCAACGAAACCAGCACCAAATCCCAGTTGACCAGATGGTCGGGCAAAACAGCGAATTGCATATGGATGTTGATCAGGTCGCCGCTGAGCCGGTAGTTGACCACCTCGCGCATCAAGGTGGTCTTGCCCTGCCACAGCTCAATCAATTGCTCGGCAAACGAGTCGCGCATCTCGCCACGAAAGACTTCACTCAGGCGGGCCAGCAACTCGGCCTTGTTTTGCGCACCAAACATGCTGAGTGTCTGCTGGTTCACGTCGATGACGCGGATCTCTTGCATGCAGCGCGAGACGAATTCGGGGTGCACATTGATGAAGGTGCGGAAGTCCTCGATGCCGCGCATGCGCAACTCATCCAGCAGCAACTTGACCGCGCTGAAGTCCTCCACCCACAGCGATACCGGGGAGTAGTCGAACAAGTCACGCGCGTGCTGTTCGCTGGCGACCAACTGCCGAGAAGTCTGCAGCTCTTGCGTGATGTCTTCCAGGGACACCATCACGCGGGCCCAACTGCCCTCATAGCCTTGCAGCACACAGGCCTGGACCTTCACGTCCAGCCGCCGGCCGTCCAGGCTGTAGTTCACCGTCTGCACGGAAAAGCCCAGCGCGCCCTCCCACATGGGCAAAAGCTGCTCCATCAGCCTGCCCAGCATGTCACCCCGGAACACCTGGTCCAGATTGGCCAGCAGCTCGTCCTGGCTGCGGGCGCCAAAAATCTCCAGGCTGCGTTGGTTGACCTGCAGCACCTGCAGGCAAGCCGCGCACTCCGCCAGGCTGTCCGGATGGGTCTGCACATGTGCGTTCAGGTCGATAACACCCTGGCTGCGCCAGCGATCGAACAGGCGCTTGAGCGCACTGAAATCTTCCAGCCACAGCGAAACGGGGGCCAAATCGAACAATTGCGCGTAATCGGCCGGGGATGACACATGGGACACAGCAGAACCTCCTGGCCAGTATTGTGCAGGTTGCCATCGAGCCTCGCCGGCTGGCGCTGCGCGCAGACGAAAAAAAACCAGGCCACAAGGGCCTGGTTTGCGAGAAGCAAGAGCGCAGCGAATTAACGTGCGGGCTTGGTCAAACGCTTCTTGGTATCACGGGGCACAAACACCTTGCCGCCATTGCCAGCACCCGCGCCGGGCTTGCTGAAAGCTGGCTTGGAGAAAGCGGGACGGGGTGCATTGAAATCACCACGTTCGGCACGGTCACCACGGGGAGCGAAATCGCCACGGGGTGCAAAGTCACCACGGGGAGCGCCGCCGCCGAAACCACGGTCTGCACCACGATCGCCACCGCCGAAGCCGCCGCCGTTGTCACGGTTGCCTTGATAGCCACCGCCGGTACGTGCTGGTGGACGGCTGTTACGGTCGTTGAAACCGCTGGCGCCACCATAACCGCCACCGCCTTCACGGTTGCCGCCGCCGAAACCACCGCGATCGCCGCGTGGCGAAGGACCGAAGCTGCGGCCACGGGGAGCGCCGTCACGGCCGCCGAAACCACCGCCTGCACCGCGTGGAGGACGCGAATCGGGCTGGCGCTGTTGTGGCTCCATACCTGGAATCACTTCCGCCTTGAACTGCTGGTGGCTGTAGCTTTCGATGTCGAAAATCTTGCGACGATCGCGCATTTCAGCAAAGGTCACGGCGATACCGTCGCGACCCGCACGGCCAGTACGGCCAATACGATGGGTGTAGTCTTCGGCCTTCATCGGCAAGCCGAAGTTGAACACGTGGCTGATACTGGGCACGTCGATACCACGAGCAGCAACGTCGGTGGCTACCAGGATCTGCACCTGGCCTTGGCGCAGGGCCATCAGGCGGCGATTGCGCAGACCTTGGCTCAGCGCGCCGTGCAATGCGACGGCGCTGAAGCCTTCTTGTTGCAGGTCGTTGGCCAAGCCATCGCACTCGATCTGGGTGCTGGCGAACACGATCGCCTGGGCGATGCTGGTGTCACGCAGCCAGTGGTCCAGCAGCTTGCGCTTGTGCTGTGCGTTGTCGGCCCAGAACAGGATTTGCTTGATGTTGGCGTGCTTTTCTTGCGGGCTGTCGATGGTCACGCGCTGGGGTTCGCGCATCACGCGGGAAGCCAGTTGCTGGATGCGCGGCGCGAAGGTGGCGCTGAACATCATGGTTTGCTTGCGGCCAATGGTCATCTGGTTGACGTCGGCCAGATCGTCCGAGAAACCCAGATCCAGCATGCGGTCGGCTTCGTCCACCACCAGGAACTGGACTTGGTCCAGCTTGATTTGCTGCGAGCGCTGCAGATCCAGCAGACGGCCAGGGGTTGCCACGACCAGGTTAGCGTTTTGCAGCTTGGCAATTTGCAGTTGGTAAGGCATGCCACCCACCACGTTGGCGATGCGCAGGCCACGGCAATGCTGCACCAGGCCGATGGCGTCGTGGGCCACTTGCTGGGCCAGTTCGCGGGTCGGGCACAGGATCAGGGCGCCAGGGGTAGCGGCCTTGAAGTTGCGGGCATTGGTGGGGTCCTTGCGCTTGGCGCGCTTGGGAGCGGGTTCGCCCTTGGCAGCGGCTTCGGCGACAGCGGCTTCGTATTCAGCCTTTTCAGCGGCTTCGGCTTCGGCTTGCTGTTTCAGCAAGGTGTGCAGCACGGGCAGCAGGAAGGCGGCGGTCTTGCCGCTACCGGTTTGGCTGGAAACCATCAGGTCGACAAAGCGGGCGGACTCGCTTTGCATGGCCATGGGGATGGTTTGCATTTGCACGGCGGTAGGCTGGGTGTATCCCAGATCGGCCACGGCTTGCACCAGTTCAGGCGCCAGACCCAGGGTCACAAAGCCATTCGGCACTTCAGGCTGCGCGGGAGTAGCCACTTCGGTTTCGGACTGCAAAGTCTCGGTCACGAAGGTGTCATTGGAAGAAGAGAAGGAAGCTGCAGGCGAAAAGTCACCCGCGACGTCAAAAGAGTCGTTCATTTAATTACTCACATGGAGAGAACGCGAAGCTGCAATGGCCCGCGGACTGCCCCGTAAATGGTTAAAAAACATCAACCATCAAACGGAGCCGATACCTTTATAGGCCTGCTGGCCTGGCATCAGTTGGCGCAACTTTGTGCGCCAGATGAGTGAAGGGAGATGTGCAAAGTGCACTAATTGATTTCAGTGCAGCCTCGAATTATAGCCCGGATTCGGGTTTCCACCTAATTACTCTGCGGCCATCTTCAAAAAGTGTGTGCGGTAGTGCACAAGTTCTTCAATAGATTCATGCACATCGGCCAGAGCCGTATGCTTTTGCTGCTTTTTGAAGGAGGCAGCCACTTCGGGCCGCCAGCGCTTGGCCAGTTCCTTGAGGGTGCTCACGTCCAGGTTGCGGTAGTGGCAGAAAGCCTCCAGCTTGGGCATGTACTTGGCCAGAAAACGCCGGTCCTGTCCGATACTGTTGCCGCACAGGGGCGACGTGCCCTTGGGGATGTACTGCGCCAAGAAGGCGATGAGTTGCGCCTCGGCCTCGGCTTCAGTGGTGGTGGATGCCTTGACCTTGTCGATCAGGCCGCTTTTGCCATGCGTGCCCTTGTTCCAGGCGTCCATCTTGTCCAGTTGCGCGTCCGACTGGTGGATCACAAAAACCGGGCCCTCGACACGCGGCTCCAGAGTGGGGCCGGTAACGACCACGGCGATCTCGATCAGGCGGTCCACTTCGGGGTTCAGACCGGTCATTTCACAGTCCAGCCAGATCAGGTTGTGGTCCGATTTTGCGAGCAAGGTCGCTGATGACACGGGGGATGGGGTATTGATTTCAGCCATAAACCGCATTGTCACCGATGGCCTACACTCCCGCCCATGCAAGATACCGCCGTTTTTTCGCCCTCGGCCGCCCTCACGCTGGGCTTTGCCACCCTCCTGATCGTCGGTTTGTGGGTCAAGTTTTGGCTGGCTACGCGCCAGATCCGCCACGTGGTCCGCCACCGGGACACCGTGCCCGCCGCTTTTACTAGCAACATCACTTTAGAAGCCCACCAAAAGGCCGCCGACTACACCGTGACCAAGGCGCGCTTTGGCCTGCTGGAGATGGCTTTGAGCACCACGGTGCTGCTGGGCTGGACCCTGCTGGGCGGCCTGAACTGGCTGAACCAAAGCCTGCTGGCCTGGCTGGGCGGCGGCATGCTGCAACAGCTGGCGGTGTTGGCCGGTTTTGTGTTGATTGGCGGCTTGATCGACATCCCCGTGGCGCTGCACCAGACCTTTGTGATCGAAGAGCGCTTCGGCTTCAACAAAACCAGCCTCAAGCTCTGGCTGGCCGACATGCTCAAGTCCAGCCTGGTCGGCATCGTCATCGGCCTGCCGATTGCCGCGCTGATTCTGTGGCTGATGGGCAGCGCCGGCCATTTGTGGTGGTTGTGGGCCTGGAGCGCCTGGATGGGCATCAACCTGTTGTTGCTGATGATTTACCCGACCTTCATCGCCCCACTGTTCAACAAGTTCAAGCCACTGGAAGACGAAACCCTGAAGGCCCGCGTCACCGCCCTGATGCAGCGCTGCGGCTTTGCCGCCAAGGGCCTGTTCGTGATGGACGGCAGCAAACGCAGCGCACATGCCAATGCCTATTTCACCGGCTTTGGCGCGGCCAAACGCGTGGTGTTCTACGACACACTGCTGGCCAAGCTGGCCCCCGGCGAGGTAGATGCGGTGCTGGCCCATGAACTAGGTCACTTCAAGCACAAACACATCTTGAAGCGCATCGTGACCATGTTTGCACTGAGCCTGGTCGGCTTCGCGCTGCTGGGCTGGCTGTCGGCCCAGGCCTGGTTCTACACCGGGCTGGGCGTGATCCCGAATATGTCAGGCGCACCGAACGACGCGCTGGCCCTGCTGCTGTTCATGCTGGCCACGCCGGTGCTGACCTTCTTCATCGCGCCGCTATCGGCCCAGGTATCGCGCAAGCACGAGTTCCAGGCCGATGCCTACGCCGTCCAGCAAACCAGCGGGCAAGACCTGTCTACCGCCCTGCTCAAGCTGTATGAAGACAACGCCTCCACACTCACCCCCGACCCGGTATTCGTGAAGTTCTATTACTCGCACCCGCCCGCCTCCGAGCGGCTGGCACGCATGGCGCAAGGCGCTGCACAAGGAGCATCGGCATGACCTCCGATTTAAAGAAAAAAGACTGGGCGACGCAGAAACGGTCTGCGTTGAATGCTGCACAAATCGTAGCAAAGCTGTCCCACGTCGAGGGCTGGCAACTGGACGGCGACGGAGCCGAAGTAGCCATTACCAAGACCTTCCGCTTTGCCAACTACTTTGAAACCATCGCCTTTGTGAATGCGCTGGCCCTGGTGGCCCACGCACAAGACCACCACCCGGACCTGCAGGTGTCTTACAACCGCTGTACGGTGCGCTTCAACACCCATGACGTGGGTGGCCTCACGTCCACCGACTTCGACTGCGCGGCACGCATCAACGGGCTATTGGCCCTGTGAGCAAACACCCTGCCCTGACCCCGGGCCTGGTGGTCGCCACCTATGGTCGGCATTGCATGGTGGAACGCGCGGATGGCAGCCGCCTGATCTGCCACCCGCGCGGCAAGAAGAGCAGCGCCGTGGTCGGCGACAAGGTGCTGTGGCTGCCTGCGGCCGCCGGCCAGGGCGAAGACGGCACTATTGAGAAGCTGCAGCCGCGCCGCAATCTGTTCTACCGCCAGGACGAGATCCGCACCAAGTCCTTTGCCGCGAATCTGGACCAGGTGCTGATCCTGATCGCCGCCGAGCCCGAGTTCTCCGAAACCCAGCTGTCGCGCGCCCTGATTGCCGCCGAGGCCGAGCGCATCACGCCGCTGATCGTACTGAACAAGCAAGACTTGACCGTGCCCTTCGAGCGCGCCTGGGGTTGGCTGGCCGCCTACCGCGACATGGGCTACCGCATGCTGCCGCTGTCGCTGAAAGACGGCGGTGGCACCCTGGAGGCCGTGAAAGCCGAGCTGGCCGGCAAGACCACGCTGGTGCTGGGCCCGTCCGGCGCGGGCAAAAGCACACTGACCAACCATCTTGTGCCCGGTGCACTGGCCGCGACGCGCGAGATTTCGCAGGCGCTGAACACCGGCAAGCACACCACCACAAGCACCACCTGGTACTGGGTGGACAAAGAGGCAAAAACCGCGCTGATCGACTCGCCCGGCTTCCAGGAGTTTGGCCTGCACCACATCGACGCCCGGCATCTCTCGGGACTGATGCCGGACATCAAGCCCTTTGTGGAACGCTGCAAGTTTTACAACTGCACCCACTTGCACGAACCCGGCTGCGGCGTTATGGCAGCAGTCAAAAGCGACGGCAGCGCAGGCAGTATCAGCGACAGGCGCTACAAAATATATAGTGACCTGTTCGCCGAGCTGAACGCCCCGAAGTTTTAGCCCAGGATTTCTGCGAGCGCCTGTACCAAGGCATCGCACTGCGCCGGCGTGCCGATGCTGATGCGCAGGTACTGGGCGATGCGCTCTTGCTTGAAGTGGCGCACCAGCACCGCGCGTTGACGCAGCTCCGCAGCGAGTCTGGCCGCGTCGTGCTCGGGGTGGCGGACAAATACAAAATTGGCCTGCGATGGCAAGACCTCGAAGCCCATGTCCTCCAGTTGCAGCGTCAGGCCTTCGCGGCTGTGCACCACGGCGGCGCAGGTCTGCGCGAAGTAGGCCCGGTCCTCGAAGGCCGCCAAGGCGCCCGCCTGTGCCAGGCGGCCCAAGGGGTAAGAGTTGAAGCTGTTCTTCACCCGCTCCAGCGCCTCGATCAGATGCCGCTGGCCACAGGCCAGGCCGACCCGCAAACCGGCCAGCGAACGTGATTTAGACAGAGTCTGGGTCACCAGCAGATTCGGATAGCGGTCAATCAGGCCCACGGCAGATGCACCGCCAAAATCCACATAGGCTTCGTCCACCAGCACCACGCGCTGCGGATGCAGCAGCAACAGGCGCTCAATCTGCGCCAGCGGCAAGCCGATGCCCGTGGGCGCATTCGGATTTGCCAGCACCACGCCAGCCACCTCGCCGGGGCCGACCAGGGCTTCCACATTGACGCGCAGCCCTTCGTCCAGCGGCACCACATGCATAGGGATGCCGTACAGGCCGCAATACACCTGGTAGAAGCTGTAGGTCACATCCGGCACCACCAGCGGCGCATCACCATGCTGAAACAGCGCAAAAAAGGCATGGGCCAGCACCTCGTCCGAGCTATTACCCACGAACACCTGCTCGGGCTGCAGACCGTATTGCTGGGCGATGCGGCCGCGCAGCAGCGTGGATGCGGGGTCGGGATACAGCTGCAAGCCCTGCTGCGCCGCGGCCTGGATGGCGGCCAGCACCTTGGGGGACGGCGGGTAAGGGTTCTCGTTGGTGTTGAGCTTGGTCAGGTTCTGCAGCTTGGGCTGCTCGCCCGGCACATAAGGCACCAACCCGGCAACAACCGGGCTCCAGAAAGACGGTGGAGAAGAAGTCAAAATGCTACTACTTTCATAGCTGCCAGCGCAGGCATTACCTGCGCCAGAGTCCGATTTTTTATAAAAACTAACCCAGCAGATTGGCCAGGGTCAGCAGGGCCAGCAAGCCCATCCAGAGGACAACAGTGCGCCACACCAGACCCACCACGCTGCGCAGATGACCCAGCTCGGGGTCGCGGCCGGGGGTGGATTCGGTATCCACATCCATCTCCAGCGGCAGGCCGTGGCCAGACTGCGGGGGTTCGGTGGTCTTCAAGGCCTCGCCGCCCAGGCGCACATTCAAGGCGCCCGAGGTAGCGGCCAGCACTACGCCGTCGTTGTCGTTGGGAAAGCGCTGGGCGTAATTGCGCCAGCCGTCGATGGCATCTTCAAAGCTGCCCACCACGGCAAAACCAAACGCCGTGATGCGCGCGGGCAACCAGTCGATCAAAGTCCAGGCGCCATTAGCCACCTGCTGCAGCGCAGGGCTGGCCAGTTGTTGTGGGTCCTTGTAACGCCAGTAACGCGATACAAATTCACCCAGGCGGTAGAACACCGCGCCGGCCGGGCCCAGGCCCAGCGCTGCGCCAATGGAATACCAGGCCAGCACGCCAAACACGTGGCGGTGCGCGGCCAGCACCGAATACTCGATCACATGGCGCACGATTTCACTACGCGGCAGCTCGGTGGCATCGACCTGCTGCCACCGCGCGAGCAGCTGGCGCGCCAAGGGCTCGTCGCCGCTTTCCAACGCATCGCGGATCTCGGTGAAGTGGTGGCTGAACTGGCGAAAACCCAGAGTGACATAAAGCACGACCACATTCCACACCACCGCGAATGGCCAGCCCGCGAACCAGGCCAGAACCCAATGCAAGCCCAAGGTCACCAGGCTAGGCAGGCCTACCGCCAACAACCAGGTCAACCAGCCATGCTGGGCGGAGCCCGTATCGAAATTACGGCTACAGCCGCGCACCCAGGCGCGCAGCATGCCGTGGATCGGGTTGTCTCGGGCCAGGGGGCGGACCTGCTCCAGCAGCAGCGCAAACATGATCGCGAAAAAGCTCATCCCACGATCATAACGACCTGCGGCGACGCGCTTTCAGGCCGATAGGAAACGGTAGAAGTTTCGCAGCATTCCGGCAGTGGCGCCCCAGATGAAACGTTCGCCATGGGCATCCTGGTAGGGCATGGAAAACCATTCGCGCTGCCCGCCTTCCCAGTCGAAATGGTGGCGCCGGTGGTTGGCCGGGTCCATCAAAAATGCCAAGGGCACTTCAAACACATCGGCCACCTCCTCAGGCTGGTGCACCAGGGTGAAGCCGGGCTGCACCAGGGCCACCACCGGCGTAACGATGAAGGCTGTGCCGGTCAGATAGACCGGCAGCTCACCTATCACCTGCACATAGGCCCGGGGCAGGCCCACCTCTTCCCAAGCCTCGCGCAAGGCCGTGGCGACGGCATCTGCATCGGTGGCATCGGCCTTGCCACCCGGAAAGGCAATCTGACCGGAATGGTTGGACATGCGGGTGGTGCGCTGAGTCAACAGCACGCTAGGGCCGCCCCGCTCCCAGGGGTGCAGCACGATGGGGATCAGCACGGAAGCATGCACCGGCGCGCGCTCGGTAAAGCGCAGCTCGGCCCGTACTTCAGGCTGCCAGGACGGCGGGAACAGGAAACGCTGGCGCAAGGCATCCGGCTGCAAGGCCGTGGCGGTGACCGCCGGCAAATGCGCGTCGCTACCCACCACCGGCACCTGGCGCGGATCGAAGTTGGGCAGCTTGGACAAAGGAATGGGTGAAGGCTGGGTCACAGCAGCAGATGGTACGCCCCAAGAAAAAACCGCCGCAAGCTTGACGCTTGGGCGGTTTTTCCAAGGAGAACAGTGCGAATTAAGCGGCTGTTGCTGCTGCGGCCACTTTGACACGGTTAGGCAGCTTTTCCTTGATACGAGCCGACTTGCCGCTACGGTCACGCAGATAGTACAGCTTGGCACGGCGGACATCACCGCGGCGCTTGACTTCAATACCAGCGATCAGCGGGCTGTAGGTTTGGAACGTACGTTCCACGCCTTCGCCGCTGGAGATCTTACGCACGGTGAAGCCGCTGTTCAGGCCGCGATTGCGCTTGGCAATCACAACGCCTTCATAGGCCTGCACGCGCTTGCGCGAACCTTCAACCACATTGACGCTGACGATCACCGTGTCGCCAGGGGCGAAAGCGGGGATGGTCTTGCCAAGACGGGCAATTTCTTCTTGCTCTAGGATTTCGATTAAGTTCATGGTTTTCCTCTAGTGATCATGCATGCGCCTAAAAAATGCTTTTACCGGGATGGCAAAGCGGCCAGGCAGAGGATCGAAAAGCCTTTGATTATAGCATTTCACCCCAACGACGCCATTCAGCTACGTGACGTGGCCTTCAAGACAGCTTCGTCCTGCCGGCTGATGCGACCCGCAGCCCGCGCCGCCTCCAGCAAATCCGGGCGCCGTTGCGCCGTCAATTGCAGACGCTGGTCTCGGCGCCAGCGCTCGATCTGCGCATGGTGGCCGGACATCAACGCATCCGGCACCGGGTGCTCTTCCCATATTTCAGGCCGGGTGTAGTGCGGGCAGTCCAGCAGCCCATCAAGGGCGGGGTTGAAGCTATCCAATTGGTGGCTGCCCTCGTCATTCAACACACCGGGCTGTAACCGCGCCACCGCATCCAGCAAAGCCAGGGCCGCAATTTCGCCGCCGGACAGGACAAAGTCGCCCAGACTGATCTGATGGGTCACAAATTGATCAATGAAGCGCTGATCGATACCCTCGTAGCGCCCACACACCAGCACAGCACCAGCGCTGGCGGACCAGGCTTCAACCGCTGTGTGATTCAAGACCTGCCCAAGGGGAGAGAAAAGGACCACAGGCGCCGGCGAGGCATCGGCACGATCCGCCTGGATTGCACGCAGACAGCGCGCCAGGGGCTCCGCCATCATCACCATGCCCGGACCGCCACCAAACGGACGGTCATCGACGCGGCGGTAGTTGCCGTCAGCAAAATCACGGGGATTCCAGATTTGGACTTGTACCAGGCCGGATTCAAACGCACGCCGTGCCACGCCGCTGGTCAAAAACGGCGAAAACATCTCGGGAAACAAACTGATGACGTCGAACCGCATACGCAGCGCCTTACAGCCTAGTAGTCCGGCTGCCAGTCCACGGTGATACAGCGCGTGGACAAATCCACCTTGTCCACATAGGCCGCTACAAACGGGATCATGCGCTCAAGCGTCTGCGCAACGCCCGCGGCATCCAGGGCCTCGTAAGCCACCACCAGCACGGTTTGCGCACCGGTGGACATCAGCTCCTTGACCTGCCCCAGAGCCACACCTTCGCGGTTCAGCACGTCCAGACCGATCAAATCGACCCAGTAATATTCATCGGTCGCAGCACTTGGAAAGTTGGCGCGCGCAATAAAAATACGAGAGCCACGCAGAGCCTCAGCGGCATCGCGCCCCACGACTTCATGCGCCTGGGCCACCACGCCGCCGGAATGCTCCTTGGCTTCAGTCACGCGCAACAGGCGAGCACCTTCAAAGTGCTTGGCGCCACGTTCGGTGGGGAGCAAATACCAACGTTTGGAAGAAAAAAGCGCCTCGGGTGCGGCGCTATGGGAGACCACTTTGAACCAGCCTTTGACTCCCCATGCATCACCGATGCGCCCCACTTCGACGGCATCCGCCGGCAATTCAGCGGTATCTAAAAGAGGCATCATGGGATTTTGCGGGGCAGGCATGGCCGCATTAGCGACCCGGCTCTGCCCAAATACATTTAATTAAGCAGCAGGAGCAGCTTTTTTGGCCGCTTGTGCAATCAGGCGTTCCACCGTGGGGGAAGCTTGTGCACCAACGCCGCGCCAGTAGGTCAAGCGATCCTGGGCAATGCGGATGCTTTCTTCATTGGCGGTAGCGATCGGGTTGTAAAAACCGATACGTTCAATGAAACGACCATCGCGGCGAGTGCGCTTGTCGGTCACAACAATGTTGAAAAACGGGCGTGCTTTTGCACCGCCACGGGCGAGTCGAATAACGACCATGATTTATCCTTCGGGATGGTTGAACCATTTCAACCGATGTACCAGACCCTACTTGATGTAGGGACCTAGCGATATATTCCAGCGTTGAGACACGCAACTGACCACCTAGCCAGTGACACGCTGAAAAGCCCTCCATTATAACGTCCTTCTACATGCCAACCATACGCCCCGCCCACGACAAAGATATTCCCGCCATCACCGCCATCTATGCCCACCACGTCCTGCACGGCACCGGCACCTTTGAAACCACTCCACCCAGCGCCGAAGACATGGCCAGCCGCAGAGCCGACGTACTCGCCAAAGGCCTACCTTATCTCGTACTGGAGAACGCAGGCCAAGTGTTGGGCTTTGCCTACTGCAACTGGTTCAAACCACGCCCCGCGTACCGCTTTTCCGCCGAAGACTCCATCTACATGGCCCCAAATATTGGAGGCAAGGGCCTGGGACGCTTGCTGTTGACCGAGCTGGCCACGCAGGCCGAAAGAGTTGGTGTACGCAAGCTGATCGCCGTCATCGGAGACTCGGCCAACGCGGGCTCCATCGGCGTGCACCGCAACCTGGGCTTCACCCAGGTGGGCATACTCAAGTCTTGCGGCTGGAAATTTGGTCGCTGGCTGGACGTGGTACTGATGGAAAAAACCATCGGCGCGGGCGACGCCCATTCACCCGAATAGACCCACACATGAAAAATAAAACACTGGCGGCCTGGCTAGCCTTTCTGGGCGGCCCGCTGGGTCTGCACCGCTTTTACCTACGCGGCATGGGCGATATCTGGGGCTGGCTGTACCCCCTTCCCTCGGCACTAGGCTTGTATGGCGTCATTCGTGCGCAGCAGATAGGCCTGGACGACCATTGGAGTTGGGTATTAATTCCGCTGCTTGGGCTGACCATTAGCGCAGGCGCGCTGTCTGCTTTGGTCTACGGACTCAAGACGCCAGAGAAATGGAATGCGGCCTACAACCCCGCTACAGACGCCGAGGCAGCGCCTGGCCAATCCAACTGGCTGACAGTAGGTGCACTGGCCTGCGCCCTGCTGGTCGGCACCGGCACCCTGATGGCCAGCCTGGCTTTCAGCTTTCAGCGTTACTTCGAATACCAAATTGAAGTAACGCCCAAAAGCACTCCATGATCAGAAAATCTGCAGGCTGAACCAGTAGGCCACGGCAGCCACAAAAGCGCTGGCGGGAATGGTGAAAATCCAGGCCCAGATGATGGTTCCAGCCACCCCCCAACGCACCGCGCTGGCACGCTGGGTTGAACCCACACCCACAATGGCACCGGTGATGGTGTGCGTGGTGGAGACAGGAATGCCCAAGGCCGTTGCCAAAAACAAGGTCAATGCACCGCCAGTTTCAGCGCAAAAACCACCCACAGGCTTGAGCTTGGTGATCTTTTGACCCATGGTCTTCACGATGCGCCAGCCACCAAACATGGTTCCACCAGCAATCGCCGTGTAACAACTCACGATGGCCCACGTCGGCGGAGAGGCGTCGGTCGCAGTCGCGTGGCCGGTCGCGATCAGCAACATCCAGATGATGCCGATCGTCTTCTGCGCATCATTGCCGCCATGGCCCAAACTATAAGCCCCCGCAGATAACAATTGCAGCCGCCTGAACCAGCGATCCACCTTAGATGGCGTTGCACGGCGACAAATCCAGGCCACCGCCACCATCATCAGCGACCCCAAAAAGAAGCCCAGAATCGGGGACACAAAAATAAAGGCCACGGTCTTCAAAATGCCGCTAGCCACCAGCGCCCCCGAACCCGCCTTACCCACAACCGCACCCACAATGCCGCCAATCAGCGCATGCGAGGAGCTGCTGGGAATCCCGTAGTACCACGTCACCAGATTCCAGAAAATCGCCCCCATCAACGCACCAAACACCACGTGAACGTCAATCACACCCGGGTCGGCAATACCCTTACCTACCGTCGCCGCAACGCTTAAATGGAAAATAAACAAGGCGACGAAATTGAACAGCGCAGCAAACACCACAGCCTGCACCGGCTTCAGCACCCCCGTGGACACCACCGTCGCAATTGAATTCGCCGCATCGTGGAAACCGTTCATGAAATCAAACAACAGCGCCATGACGACCAGCACTACCACCACCCACAAGCCCACCTGCACCGTAGCCATCTAAAGCCCCGACTCAGGAGTTCTCGAGGACAACGCCCTCGATCAAATTGGCAACATCCTCACATTTGTCGGTGATAGTTTCCAGCAACTCGTAAATAGCTTTGAGCTTGATGAGCTCGCGCACGTCGGGCTCCTCGCGGAACAGCTTGCTCATGGCGGAGCGCATGACCCGATCTGCATCCGACTCCAGTTGGTCGATCTCTTCACATGTCTTCAGGGCGGCCTCTGCAACCTTGGGCTCGGCGATCTTGGCCAGCATATAAACCGCATCCTTCAGGCGCTCACAACACTTGAGACTCAACTCCGTCAAGCGGGACATGTCCTCCGTCATGTGGCGCACGTCATACAAAGACATGGTCTCCGCAGAATCCTGGATCACGTCCACCACATCATCCATGGTGTTGATCAGCTGATGGATCTGCTCCCGGTCAATCGGCGTGATGAAAGTTTTGTGCAACATCTTGTTGACTTCGCGCGTGACGCGGTCGGCCGCATGCTCGGCCGTATCCACCTCACGGGTATAGCGCTCGCGCAACTGCGGATCACCATAGTTCGCCACCAACAAGGAAAAAGCCCGCGCCGCCTCCACAATGCGATCCGCATGCTGGTTGAACATTTCGAAAAAATTGCCTTCACGCGGCAACAGCTTGCCAAACAGCATGGCGAGACTCCTAAGGGGGATTGCGTCAGAAATATGACGAGAAAATGACAGCGCGGAGTTTAACCGCCCAGAGCAAGACGCACTGAGGAGCGATGCAAACGGCTATAACAACATCCGTTCAGAAGCTCTCAGGCAAGAAGATGTGACTAACCCACACCCAAGGAAATACCCATCTACCCCATCAAAGCCAGCAACTCGGACAGCACAGCCCTGACGATTTCAACAACGCCGAGAATCAATCGTTACGAATGCGGCGCATGGCAATAACCACCATCAAAGCCAAGCCAGCCCATATAGCTCGGCCATCTAGATTGCCCATGTCGTCCATAGAATCCACGTCACCATTCAGAGATCCATTGCTCGCTTCCACCGTACGCCCACGAGAATTGGAACCCAAAGCAACTTTTACCATGCCAGAATTTTGCACAACCCCAACGGCGGAATCCATGCCTGACGAAATTTTGGCTACGCTCATTCGCGGAACGACCAGCGCATCAGCACTAGTTGGATTCGCAGCACATACCTCTGTCATCGATGCGAAACCGAGAACCGCAACGATAGTAATTAGTTTCAACATAAACACTCCCCTAGTGAACTGCATGCTTGCTGCATTGCAATATACATGGAGATACTCTGGTAAACCCTAGGTAAATTGCAACAATGTGTGCACTGCAGCAAAAAACCTACTCGAATTGAAACAGTTTTCCATATTATGGGAAATTAATGCGCACCCAGGACCTGCAAATCTGCTTTACCCGCCAGACATTGGTACATTTGCGCATATTTAGCCTTTTTCTGCATCCCGATATCCTGGTTCCTCATGATAAATGCTATTGACAAGCAAAAAAACTTCCTTCGCCCGAGCTTTTCCCTCGTCGGTGCGATAGAAGCCTTTCTGGATCCCGTGGTCACCATCGTGGCCCTGGCTGTATGCTTGGCCGCATTTGCCCACCCGTTTTCTGCGCGCTACATGATCTTGGGGGTGATAGCTTTTTCACTCTCATTCCCCGGCAATGTCGGGTTCCACGAGGCTCCACGCCAGGTATTACGAAAACTACTGACAAATTGGCTGACTTTTTTACTGATCTTGGGTGGCTTTGGCATAGCAACAGGCTACTTAAAAAGTTTTACGCGACCTGTTTTGATCGCCTGGGCGCTGTTGACACCGTTTGTACAAATTAGTGGCCACTTTCTCATGCGCTGGGCTGTACCTAAATTCATGGCACAAAATGGACTACGTCAGGTGGTAATTACCGGCGTGAACGAAGTAGGACTGCGCCTGATGCGAGAGTTCGAATCGAACCCTTACTTAAACACCCGAGTACTTGGTTTTTTTGATGACCGCGCCTCAGACCGCCTAGGGGAACTAGGCACGGTCCCTTTACTGGGACGCATGTCTGACCTGGCGAATTACATGAACACCCACAATGTCACCGCCCTCTATCTCGCCTTGCCCATGGCCTCCCAGCCTCGCATTCTGAGTCTGCTGGATGACCTAAAAGACACCACAGCCTCCATTTATTTCGCACCTGATATTTTCATGACCGACCTGATCCAGGGGCGGCTGACCAATGTGGGCCCCATGCCGGTCATGGCCGTATGCGAAACCCCGTTCAATGGCATAAGCGGGCTGATCAAACGCGCATCGGACATCATCATATCGCTGGGCATTCTGCTGCTGGCATCCCCCGTATTTGTGATACTGGGCTTGGCTGTGAAATTCACATCCCCTGGCCCGATCATTTTCAAGCAACGGCGCTACGGCTTGGATGGGAAAGAAATTCTGGTGTACAAATTTCGCTCCATGACCACGGAAGACAATGGCTCGGTCGTCAAGCAAGCCACCAAGAACGATAGCCGCATTACCCCACTGGGAGCCATACTGCGTAAAACCTCCCTGGACGAACTGCCGCAGTTCGTTAACGTGTTACAGGGCCGGATGAGCATCGTGGGTCCTCGCCCCCATGCGGTAGCCCACAACGAAACCTACCGCAAGTTGGTCAAGGGTTATATGGTGCGGCACAAGGTCAAACCCGGCATTACGGGCTGGGCACAGGTTAGCGGCTACCGGGGCGAGACCGAAACCATCGACAAGATGGAAAAACGCATCGAATACGACCTGGAGTACCTGCGCAACTGGTCTCTGGGATTTGACTTGTGGATCATCGTCAAAACCGTGCTGGTGGTTCTGAACGATAAAAAAGCGTATTGACGGCTGCTATATTTTAGATAGCTGGCACCGCAGAATAAATTTGCGCCAGCGGCACTTTTCTTATAGTTTTTCTATAGCCTGATCGTGCACCGTATCTAGCTGATCCAACGCCACTTGCGCGGGTGCAATCTCCGCCAAAGGGTGCAATACAAAAGCACGCTGCCACATGCGCGGGTGCGGCACGGTCAACGCCGGGCTCTCGATTCGGGCTGCGCCAAACAACAGAATATCCAGGTCCAGCGTGCGTGGTGCGTTCCGGTACGGGCGCAGGCGCCCCGCCGATTGCTCTATTTTCTGTAGCTGCACCAGCAGATCAGGCGCGCACAAACCCGTTATTACTTCAACAACCGCATTGACATAATCTGGACCAGCCGAGTCCACGGGGGCGGTGCGGTACAACGAGGAACGTTGCGCCACCTGGGTCTGCGGCAGCGCGTGGATGGCATCCATGGCCGCCAATAGCGTGCCCGCGGCATCACCCAGGTTGGCGCCGAGAGCGATGTAGGCGCTAACTGGTGCGCGTTGCTGCTCAGGCATCGGAGCCGGCCGCGGGTGCGGCACCGCCCGCACCGGGCTTGCGACGGCGGCGGCGCTTCTTAGGGGCAGCTGCTACGTCAGACTCAGGGGCCGCGTCCACGGCGGCTGGCTGGTCTGCAGGCACACGTGGCTGTGAGACCACACGGGGTACACGCACGGCCTTCTGGCGGCGGCCCTGCTCTTCGCGGGCCTGGGCCAGCAGGTCTTCGCGCTGGTCATCGCTGCCGGTAGTGAACTCCTGCCACCAATCGGCGATAGATTGATCCACCTCGCCGGCATCGGCGCGCAGGCGCATGAAGTCGAAGGCGGCGCGGAAGCGCGGCTGGTCGATCATGCCGTAGGGGCCGCTGCCCACGCGCTTTTCAAAGCGCGGCTGCATCAACCAGGTCTCGCGCATGTCGCCCGCCAGCTTGCCGCGACCGGATACGTCGCCAATGCGGGCGTTGAACACGTCTTCGATAGCATCCTGCAGCGCCACGAAGGGCGGCTGGCGGCCCGTTCGAACAGCCCAGCCCTCACGCACGTCGGCCCACAGCACACACGCCAGCAGGAAGCTGGGTGCGACGGGCTTGCCCTCGCCTACGCGGCGGTCCGTGTCTTGTAGCGCGGCCAGTACAAAGGGCTGGTCGGCGCGCTCCACCACCACGTCCAGCAAGGGATAGATACCAGTGGCCATGCCGAGCTTGCGCAGTTGGGCGATGGTGGCCACGGCGTGGCCCGTTTGCAGCAGCTTGAGCATTTCATCGAACAAGCGGCTTTGCGGCACATCGGCCAGCAACTTCTGCGAATGCACCAGCGGCGCGGCGGTTTTAGGCTCGATTGTGAAACCCAGGGCACCCAGCTTGGCGGAGAAGCGCACGGCGCGGATGATGCGCACCGGGTCTTCGCGGTAGCGGGTGGCCGGGTCGCCAATCATGCGGATGACGCGGTTCTTGGTGTCCTTGATGCCGCCGTGGTAGTCCACCACGATCTGGCTCTTGGGGTCGTAGTACATGGCGTTGATGGTGAAGTCGCGGCGGGCCGCGTCTTCATCTTGCGGGCCCCAGACGTTGTCGCGCAGCACACGGCCGCTGGAATCGACAGCGTGCTTCATGTTCGCCAGCTCGCTCTTGCTGGTGCGCTCGTTGCCGGCCACCTGCTCGGCGGCGGCGTTGTCCATATAGGCGCGGAAGGTAGAAACCTCGATGACCTCGTTTTCGCGGCCTCGCCCATACACCACGTGGACGATGCGAAAGCGCCGGCCAATGATGAAGGCGCGGCGGAACAGGCCCTTGACCTGCTCGGGCGTGGCATTGGTGGCCACGTCAAAGTCCTTGGGGCGCAGGCCCACCAGCAGGTCGCGCACGGCGCCGCCGACGATATAGGCCTCGAAGCCAGCCGCCTGAAGCGTGCTGACCACATTGATGGCGCGCTCGTCCACCAAAGAGGGGTTGATGCCGTGCTCAGTGACCGGTATTTCAGCGCGTTTGCCGAATTTCGGCTGTTTCGCGACGGGCTTTTTGCCCAGCAGTTTGTCGATAAATGTCTTGATCATTGGGAATTAGGAAAACAGCTCCAGTATGCGCCAGCCGCGCTCCTGGGCAATTGCGCGTAAACGCGCGTCGGGGTTGGTGGCGACAGGATGCTGGACTTTTTCCAGCAGTGGCAGGTCGTTGATGGAGTCGGAATAAAAGGTGGCGTCCACATCCTGCCAGCCCAGACCCCGTTGGGCCAGCCATTGTTCCACGCGGGTGATCTTGCCCTCGCGAAAGGACGGCACGCCCTGGATGTTGCCGGTGATCCAACCGCTCGCGTCCTGCTCCAGATCGACCGCAATCAACTCCTCGACGCCCAGCGCCTGGGCGATGGGCCGGGTGACGAAGGCGTTGGTGGCGGTGACGATGACCAGCTGTGCACCCGCCTCGCGGTGCTGCTGAAGCAAGTCCAGCGCCTGCGGCGTAATGGAAGGCTGCACGACTGTGCGCATGAAGTCTGCGTGGGCAGCTATGGATTTAGTAGCACCCTGGCGCCGAGCTGCCGCGGTGGCAAAGAGCACGTACTCGTGGATATCCAGCGTGCCGGCCTTGTAGTGGGCGTAGAAGTCGTCGTTGCGCTGCTTGAACACTACAGGGTCGGTCCAGCCGATATCGGTGGTGTAGCTGCCCCAGGCGTAATCGGAATCCATGGGGATCAGCGTGTGGTCGAGGTCGAACAGCGCCAGTTTCACAGGTTGCTCTTTCAAATTGTCTCCAGCATGGATTTGACCAAAGGAATGGTGATGGCGCGCTGGGTCTGCAGCGCGTAACGGTCCAGGTGCTCCAGCAACTGCATCAAGCTACCCAGGTCGCGGCTGAAGCGGCGCAGCATGAAGTCCACCACCTCGTCGCTGAGCACCAGGCCGCGGGCCTGTGCCTCGCGGCGCAGCACGGCACGGCGCTCGTCTTCACTCAGCACCTGTAGCGCAAACACGTGGCCGCCGCCCAGGCGGGTACGCAGGTCTTCCCGCAGCGCCAGGTCGGCCGGTGGCACATCGCCCGCGCCCAGCACCCAGCAGTTACAGGTCTGCGCATTCACAAACCACTTGAAGGCCATATGCTGCTGAGCGGGGTTGTACAGATGCACATCGTCCAGCAGCACAGCCGCCCAACTATCGTCAAACTCGGGCGGTTCGTAGACGCTGGGATCCAGCCAGCCCACCTGGGCGGCCTGCATGCGGTAGGCCTCGCGCACCGCGCGCAGCAAATAGGTTTTGCCGGTGGCGGGCTCACCCCACAGATAGGTTTGCAAAGGACGGCCGGTGTCCACCACGGCCTGCTGCACATGCTGCAGCGCAGCCTGGTTCTGACCGGCGAAGAAATTGCCCAGCGTCGGGCTGGTAGCCAAGCCGATGTCCAATACCAGTTGCTGCATGCTCATCCCCGGTAGAACGGGCTGGCCAGGTAGCGCACGCGCAAACGGCGTATGCCCACCAACATCACCGCACTGACAGGCAAGGCCACCAGCACGCCGACAAAACCGAACACCTCGCCAAACGCTAGCAAGGCAAAAATCACCGCCAGCGGATGCAGACCTATGCGCTCACCGACCAGACGAGGGGTCAGGAACAAGCTTTCCAGCACCTGGCCGGAGCCAAATACGACAGCCACCATGACCACCGCCTTGATGGAGGCAAACTGCAATATCCCTGCCAGGCTGGCTAGCACCAGGCCCACACCAAAGCCCAGGTAAGGTACGAACATGGCCAGGCCGGTGAAGATGCCGATGGGCACGCCCAGGTCCAGGCCGAACAGGCTCAGGCCTACCGCGTAGAAAACCGCCATGATCAGCATCACCAGCAACTGACCACGCAGATACTGGCCCAGCACCTGGTCGGCCTCTTCCACAAAACGGTCAAAGCCCGCGCGCAGGCGGGTAGGCACGAACTGCACCACCAGGGCCACAAAACGGTCCCAATCCATCAGCAGGTAAAACAAGGCTGCGGGTATCAGCAGCAGATTCCCCACGACCGACAGCGCCACGCTGCCGCCTAGCTTGAGCGAAGACAGCAGGGAGCCCAGCGCCTCCTCCACATTGGCATTCAGGTACTTGAAGGCAAAGGCCTTGATACTGGCCGGGTCCAGCGATATCTTCAGTCCCAGCTGGGCTAACAAGGGCTGCAGCCAGCGCACCAGGCCGTCCAGCAGGCCCGGCAACTGCTCGCGCATCAGAGGCGCCTCTTTGACCACAATCGGCACGATCAGCAGCGCCAGCATCAAAAAGGCCAGCACGAAACCCATCTCAACGACGGTCACCGCCAGCCAACGCGGGACTCGCCCCCGGCACAGGCTGTCCAACGAATCCACCAGCGGCGTGAGCACATAGGCCAACACCGCCGCCACCGCGAACGGTGTCAACACCGGCCCCAGCAGCCACAGGGCCAGCACCATGCCCAGCGCAATGGAAATCCAGGTGAAACCGCGCATTTGGGTGGGGGTAAATTGCATCAGGAGGTGGGTTGGGGTCGAAAAGGAGGGCGGCGCAGGAAGCCGGCTGTGCGGACATGCACACGCAAGCCCTTAAAATCTGCCCAAATTCTATAGGGCTACACGGCTAAATCCCGTCGGCCCGCTTATCTGGGCAGTAATGCCCGCATCTTTCGCCCTCTTCTACACGCTCCGACCATGACCACTTCCCACACTTCTCCCCTCTCGTACAAGGACGCAGGGGTCGATATCGACGCCGGCGACGCCCTGGTCGAGCGCATCAAGCCTCTGGCCAAAAAGACCATGCGCGAAGGCGTGCTGGCAGGGATTGGCGGCTTTGGCGCGTTGTTTGAAGTACCCAAGCGCTACAAAGAGCCGGTGCTGGTCAGCGGCACCGACGGCGTGGGCACCAAGCTGCGCCTGGCGTTCGAGTGGAATATGCACGACACCGTGGGCATCGACCTGGTGGCCATGAGCGTCAACGACGTGCTGGTGCAAGGCGCCGAGCCGCTTTTCTTCCTGGACTACTTTGCCTGCGGCAAGCTGGATGTGGATACCGCTGCAGCCGTGGTCGGCGGCATCGCCAAGGGTTGCGAGCTGTCTGGCTGCGCGCTGATTGGCGGTGAAACCGCTGAAATGCCCGGCATGTACCCGGCGGGCGAATACGATCTGGCCGGCTTCGCCGTCGGCGCCGTCGAAAAGTCGAAGATCCTGACCGGCAAGGAAGTCGCCCCCGGCGACGTGGTACTGGGCCTGGCCAGCAGCGGCGTACATTCCAATGGCTTCAGCTTGGTGCGCAAGTGCATCGAGCGCGCCGGCGACACCGCACCCGCCACGCTGGACGGCAAGCCCTTCAAGCAAGCCCTGATGGAACCCACCCGCCTGTATGTGAAAAACGTGCTGGCCGCGCTGGCTGCGCACCCGATCAAGGCCCTGGCCCACATCACCGGTGGCGGCCTGCTGGAAAACATCCCCCGCGTGTTACCCGAAGGCACGGCCGCCCACCTGGTGAAGCGCAGCTGGCCCCAGACCGAGCTGTTCGCCTGGCTGCAAAAGACAGCCGGCATTGACGATTTCGAAATGAACCGCACCTTTAACAACGGCATCGGTATGGTGGTAGTGGTGGACGCGGCAAACGCCGCAGCCACCGCAGCCACCCTGCGCGGCCTGGGTGAAGCGGTGTTTGAAATCGGCAAAATTGCACCGCGCGGCGACAGCGCCCCCGTTGTAGTTGCCTGACACTCGGAATGCGGGCTTATTTTTGAATTTATAAAAAATAGGCCTCTAGCGCAGACATTACCTGCGCTAGCAGCTATTTAAAAGATAGCATCCACTTCCAACCGAGACCCGCCATGTCAGCTTTGACCGAAGACCAAGCCCGCAGCTATATGCACAAGCTGCTGACTGCCATGCACCAGGCGGGTGGCTCAGACCTATTCATCGCCTGCGACTTCGCACCGAGCATGAAGGCCCATGGCCAGATGAAGGCCTTGTCGGCCCAAAAGCTGGCCGGCGACGTCACCCGCATGCTGGCCCACGCCATGATGAACGAGCGCCAGCGCGAAGAGTTCGCCAAGGAAATGGAGTGCAACTTCGCCATGGCTCTGACCGGTGTGGCGCGCTTTCGCGTCAACGTCTTCGTGCAGCAGCAAAACGTCAGCATGGTGATACGCACCATTGCGGCCGAAATCCCCAGCTTTGCCAGCCTGGTCCTGCCCGAGGTGCTGAAGGAAGTCATCATGCACAAGCGCGGGCTGGTGCTGGTGGTGGGTGGCACGGGCTCGGGCAAGTCCACCTCGCTCGCGGCCATGATCGACCACCGCAATGCCAGTACCGGCGGCCACATCATCACCGTGGAAGACCCGGTGGAGTACGTGCACACCTCCAAGATGTCGCTGGTCAGCCACCGCGAGGTGGGCGTGGACACGCATTCCTGGCACCACGCATTGAAGAACACACTGCGCCAGGCACCCGACGTCATTCTGATCGGCGAAATCCGCGACCCGCAGACCATGGAGCATGCGATTGCATTTGCCGAAACTGGCCACCTATGCCTAGCCACGCTGCACGCCAACAATGCCAACCAGGCGCTGGACCGCATCATCAACTTCTTCCCCGAAGAACGGCGCAACCAACTGCTGATGGATTTGTCGGCGAATATGCGTGCCATCGTGTCGCAACGCCTAGTGCGCATGGAGGACGGCAAGGGCCGCCGCGCTGCGGTAGAGGTACTGTTGAACACGCCCATCGTGGCCGACCGTATTTTCAAGGGCGCGTTTGGTGACCTGAAAAGCATCATGGACAAGTCGCGCGAGCTGGGCATGCGCACCTTCGACTGGGCCCTGTTCGAGCTGTACAACGCAGGCGATATCTCCTACGAAGAAGCCATCCGCAATGCCGACTCAGCCAACGAACTAAGGCTGAACCTGAAGCTGAAGAGCGCGCGCGGCGAACCCGCTACCGCCGCAGGCATGGAGCTGACCTTCGACAAACCACTGACCGAAGAAGAAATCGAAGCGCTGCGCGCGGAAGAGCTGGAGAAGCAGCGGCAAAAACGCCGCCAGATGGAAGACGAGCAAATGGCCCGCCTGCGCCAGGCTAAGCTGGATCAGCAGTCTCAATAGCCATAGCCAGCACCTTGTCTATGCGCTTGCCGTCCAGGTCCACAACTTCGAACAGCCAGCCCGCGCACTCGATACGCTCCGCCGTCGCCAGCATCCGGCCCGACACCGACATCAACAGCCCCGCCACGGTGTTGTAGCGGCCCCGCGCCTCGTCGGGCAGCTCCTTGATGTCCAGGCGCACCTTCAGCTCCGTTACCGGCATCAGGCCGTCCAGCAGCCAGGAGCCATCTTCGCGCTGCGTGGCCCAGGCATCGGCCTGCGCACCGGGCTGCAGCTCACCGGTGATGGCTTCCAACAGGTCACGCGGAGTCATCAAGCCCTGCACCACACCGTATTCATCCACCACGAACACCATGCGGCCCGACTTGGCGCGGAACTGCTCCAGCAGTTCCATGCCACTCAGGGTTTCGGGTAGAAAAGCTGCAGGCAGCACATACGGCTCCACCGGGCCGGCCTGATCAGCGCCCAGCTCCAGCAGACGGGCCACGCTGATCACACCCACCACATCGTCCAACGAACCACGGCACACCGGGTACCAGGAGTGCGCCCCCTTGTCGCCACCACTGCTGGCCATCTGCAGGCATTGCGCCACGCTGTGGGTGGCTTCCAGCCACTCCACGTCGGTACGCGGCACCATCAGGGATGTCAACGGCCGCTCGTCCAGGCGAAACACGTTCTGCACCATCAGATGCTCATGCTCTTCGATTACACCGGCATCCACGCCCTCTTCCAGGCTGGCAACGATCTCTTCCTCAGTCACAGACCGACCCGCCGCGTTGTCGATGCGCAGCAGCTTCAACACAGCCTGGGTGCTGAAAGACAGCAAACGCACAAACGGCTTGGCCGCCGTGGCCACCCACGCCATAGGCCGCGACACATAGCGCGCCACCAGCTCAGGGTGCAGCTGGCCAATGCGCTTGGGCACCAGTTCACCAAACACGATGGTCACAAAGGTAATCACCGTCACCACAATCACAGTAGCGGACACATCCGCCGCCCGTGCCGCCACACCCCAGTGCTGGATCCAGGCCGACACGCCATCGCTGAACGCGGCCTCACCCAAAATACCGTTGACCATGCCGATCGATGTGATGCCGACCTGTACCGAAGACAGGAATTGCGTGGGGTTGTCCAACAAATCCAGCGCAGCCTGCGCCCCCTTGTCCCCCGCCTCGGCCATCGCCGCCAGACGTGCCTTGCGGCTGGACGCCAAGGCCAATTCAGACATAGAAAAAACGCCGTTGAGCAAGGTCAACAGCACGATCAGCAATAAATCCATGGATCAGATGTGAGAATGAGGAGATGGCACTTTACTTCATCGATGCTACTTAGCGCCGTTTGCAAATGCCCCAGAGGGAACCCAGGCAAGAACGTCATTGGTGGCCTGAACTTGATAGGAAAACCGGCTCAGATTTCCTGAAAACTACAGCCACCCGCAGCCCTCAACTCCGTAAATTCTGGACTTCCGCCCAGGGAGATCGCCAATCTTCATTCCGACTTCTTCGCCTGGACAAGGAAACCAAGCCAAGGCTTTCTCGCCGTTCAGAGATAAATCGTTAATTTGGTCTAAGTAGCAGCGATTTTTGGAAACAACAGCAATTCGCATGCCTACCCACAGTCCAACGCTTCGAGCAACAACAACAAAGGCCGATGGAGCCTTAAATACTTCAGTTACACGGCCGACCATAGCCAAATCAGGAAATCTTACTGGGCCGCGCTTTTCAGCATTAAGAATCATCTGATAACCAATAAATTCAGCGATAGCGACCGCAATAGCCTCCACATAATTTGCGGACTCTTTAATTAATACTGCCGCCCAAATATCATCCGGCATTTTGTTTCCATGAGCAGCTTCATTTCTACGATCAACCAACTCCTTGAGAAACTCATCAACCCCCTGCCCTGTACTCTCTTTGAACTTCTCCAAAAGCGGAAAATTTGCAATCCAAGCGGATGGATTTTCCAATTCCATTACATCTAGCACCGAAATTATATCCGAAAGCTTCAA
The DNA here is from genome assembly GCF_059421805.1 of Rhodoferax sp. GW821-FHT02C08. Classification (NCBI taxonomy): domain Bacteria; kingdom Pseudomonadati; phylum Pseudomonadota; class Betaproteobacteria; order Burkholderiales; family Comamonadaceae; genus Rhodoferax; species Rhodoferax sp. GW821-FHT02C08. Next base: position 33,428 of record NZ_JBWKVR010000028.1, read on the forward strand.
ATTTGGAGTGCTTGCAAAAAGCGAATCCGTACCCACCGCCGAAAATCGATCATTATCCTGAAGACTACTCAGTCCGGAAACAAGAGTTTTTAAGTTCAAATGAGAGAATCTATTCTCAGTTGACCTCCTCAATATATCCCCAACACCAATCTGATAGCGCTCCAGAAACTTCTCAGAATCAGCCACCAAGGAAAAACTGTTTTCAGACAGAAAATCCAGCCACTTCTGGCAAACCTCTATTACAAATCGCTCAAACGTAGCATAAATACGCAAGACTGCAGCACAGTAATCATATTTACGCCAATAAATAGGATCAACATCCACCGCAATTAATGGAGGAATATATGCCTGACTTAGTCGAATGCGATCATTAACCTCCACAATTTTACATATCTCACCAACCTGCTCTTTCAGAGTAGAAAGCGTACTAAAAGGCATAACTAAATAACTGATGCAAAAAGTTCAGCAATCGCAGAAATTCTAGCCACGACATCCTTTTTTGTATTTCCGCGCCCAGTCAGCATCCCCCCAGCATCAGCCTCAAATAAAACTTTAATCTTCTCTATAATATAAGAGGAATTCTCAATTAGTTTTTCACGCCTATATAGATTGAGACTAACTGCCACCATCACTGCATCAGAAAATGCCTTTTGAGGCGTACGCCCCCATTCCTTAGATTTCACATCAAAGGCACGAAAGGCTTTGTCTCCAAAAATTTGAATTACAACTTCAATAGTATCCTTATATATATTTTTCAATTGCAACACATCATCCTCTGAAAAATATCGAGAATTAACCATATACAAGTCAAGAAAACCCCTCATACCCTTCTGATAATGCTCAGCATTTCGAAGCGCAAAAAAACGAAGAATAACTTCAACATCCTCCATTTTCTTGTAGAAACTCGAATCTGCAAGATAAGCAGGCGTACCCACATCCTCAGTACTCGAATAAGGCGCAAGGCCCCACGCACGCCTATGAGCAGGCAAGCGCGACAACTCCAAAAGAATATTATTAAAGGGTCCCGCATACAACGCATTTCTTATCTCTTGCGGACTAAGATCGACCCCCCCAGTGTTTAATCGCTCAAACACCAATTGCTTCAACAACATTGCGTCTTCTGAAGTATCAGTAGATTCTTGCAATACAGAAACCCAACTAATAGAACGCCTATCGATGCCATCCTGTATCGCAGGCGGTAACTTACTATACGTACGACCATTGAGCTCTGGCCAGCGCTCAAGCCCCTCCAGAATAAGCTCATTTGAATAAAATGCTTTTATTGCAGTTATTCTCTGCTGGCCATCCATTACCTCATGGACATTCGCCCTTATTTCATAAACAAAAAGCGGTGGAATTGGAATATTTATTAAAATAGACTCAATCAGCCTTGATTGAGTAACAGCATCCCATCGCGATCGCCTTTGATAAAAAGGCCTTGTATTCATATAATCCGCTTTTTCAAGGGATTTATAAAAATTGGGCAATTTTTCCCTATTGGTTTCAGTAACAATCCTCTCGGATTTTTGCTGATATTTTTGCTCAATTTGAGCATCGGTAAGCACAACGGCCTTCCTTCCGACACTCTTAGCCCACATTTCTTTTTCTACTGGCAATATCATTTTTTCACCTGATCAAAAAAGGCCCAAAGCAACACAACCGGGTTGGAGCCAACTACTTAATCTCTAACAAAATATCATTTCAGCTTACCAAGATCGCTCCACAAGGCGACGTTCCAGGCCTACCGCATAAAGAATACATCCACATCTTTTTGCAACCACAAGCCGCCGCCATGCAGCTCAAGGCATTCTGCAACACAACGTTCTTAATGCATCCCGCGAAAGGACAATCACAGATAACATCCGATCACAGGGCATCCTCTATGACGCAACTTCCTTGCATCCGGTTTGCGGTGGGTCCAGTAGGTGTACCACACGGTAGAGACTGAAACGCCGAATATCTCAGCCAGGAGCTTGGGGCCGAATAGGCCGGTATCTTTCAGCGCCACCAACTCCAGCGCGTCTTCCTGGCTGATAGCACGAGGACTTCCACCCCATGTAACGCCGCGATGCCTAGCGGCCACCTGCCCCGCTATTGCACGCTCACGGATCACAGAGCGCTCAAACTGGGCGAAGGCACCGAGCATATGCATGCTGAGCTGACCGAAAGACGAAGTGGTATCAACCGGTTCTGTCACGCTACGCAGACCCAAGCCAAGAGCGTTTAAACGGTCAACGATGCTCAGCAAATCTTTCATGCTGCGTGATACCCGGTCCATCTTGTAGACCACCAGCACATCACCTTTTTGCATTTCCTCCATGGCAAGGTGCAGCTGCGGCCTAGCACCCACAGAACTGGTTTTTTCAGAATAGATTTTCTGAACACCAGCCGCGTTAAAGCGTCAATCTGCAAATTTGTTTCCTGCTCATTCGTAGACACACGCGCATATCCAACAAGCATCACACTCCCCTACTTGAAAAAATCTACCGTAGGCTTCTCAGGCTGAGCCTGCCGCGCCCTCTGAATCTGCGTATTGGCCTCATCAACCTTTTGTCGCTTCGCTTCAATTTGCTTACGCTCAACAACACGAAAAACAACAAAAAGCACTGCAACCAAAGCCAACCAAAACAACACCTTCGTTGCCCAATGCCAATTAGCGCCCGGTAGTTCAGGCGGGCCAGAATCCGGGATCGATGAACGAAACCTATCGCGTCTAAACAACTTAGAAAAGTAACGCACGAGCTTTGCGTCATACCGCATCCCATGCTTCTTTGCGTAGTCCTCCCGGCAATAGTCTCTGTCCTCAATTCCCATCACTAAGCTCCCAAGCAAAACTCGCTAACACCGCAACCGAAACTGAATATCCCGTAACCGCCTACGCTCAGCTGTAATCCAATCTTGGGTCTGGCCGGTTTGCGGCTGCCTTGCCATGGAATCCAAATTGGCGATACGCCCGTTCAAGTCCGCGCAAGCAGCCTTGTTGTCGGTAGATGACGACTGGCTTTGCTGCTGCACGCTGGGCTGTTGCTGCGGGGCTTGGTACAACTGCTGCGCCTTATCTCTTTGCTGGCTTGCCATGTTGACCTGTTGATCAAATGGCAGGCCGTCCGGCACAGTCTCCATGCGATCGATCAACGCCTGCTTTTCCCGACAGTGCCCCGAGGACCAAAATTTGCCGCCGCTATAACCCTCGCAGAGGTAAATCGTCGCCGCGAACGACTGGCTACTCAGACAGAGCAAAACCACCCCAAAAAATCTGAGCATAGAGCCGCCTTGGTTAACATTTCGCTACAGATACTAGCCATAAGCAAAGCGGCAAACCTCGCAAACAGGCATCCTGAACAAGTCTTATTTGCAGACGTCATCCTTTTTAATGACACCGGGAACGAAACTCGCACAGAGCAACGACAGGGCAAACCCTGGCCAGCAGCAAAACAGGAATAACGGCACTTGCAGCCAATCACCGATACCGCGCCACAACGTCAGCCAGTGAAACAGCTTTTTCAGTAGCTGTCCCACTCGTAGACGACGGCCAAGGCCATATTGCCCATGCGGCGGATGTGCAGATGGAGCCCGACCAACTGGACCTTGTTGGATTGGATCGACATGGGGTGCTGGGTTAACAGGATACAGTCCACACCCATATACTTGCGACTGTGAAAGACGTGGGCTTCTTGACCCTTGCAATAGAACTGACGGCTCTTGAAGCAAAGAAAGATGCCGTCAAAAGCACAGGCTATGCGCGACTGATGAAATCGCTTCAAAACACGTGGCAATTTATTTAATTGGCGACATCCAGGGCTGCGATGCCCCGTTGCAACGCTTGCTGGACAGGCTGGATTTCTCCCCCAGCCGCGATACCCTTTACTTGCTGGGCGATCTGGTGAACCGAGGCCCCGCCTCGGCCCAGGTGCTGCGGCGCTTGATGGGCTACGGCGATGCCGCACGCTGCCTGCTGGGCAACCATGATCTGCATTTGCTGGCCGCGGCATACGGCATACGCCCTACGCACAGCCAAGACACCCTACAGGGCATTCTTGAAGCGCCAGACAGGCCCGCGTTGCTCGATTGGGTACGCCATCAGCGCCTCGCGATGCTGGAGCGCTTGCAAGGACAAGAAATCCTGATGGTGCACGCCGGCGTGCTACCTGGATGGAGCGCAGATCAAACCCTGGCTGTGGCCGCCGAAGTGGAAGCCGTTTTACGAGGCCCGGAGTTGGTGACATTTTTAGGTCAGATGTATGGCAACACGCCGGCCCAGTGGAACGACGACCTGCAAGGTGCGGATCGATTGCGCGTCATCGTGAATGCGCTCACACGGCTGCGTTTTTGCTCGGCCGACGGCCAGATGGAATTTGAAAGCAAAGAAGGTGCAGGCGGAGCGCCAGCTGGCTATATGCCCTGGTTTGACGTGCCAGGACGGCGCACAGCAAACACCACTGTTGCTTTTGGCCACTGGTCCACGTTGGGCTGGCTGGACCGCAGCGACGTGTTGTCGCTGGATACAGGCTGCGTTTGGGGAGGATGCCTGAGTGCGCTGAAGCTAGGCAACTCTACGGCGGACAACCAGCTGATCCAAATACGCTGCGAGCAAACGCAGCGCCCCGGCAACTAAAAAGCAAACTCAGGCCGACACAGAGTTGTCTATCGCCTTGAACAAGGCGGCGACTTTACGCTTGGGCTTGATATTGGCCGATATCCCCCGCACGGTCGCATGTTTGGCCGCAGCTTCCCAGGACGGAGCAGCATCGCTAGCAGCGGTTTGCTCATAAGGGCGGTCAAAAAATGGATCTCGTGGTGCTCCCGCTTGGCGGGGCGCGCGCGGCGCCGGACGCGGCGTATCCATCACATCCCGCGGATCATCGCCGCCCCAGGCACGGCGACCATCGTTGATGCGACCCTGCACGCGGATTTTGGGAATGTCTTCTTCAAACTCGATAGCTTCGAGTTCAATCTTGGTCTTGACCAGCTTTTCGATGTCGGCCACCAAACGGGCATCGCTGCCAGACACAAAGCTCACAGCCAGGCCCGATGCACCTGCACGACCAGTACGGCCAATGCGGTGCACATAGTCTTCGGCATTGAAAGGCACATCAAAGTTGAACACGGCAGGCACATCCTTGATGTCAAGACCCCGCGCAGCCACATCGGTACAAACCAGCAAATCGACTTCGCCCTTCTTGAAGGAGTCCAGGGCTTTCAGGCGTTCGTCCTGGCTCTTGTCGCCATGCAAGGCTGCAGTCTTCAAGCCTTCCTTTTCCAGCGAACGGGCCAGGCGTGCGCAGCCCAGCTTGCTGTTCACAAAGACAAAGGCCTGCTTCAGGCCACGGGTTTTTAACACCTGGTGCAAGGCACGGCGCTTATCGTCTGCGTTGATGCTATAGAAATGCTGCTCCACGGTCGACGCCGTGGCATTGGAGCGGGCCACTTCGATAGTGACTGGGTCCTGCAGATAACTGCTGGCCAGACGCTTAATTTCAGAAGAAAACGTTGCCGAAAACAGCAAGGTCGTGCGCTGCTTAGGCAGATAGCTCAAGATACGCTGTAGATCCGGCAGGAAGCCGATATCCAGCATACGGTCGGCTTCGTCCAGCACCACGTATTCCACCTGGTTCAGAACCGCATTCTTGGCCTCGATATGGTCAAGCAAACGGCCTGGGGTCGCGACCAGAATTTCTACGCCTTTTTTCAATTCCAGTGTTTGCGGCTTCATGTCCATGCCACCAAATACAACCGCACTGCGCAGATTCGTATATTTGGCGTAAGACTTCACGGCCTGGGCAACCTGGTCGGCCAGCTCGCGCGTAGGCAGCAAGACCAAGGCCCGCACAGGATGGCGTGCTGGCGAAGTAGACGGGTTCTCATGCTTCAGCATGCGCTGCAGCAAGGGCAACGAAAACGCCGCCGTTTTACCGGTTCCGGTTTGGGCTGCTCCCATTACATCGCGCCCCTGCAAAACCACAGGAATGGCTTGCGCCTGAATCGGCGTCATCGACGTATAGCCCATGTCGGCCACGGCACGTGACAAGGGTTCTGCAAGCTGCAGTTGCGAGAAAGAATCCAGGGGGGTATCGCTCATCAAATCCAGAGGTAAGTAGCTATTCAAACAATAGCAAATTGCACCCACGCGACGTGGGCAAACCCCGATTATCCCTGAAAACGCAAAAACCGCTTTTTAAGCGTGCATTGGCACACGCTTTGAAAGTGCAAAACTGGCGGAAACCTGGGCCTCCGCCAGCCTTAAACGGTCTAGTGTTTGACCGGCACCACAGGTGTTACGGCAGCTTCCAGCGCAGGAGCCACGGCCACAGGTTCTTCATCCGGCAAAGCCTGGGGCATGCGCTCCAATGCTAGCTCCAGAACCTGATCAATCCATTTGACGGGAACGATCTCCAGCCCATTCTTTACGTTAGCCGGAATGTCTTGCAAGTCTTTGGCGTTTTCCTCGGGAATTAACACCGTCTTGATGCCACCACGCAGCGCAGCCAACAGCTTTTCCTTCAGGCCTCCGATGGCAGTAACCTCGCCACGCAAGGTAATTTCACCGGTCATGGCAACGTCGCCACGGACCGGGATGCCCGTCAATGCAGACACAAAAGCCGTCGTCATTGCAGCTCCCGCACTAGGGCCATCCTTGGGCGTTGCGCCATCAGGCACATGGATATGGATGTCCTTCTTCTCGAACACCTCATCCTTGATACCCAGGCGCTTCGACCGGCTACGCACCACGGTACGAGCGGCCTCCACCGACTCTTTCATCACATCGCCCAGCGAACCGGTACGGGTGATTACGCCCTTCCCCGGCATGATGGCGGCTTCAATGGTCAGCAAATCGCCACCTACCTCGGTCCACGCCAAGCCGACGACCTGACCGATCTGGTTCTTTTCTTCAGCACGGCCATAGGTGTACTTTTGCACACCCAGGTACTCATTCAGGTTGTCCGCCGTCACCTTGACCTGCGCAGTCATTTGCTTGAGCAGAAGCCCCTTGACGACCTTGCGGCAAATCTTGGAGAGTTCGCGTTCCAATGAACGCACGCCTGCTTCACGGGTGTAATAACGCACGATGTCACGAACGGCATCTGGCGTAAGCAATAGCTCCTCTTCCTTCAAACCATTGTTCTTCAACTGCTTGGGCAACAGGTACTTGACGGCAATATTCGTCTTCTCGTCTTCCGTGTATCCGGCAAGACGGATGACTTCCATGCGATCCAGCAAGGCAGAAGGAATATTCATGGAATTCGACGTTGCGACAAACATTACATCGCTCAAATCGAAATCCACCTCTACATAATGGTCGCCGAAGGTATGGTTTTGCTCCGGATCCAGCACTTCGAGCAAGGCGCTGGACGGATCACCCCTGAAGTCTGTCCCCAGCTTGTCGATTTCGTCCAGTAAAAACAGCGGGTTGCGCGTGCCAATCTTGTTCAGGCTTTGCAAAACCTTACCAGGCAGTGCACCGATATAGGTGCGCCGATGACCGCGAATCTCCGCTTCATCACGCATGCCGCCCAAGGCCATTCGCACATATTTTCGCCCTGTCGCCTTGGCGATCGATTGCCCCAAAGATGTCTTGCCCACACCCGGAGGGCCAACCAAGCACAAGATCGGCGCCTTGACCTTGTCCACGCGCTGTTGCACTGCTAAATATTCCAGGATGCGATCCTTGACCTTGTCCAACCCGAAGTGGTCTTCGTTCAATACCTCTTCCGCATTACGCAAATCGTGCTTGATCTTGGTCTTCTTGCTCCAAGGTAAAGCGGTCAGCACATCAATGTAGTTACGCACCACCGTCGCTTCAGCCGACATGGGAGACATCAGCTTGAGCTTTTTCAGCTCGCTCTCAGCCTTCTTCAATGCCTCCTTGGGCATTTTCGCCAGCTTGATCTTCTTTTCGATCTCGTCGATGTCTGCGCCCTCTTCCCCTTCGCCTAGCTCCTTTTGAATGGCCTTGACCTGCTCATTCAAATAGAAGTCGCGTTGGTTCTTCTCCATCTGACGCTTGACGCGGCCACGGATCTTCTTGTCAACGTTCAGAATATCCACTTCACGCTCAAGCTGACCATACAGGTTTTCCAAACGTTCGCGCACGTCGGACAAATCCAACACAACCTGCTTGCTATCCAACTTGAGCGGCAAATGCGCAGCAATGGTGTCCGCCAGACGGCCTGGATCATCAATGCTGGAAATGGACGTCAGAATTTCGGGTGGAATCTTCTTATTGAGCTTGACGTACTGGTCGAACTGCTGCATCACAGCACGGCGCAATGCCTCGATCTCCGTCGTTTTATGTGCAACCGCCGACGCAACCACCGGCGTGATGCTGGCCACAAAATGTGACTCGCCATCTTCAATACGATTTACCGTCGCACGCTGCTGACCTTCCACCAGCACTTTCACCGTGCCATCAGGAAGCTTCAGCATCTGCAAGATTGTGGAAATGCAACCCACATCAAACATGTCAGCTACAGAAGGCTCATCTTTCGCTGCAGCCTTCTGCGCCACCAGCATGATGCGGCGTTCGGCCTCCATCGCAGCTTCCAGCGCCTTGATACTTTTGGGACGCCCAACAAAGAGAGGGATCACCATATGAGGGAAGACCACCACGTCGCGCAAAGGCAGCAAGGGCAAGTCGATCGGCTCGGCAGGTAGGGAAATGTGTCCGGACATGAAGATCCTTTATGTAACCTGTTGAATATGGACTTCTAGCGGCGATTTTCAAGCCACCCTCGCCGCCTAAACCGCAGCAGGGCAGAAAAGATGCATCCACCCAGGACGCAACACTTCGTCTCAGGCCTTCTTAGCGGCTTCGCGGTACACCAGGAGCGGCGGCTTGTTCTCGTCAATTGTGGATTCATCCACAACAACCTTGTCCACATTGTGGTTGGTGGGCAAATCAAACATCGTATCGATGAGCGACTGCTCCAGTATCGAGCGCAAACCACGCGCCCCCGTCTTGCGCGCCAGAGCCTTCTTGGCAATGGCTTTCAAGGCAGATGGACGAATTTCCAAATCCACACCCTCCATAGCCAGCAACTTGCTGTATTGCTTCACCAAGGCGTTCTTGGGCTCCGTCAGGATCTGAACCAGCGCGTCTTCACTTAGTTCCGCCAGGGTGGCCACCACAGGCATACGCCCGACCAGTTCGGGAATCAAACCGAACTTGATCAAATCCTCCGGCTCCACCTCGCGAAACACCTCGGTCAGGCTGCGTTGCTCCTTGCTTTTGACAGTAGCGCCAAAGCCAATACCCGAGGATTCGGTGCGGTTACCAATGACTTTTTCAAGTCCAGAGAAAGCGCCACCCAGAATAAACAGAATATTGGTCGTATCGACCTGCAAAAAATCCTGGTTAGGATGTTTGCGCCCACCTTGCGGGGGCACACTGGCCATCGTACCTTCGATGAGTTTCAACAAGGCCTGCTGCACGCCTTCGCCAGACACGTCTCGGGTAATGGAGGGGTTGTCCGATTTTCGTGAAATCTTGTCGATTTCGTCGATATACACAATGCCGCGCTGGGCACGCTCAACTTCGTAGTTGCAGCTTTGCAGCAGCTTGGCCACGATGTTTTCCACGTCTTCACCCACATAGCCGGCTTCCGTCAGCGTGGTCGCGTCCGCCATCACAAACGGCACATCCAGCATGCGCGCCAATGTTTGCGCCAGCAAGGTCTTCCCGGAACCCGTAGGGCCTATCAGGAGAATATTGCTCTTGGCCAGCTCGACATCGTCCTTCTTAGCACTTTCCTTGTGGCGCAGGCGCTTGTAATGGTTGTAGACCGCCACAGCCAAAGTCCGCTTGGCAACATTCTGGCCAATGACATAGTTATCAAGGTTGTTCTTGATATCCAGCGGCGTAGGCAGCGCAGCTCCGGCCTCGCGAGACTCGGTCCCGGCGGGCAGCTCATCACGGATGATGTCGTTGCACAGGTCGATACATTCGTCACAAATGAATACCGACGGTCCTGCGATCAGCTTCTTGACTTCATGCTGGCTTTTGCCACAGAAGGAGCAGTACAGAGTTTTTTCGCTGGAGGAGCCTTTTTTTTCGGCCATGGAGAAATGCCTTTTCAGTCGTTGCTGAATGATAACCAAATAAAAACGGCGCTTTCCTTTCCAGAAAACGCCGTTAGGGGCCGCAAAGCCTCTTGTTTTATGCTCAGGGCCGCTTGCTGATCACCTCGTCCACCAAGCCATAGGTCTTGGCTTCATCGGCAAACATGAAGTAGTCACGCTCCGTGTCGCGCTCGATCTTCTCGATGGGCTGACCGGTGCGCTCCGCCAAGATGCGGTTCAACTGGTCCCGGGTTTTCAAGATGTCACGCGCATGAATTTCGATATCAGTGGCCTGACCTTGTGCGCCGCCCGAAGGTTGATGGATCATCACACGCGAATTTGGCAAGGAGAAACGCTTACCCTTGGCACCAGCCGCCAGCAAGAACGCGCCCATGCTGGCAGCCATGCCCACGCACAAAGTGGACACATCAGGCTTGATGAACTGCATGGTGTCGTAAATCGCCATACCAGCCGTCACGGAACCGCCAGGCGAGTTGATGTAGAACGAGATGTCCTTGTCGGGATTTTCACTTTCCAGGAACAGCAGCTGCGCCACCACCAGATTGGCAGTCTGGTCATTGACCGGGCCGACCAGGAAAATCACGCGCTCCTTGAGCAGGCGCGAATAAATATCGTACGAACGTTCACCACGCCCCGACTGCTCGATGACCATGGGCACCATGCCAAGGCCTTGAATTTCTTGTGTGCTATTACGGATGAACATGGTGTATTTACCTTATTGAAGAGCCATCACAAATAAATAAGGGCTTGCGCCAGAAACACAAGCCCTCTTTGTACCAAATCCGGCAGCAGACTAGTTCTGACCCATCAGCTCGTCAAATGCAACGGCCTTGTCAACGACCTGGGCCTTGCCCAGAACGAAGTCGGTCACATTGCTTTCAATCACGATGGCTTCGACTTCGGCCAGACGCTGGTTGTCGCTGTAGTACCAACGCACGACATCGGCTGGCTTCTCGTAGCTGGAAGCCAGCTCTTCGATATGGGCCTTGATTTGTTCCGTCGTGGCTAGCAGAGCATTGCTGCGAACCAGTTCTGCAACCACCAGGCCCAGACGCACGCGGCGCTCCGCCTGGGGACGGAACACGTCATCAGGGATCGGCGCCTTGTCAGCGTCCTTGATGCCGCGTTGCTTCAGGTCAGCACGTGCGGACTCCACCATGCGGTTCAGTTCCGACTGCACGCTGGCGTTTGGCAGATCGAGTTCAGCCTTGGCAATCAGCGCATCCATCACGGCTTGCTTGTTGCGCGCCAACACGCGGAACTTGACTTCGCGCTCGAGGTTCTTGCGGATATCGGCACGCAGACCTTCGACGGTGGCGTCGGCGATGCCCAGCGACTTGGCCAAAGCCTCATTCACTTCTGGCAGGTGGGCAGCTTCGATCTTGTTGACCGTGACCATGAAGTCAGCTTGCTTGCCGGCCACGTCCTTGCCGTGGTAGTCGGCAGGGAACGCCAGAGGGAAAGTACGGCTTTCACCGGACTTCATGCCACGCACGGCGTCTTCGAATTCCTTCAGCATCTGGCCTTCGCCAACCAGGAATTGGAAGGCTTCAGCCTTGCCGCCCTGGAAAGTTTCGCCATCGATCTTGCCTTCGAAGTCAACAGTCACGCGGTCACCATCTTCAGCGGGGGCATCGGCCGCGCGCTGTGCGAAGGTGCGGCGCTGTTTGCGCAGAATTTCAACCGTCTTGTCGATCGCGCCGTCGTCCACAACGGCGGAAATCTTTTCCACCTGGGCCGTTGCCAGATCACCGATCTTGACTTCAGGGAACACTTCGAAGATGGCGTCAAAAGCCATTTGACCTTCGGGAGATTGTTCGTTTTCACTGATACGGGGCTGGCCGGCCACACGCAACTTGGCTTCATTGGCAGCAACAGCAAAAGCCTCGCCCACCTTGTCGTTCATCACTTCGTAATGCACGGAATAACCATAGCGCTGCGCCACCACGTTCATGGGCACTTTGCCTGGACGGAAGCCGTCCATCTTGACAGTGCGCGCCATCTTCTTGAGACGGGTAGCCACTTCGTTCTGGATCACTTCCACTGGCAGGGACAACGTAATCTTACGTTCCAGCTTTTCAAGGGTTTCAACAGTAACTGCCATCAGGGTCTCGTATAAAAAAGTGTGGTGCGCGGGGGGGGACTCGAACCCCCACACCATTGCTGGCGTCAGGACCTAAACCTGGTGCGTCTACCAATTTCGCCACCCGCGCAAATACAGAACTAAACAGACGACTAAACAAGGCACCCAATAGCGCATCGCATAAAACCGTCTGCTGGAAATCGGTCAGCCCTCTATTTTAGCGCGCTTCAAACCCGATTTTTAGCGTACCCCGGAAACCGCCGTTGGGCGGTTCAAGGGCGGCCTTCGTGGCTTGCTGGGCGCTTCACCCGGAACCAGGCGGCATACATGGCAGGCAAAGACAGCAGGGTCAGCACCGTTGCCACAATCAACCCGCCCATGATGGCGACCGCCATGGGCCCCCAGAACACCGAGCGCGATAACGGAATCATGGCCAGCACGGCCGCTGCGGCGGTCAGCACAATTGGCCGCAGACGCCCCACGGCGGACTCGACGATCGCATCCCAGGTCGGCACGCCACGGGCCCGCTCATGCTCGATCTGGTCGATCAAAATCACCGAATTTCGCTGGATCATGCCCATCAACGCGATCACGCCCAACAAGGCCACGAAGCCAAAAGGACGTCCCAGCGCCAGCAGCGCACCCGCCACGCCGGCAATGCCCAGCGGACCGGTCAAAAACACCAGCATGGCCCGGCTGAAGCTCTGCAGTTGCAGCATGAGCAAGGTAAACGTCAAAAACAGCATGACAGGGACGCCCGCCACGATGGAATCCGAGCCCTTGCTACTCTCCTCCACTGCACCTGCCACCTCAATGCGGTAGGCAGTCAAGCCCTTGGCCGCCCATTGTGCTTCCAGCTTTTTCAATGCCGGCAGCAGCTCGTTGGTGACCGTGGCACCCTGCAATCCCTCGGGGATATCCGCCTGCACCGTGATGGCGAAGTCGCGGTTTTCACGCCACATCACACCCGGCTCCCAATCGAACACGGGCTGTGCCACCTGTAGCAAGGGGACGGATTGACCCGTCGCCGTTGGCAAATAAGCATTGCCAATATCGGTGATGACGCTGCGCTCGTCCAAAGGCTGGCGCATGACAATGTCGATCAGCTTGTCACCCTCACGGAACTGCCCGACCGTGGTGCCGCTCAGAATGGTCTTGGCTGCCTGCGCAATGGACTGGCTGCTCACACCCAGCGCCAAAGCCTTGGTCTGGTCGATCTGCAAACGCATGACCTTGACCGACTCATTCCAGTTGTCATTCACTCCGCGCGTATTGGCGCTCTCGCGCATCACCGCCTTGACCTCGTCCGCGCGCAAGCGCAAAACCTTGGGGTCGGCACCGACAACTCGGAACTGCACCGGATAGGACACCGGTGGGCCGGTGGACAAAAGCTTGGTGCGGCCCCGGACTTCCGGGAATTCGGCGGCCAGCAAAGCCGGCAGCTTGGCGCGCAGAATTTCGCGCTGCTGCAGGTCCTTGGACATAAGAAGGAACTGCGTCACGTTCGTCTGGGGAAATATCTGGTCCAGCGGCAAGAAGAAGCGCGGCAAGCCCGAACCGACCCATTCGGTTACCGTGCTCACACCCGGCTCCTTAAGTAAACGGGCTTCCAGGCGCTTGGTGGTCGCCTCGTTGGCCGCGAAAGAAGTGCCCTCGGGAAACCAGATGTCGATCAATATCTCCGGCCGGCTGGAATCCGGAAAGAACTGCTGTTGCACCCGCCCCATGCCCACAATACCCAGGGCAAAAATCAGCAGGGTGGCCGCGATCGTGAGCCAGCGGTGCAGCACGCACCAATGCACCAGGCGACGAAAACGGTTGTAGAAGGGCGAGTTGAACGTTTCATGAACGACAGGCTCCTCACCCGACTGCGCAGCTTGGACGTGCGGCGGGGCCTTGAGCAGCAACACCCCCAGGTAGGGCACGAAGTACACCGACACCACCCAGCTGATCAGCAAAGCCAGCACGGTCACGGCAAAAATGGCAAAGGTGTATTCACCCGTGGTGGACTTGGCGATGCCAATGGGCAAAAAGCCGGCCGCCGTGATCAACGTGCCTGTCAGCATGGGCATGGCGGTAATCTCGTACGCGAAGGTGGCCGCGCGCACCTTGTCGTAGCCCTCCTCCATCTTGCGCACCATCATCTCCACGGCAATGATGGCGTCGTCCACCAGCAGACCCAGCGCAATGATCAGCGAGCCCAGCGAAATCTTGTGCAGACCGATTCCCCAGTACCACATGCCCAGAAAGGTCACGCCCAGCACCAGCGGAATGGTGATGGCCACCACCAGGCCTGGCCGTATGTCCAGGGTGTAGCTACGCCAGAATGGGTGGCTGCCAGGACGCTTGTGCAGGCCCAGGCTGATGAAGCTGACCGCCAGCACGATCACCACGGCTTCGACCAATACGTGGATGAACTCGTTGACCGAAGTGCTCACCGTCTTGGGTTGGTCCTGCACCTGGGCCAGCAACACGCCAGCGGGCAAATTTGCACCAATCTTCTTGACGGCAAGGTCCAAGGCCTTGCCCATGGCAATGATGTCCCCACCCTTGGCCATGGACACACCCACGGTAATCACCTCCTTGCCCTGGTGGCGCACCTTGACGCTCGGCGGATCTATATAGCCACGACGGACATCGGCAAGATCCCCCAGGCGGAACTGGCGACCGGACGCCACGGCCGGCCGGATAGGCATGGCGCGCAACTGGTCCAACGATGCAAACTGCCCGGCCACGCGCACCTGCACCACGTCCAGCGGGGTCTGTACCGTGCCGGCGCTCTCCACCGCGTTCTGCTGGCCCAGCTGGGCCAGCACCTGGTTCAAATCCAGCCCCAGCTGGGCCAGGCGCTTTTGGGATATCTCGATGTAGACCTTCTCATCCTGCACACCGAAGAGGTCCACCTTGGCCACGTCCGGTACGCGCAGCAGTTGCTGGCGCACATCATCGGCAAAATCCTTCACCTCGGCGCTACTGAAGCCGTCCGACTCCAGCGCGTAAATCACGCCATACACGTCACCAAAATCGTCATTGAAAAACGGCCCCTGCACACCGGGCGGCAAGGTGTAACGCATGTCGCCGATCATCTTGCGCACGACGTACCAGCTGTTGGTGACGTCATTACCGCGGATTGCCTCCTTCACATAAAAGATGATCTGCGACTCGCCCGGCTTGGAATAGCTGCGAATCTTGTCGGCATACGGCACCCCCTGCAGGGTGCGCTCCAACTTGTCCGTCACCTGCTCGGCCACCTGCTGGGTCGTCGCCCCGGGCCAATAGGTGCGCACCACCATTGCACGGAAAGTAAAAGGCGGGTCCTCATCTTGCCCCAGCTGGAAATAGGAGGCAAAGCCCAACACCATCAGCACCACCATCAGGTAGCGGGTCAGCGCCGCGTGCTCCAGCGCCCATTTGGAAAGATTGAAGCCCGGCTTGGCCGGAGTGGAATGGTCGGCTTGTGTCATCTAAAAACTCACTTGGCCGCTGAAGCCGACAGGGCCGCAGGAGTTGCACTTGCTGCACTTACTGCAGAATTCATAGCTGCTTGCGCACGTATATCCTGCGCTACAGGCTCTTTTGGCACATAAACCGAAACCTTCTGCCCCGGGGCCAGCACATGCACACCGGCCGTCACCACCTGCATGCCCGGCGCCAGGCCGCTGGCCAGCACTACCTCGTTACCGTCGGCCGTGGCCACCACCACGGGCTGCGACTTCACCGTCATGCTGGCGGTATCCAGCACCCAAACCGCCGTGCTGCCATTGGCTTCCTGCTTGAGGGCGCTGGTGGGCAGCTTGATCACCGGCACGCCACCGCGGGTCAGCGATGCCAGCACCACCGATACCGTGGTACCCAGGGGCGGCGCCGTTTGCGCATCGATCGCCACCTTGACCAGGAAGGTCCGGGTCGCCGGATCGGCACTGGCCGCCACCTCACGCACCGTACCGGCCAGCTTGGTGTCTGAGGACCAGACCCGCACCTCCACGGCCGAGCCCAGCTTGACGCTGGCAACCCGGTCCTCCGGCACCGAGAACACCACGTCGCGCGCACCGTCCCGGGCCACCTTCAGCACCGGCGCGCCGCCGGCCACCACCTGGCCGGGCTCGGCAGACACCGCTGTCACCACGCCAGCCACATCCGACACCAGGCGGGTGTAGGCCGCCTGATTGCCCTGAGAAGATAGCTGCGCCTGGGCCTGCTCCACCTGGGCCTGGGCAGCCTTGAGCGTGCTGTCGCGCCGCTCCAGCTCGGCGCTGCTGATGAAGTTCTGGTCCTTCAGCTCCTTGTAGCGCTTGTAGTCGGCATTGGCCAGGTCGCGGTTGGTGGTGGCCGCAGCCACCTGGGCGCGGGCGGCATCGGCCGCCAGCTTGTAATCCTGCGGGTCCAACTGGGCCAGCACCTGGCCCACTTTTACGCGCTGGCCCAGCTCGGCCTGGCGCTGGAGGATCTTGCCCGCCACCCGAAAGCCCAGCACCGACTCCACCTGCGGCCGCACCTCGCCCGCGAATTCAAACTGGGCCCCCATGTCACCCAGCGCCACCGTCATCACCTTGACGGCGCGCACCGGCTCGGGCGCCGACTGCGGCTTGGAGCAAGCAGCCGCCAGCAGGGCCGCAGCGACCCAGATGGCGCCCATGCGGAACGACGGACGCAAAACATGCGACGAAGAAGAATGCTGGGGCATAACAAACCTACTGAAAACTGCGGGGGATTGAATTACTGACTGACTGGTTAGTAATTTATGGGAATGGGGCCAGCATGTCAAGCGACAATCCGGGCCGTGAAAGCCCTAGACCCATCCCAAAATGCTACCCCACAAACCACCAGCCACTACGAAAACTTCCCCGTAGCGTCCATCCTGTGCCCAGCCCGGCTGCGTCCGCCCATCGCGGCGATCTACTGGTTCGCCCGCACCGCCGACGACATTGCCGATGAAGGCACGGCCCCGCCACCGCAGCGCCTGGACGACCTAGCCGCCTACCGCGCCGATCTGGCCTCCGTGGCCGCGGGCCGCGCACCCTCGCCACGCTGGCAGCGGGTGTTTGTACCGCTGCAAGCCACCATGGCGCAATTCGCCCTGCCCGAGCAGCTTCTAGCCGACCTGCTCAGCGCCTTCACCCAGGATGTCATCAAGACCCGCGACCAGGCCGGCTACGCCGACCGCGCCGAGCTGCTGGACTACTGCCAGCGCTCCGCCGCCCCGGTAGGCCGCCTGCTGCTGCATCTCTATGGTGTGAACGACGCCACCTCCCTGCGGCACAGTGATGCCATCTGCAACGCCCTGCAGCTGATCAACTTCTGGCAGGACCTGAGCCTGGACCTGCCGCGCGGCCGCTACTACCTGCCACAAGACCGCAGCCTGCACCATGGTGTGGACGCGCAAGCCCTGCAACAAAACCCGCAAAGCCCCGCGCTCACCGCCCTGACCGCCGAGAACGTGGCCTGGGCCCGCGCGCTGATGGCCAGCGGCGCCCCGCTGGTGCACCGCGTGCCCGGCCGTGCCGGCTGGGAGCTGCGCCTGGTGGTGCAAGGCGGCCTGCGCATCCTGGACAAAATCGAGGCCCTGGGTTTCGCCACCCGCCACATCCGGCCGAAAGTCAGCGGCTGGGATGTCCCGCTGATGCTTTGGCGCGCGGTTTGGATGTGACAATCAGCATCTATATATGACCCCCGAGCAATACGTCCAAGAAAAAGCCGCCTCGTCCGGCAGCAGTTTTTATTACGCCTTCCTGTTCCTGCCCAAGCAGCGGCGGGCCGCCATCACCGCTTTCTATGCCTTCTGCCGCGAGGTGGATGATGTGGTCGACGAAACCACCGATCCCGGCGTCGCCGCCACCAAGCTGGCCTGGTGGCAGACCGAAGTGAGCAGCGCCTTTGCCGGCAAACCCACCCACCCGGTGATGCAGGCCCTGATGCCGCTGGCGGCCGAGTTCAAGATCGAACCGCGCCATCTGCACGCCATCATCGATGGCTGCCAGATGGACCTGGAGCAGACCCGCTACCTGGACTTCCCCGGCCTGCAGCGCTACTGCCATCTGGTGGCCGGCGTGGTGGGTGAGGTGTCGGCGCAAATATTTGGCCAGACCGACCCCGCCACCACCCAGTACGCCCATACCCTGGGCCTGGCCTTCCAGATGACCAACATCATCCGCGACGTAGGTGAAGACGCCCTGATGGGCCGCATCTACCTGCCGGTGAACGAGCTGCAGCAGTTCGACGTGAAGGCCCACGAAATCCTCAAGCGCACCTATTCCGAGCGCTTCGTCGCCCTGATGCGCTTCCAGGCCGAACGCGCCCACGGCCTGTACGAACAGGCCTTCGCCATGCTGCCCGCCGCCGACCGCCGCGCCCAAAAGCCCGGCCTGATGATGGCCAGCATCTACCGCACCCTGCTGCGCGAAATCGAGGCCGACAACTTCCAGGTGCTGCACCAGCGCGTCAGCCTCACGCCGCTGCGCAAGCTCTGGCTGGCGTGGAAAGTCCAGGCGCTCAACAAACTATGAAAGTCGCGGTGATCGGCGCCGGCTGGGCCGGCTTGGCCGCCGCCGTCACTGCCACCCAAGCGGGCCACCACGCTACAGTTTTCGAAGCATCTCGCGCACTGGGTGGGCGCGCTAGAGCCCTGTTTGACACAGGAAACCCGGACGGCCTGGACAATGGCCAGCACATCCTCATTGGAGCTTACGCCGAAACCCTGCGGCTGATGGAAATCGTGGGCGTGGATGCTGACCAAGCCCTGCTGCGCCTGCCGCTGACCCTGCTGTTCCCCGACGGCCAGGGCCTACGCCTGCCCAGCCTGCCCGCGCCCTTCGACGCCATGGCGGGCATCCTGTGCGCACGCGGCTGGGGCTGGGCCGACAAGGCAACTCTGCTGCGTACCGCCGTGGGCTGGCAGTTGGCCGGCTTCCGCTGCCGGGCAGAACAGTCGGTGGCCGATCTGTGCGCACCACTCACATCGCGCGTCACGGCCGAGCTGATCGAGCCGTTGTGCGTGGCCGCGCTCAACACCCCGGCCGCGCAATCCAGCGGCCAGGTGTTTCTGCGGGTGATCAAGGATTCGCTGTTTGGCGCACCGGGTGGATCGAACCTGCTGCTGCCCCGGGTGAACCTGGGCGCCCTGTTCCCCCTGCCCGCCGTGGACTGGCTGCAGCGGCATGGCGCCAGCGTTAAAACCGGGCAGCGCGTGCACCACATTGCCCCCGAAGGCAGCCAATGGTGGGTGGATGGCGCCGCCTTCGACCACCTGCTGCTGGCTTGCCCGCCCTGGGAGGCCGCACGCCTGGTCGCGGCCAGCGGTATCGCGGGTACAGCGGCCGATGCCTGGCTGCAGCACACCCAGGCCCTGCGGTTTGAGGCGATAGCCACCGTCTACGCCCATAGCGGCGCACGGCTGGCCCAACCCATGCTGTCGCTGCGCGGCGATACGTCAAACCCTGCCCAGTTTGTGTTTGACCGCGGCCAGCTTGGCGGCCCGGCCGGCCTGCTGGCCTTTGTGGCCAGTGCCAGCCAGGGCGACCGGCAAGCGCTGGAGGATGCAGTCATCGCCCAGGGCAAGGCGCAACTGGGTCTGCGCGATCTGCGCCCCGTGCGCACCGTGGTGGAAAAACGTGCCACCTTTGCCTGCACGCCCGGCCTGCAACGCCCAGCACAACGCATTGCGTCTGGTCTGGACGCCTGCGGCGACTATGTGGACGGGCCCTACCCCGCAACGCTAGAGGGCGCGGTGCGCAGCGGTGTGGCGGCTGTGCAGTCACTGTCCACTAAAACCTGAACTGACTTAGGCGCGTTCCTTGTACTGGTCGCGCAGGGCCTTGATCTGGTCGTGGTTTGCCTGGGTACCCCTCATCTGGCGCTCAACCAGTACGCGCACGTCGTTCGGCAGCACGTGCTTCATGGCCTTGCGGTAGTGCGCTAGAGCCATGTCCTCGCCGCGCTCGCACTCGTCCAGGATCGCGTAGTCGCTGTTACCGCTGAGCAGGCCACGCACAGCGGCCCAGCCCCGCTGCACCGCACCACCGGCGGTACCGCCTTCTTCCGGCGTGCCACCGAGGTCCAGCACCTGCGCATACAGCTCCAGCGCCGCAGATGTGCACTCCTTGGAACGCTGCTCAAAAATGGCTTTCAGCTCGGGGTTGGACGTGCGACTGGCACAGGCGTTAAAGCCGTATTCACCGTCGCGACAAGTCTCCAGCAACTCGTTGAGCGTGGAAACCACGGCTTGATCGATATCGGATGTGGTTTGCATACTTGACTCCTTAGGAAAATGGAACACACAGGACCGGCTTGGCCCATGGAGTCCATCTTGGACCTGTTGGCGGCCGATGTACGTCAGCCATACAAGTGCATGCCCGTAGGAGGATGCCCCGCATCCCAGCGGTCAAGAGCAGCCAAATAGCTATAAATTAAATAGCTACCCGCGCAGATGGAATATGCGCAAACGCCATTATTTTCATTATTTTTTCTGCGGCAAATAGGCCGTGGCCTCCACCTCCACCAGCACCGCGTCGCTGGGCAAAAAGCGCGATACCTCCACCACGGTGCTAACCGGCGGCTCGGAGAAAAACTGGCTGCGCACGCGGTTGTAGTGGGGGTAGTCGCGCAGGTCGCGGAAGTACTGCACCAGCTTGAATACGTCGGACATCTGGCCGCCCTCGGCCTCGATCAGTTGGCGGATGCGCTCCAGCACAAACCAGCTCTGCGTCAGGATGGGCGCCTCGAAGATGTCCACCGACATCTGGCCGGTTTCGCCCAGTTGGGCGCGCACGGCGGGCGGCACGTCGGCATAGCTGGACACCACCTTGCGCGCCACCGGGTCCACCGCGATCACGCCGCTCATGAAGATGAAATCACCCACGCGTTTGCAGGCGGCATAGTTGGCCAGCGGCTGGCCTATGGGTTGGCTGGATGTAGAGGTGTTGCTCATGGCATGGCTCTCAAGGTATGCGCCACCCGCTGCAGAAAGCGGCTGCAGTCCTCGCGGGTGACGTGGTTCATGTTGTACATCTGCAGCCAGGTGGTGCGACAGCGCAGGGCAAAGGTGGCGCGCAGGCCGCGCAGAAACAGGCGCCGCCCGGGGTTGCCAATGGCGAACAACCACCAGCGTGGCGAGCCGCTGGTGGTCACCACTGTCAGCCGGCGGATGTGGCGCATGCCGGCCTGGGCCGGCAGCCCCCTGGACTTGGCTGGCAAAAAGGCCACGCCCGGCAGCCAGACACGCTCCAACCAGCCCTTGAGCATGGCCGGCGGGCCGTAAAACCAGGTAGGGAAGACGAACACCAGGTGCTCGGCCCAGCGGATGTTGTCCACATGCTGGGCCACCCGCGCCTGCAGCAGGCCGGTGTTATCCAGATAGGCCACGCGCTCCTCGCAGCTCATGACGGGCTGGAAGTTCTCGGCATACAGGTCGGTACGGCGCATTTCGTGACCGGCCTCGCTCAGCGCCTGGCAGGTGGTATGGAACAGAGCCGTGTTGAAGCTCTGCGGATTGGGGTGGCAATGGACAACCAAGGTGCGCACGGCAAGATAACCATTCACGCTGGGCCAGCAAGCTGGGGCCCAGGCCAGGCCTGGCGAGGCGGTGAAGAAACCGGGTACCAGCCCATCGCCAGGCAGGTGGCCAGTACCCGGTGGGGAACCTCAATCTCGCAGCACCTGCCCGCCACGCAGCACCGTGCGCTGGCGCGCGCGCGGGGTCAGCAGCTCGTAGCCGTTGCGCGCAGCCAGCACCACTAGGTCGGCCGGGCAGCCAGGGGCGATGCGGCCGTCCCAGGCTAGGCCCAGGGCGGCAGCCGGGTGGGTGGTGATGCTGGCCAGCCAGTCCTGCGCCGGCGCCAGGTGGGCCATCTGCACGCCCAGGGCAAAGCTGTCCAGCATGTCGTAGCTGCCATAGGGGTAAAACGCGTCTGCTACGTTATCTGTAGCTATGCACGCAGGTATTCCGTGCGCTGCAGCCTCTTTTAACCTTGTAATTCCACGTTCCACCGGCGTGCCATCCCAGGCGCCTTGCAGGTACAGATTGGTGGTGGGCAGGGCCACTATGTGGATGCCGGCCTGGGCGCACAGAGCGAGCGTGTCCTGCGCCTGGGCCACGGGCTGGGCGGACAAGGAACACACATGGCCGCACACCACCCGGCCCTGCAGACCGTAGTCCAGCGTGAGCTGCGCAATGCTGTGCAAGCCGGTGGCGTCTGCGTCCAGACCTTCGTCCACATGAAAGTCCAGCGCCAGGCCGTATTGCTTGGCCAGCGTGAACACGCGCTGCAGCTTGGCTTGCAATTCGGCATTGCGGTAGACAAAAGCTCCCAGCACGCCACCGCCTGTGCGTACGGACTGGGCAATGGCATCGCCCACGGCGGCGTCGGCAAACAAGTCCAGCGGGGTCAGCGACACCCATTGCAGATCGACGCGGCCACGCCAGGTAGCCTGCACTTGGGCGAACACCGGCAAGGCGGCAGGCGCTGCGGCCTGCTCCCAGTTCAGGTGCGTGCGCATGGCACGGGTGCCGCAGGCATAGGCCTCCTGCAGGGCACGTTCCATGCGCGGCTGCAGCGTGGCCACACCCTCGTCTGCCATGAAGCGGCCCATGCGGGTAATGGCGGTCATCAGGTCGCCCTCGGCGCCGCCTACGGACTCGACCGCGTAATTTTTGTCCAGATGCACATGGGCATCAACGTAGGCGCTGAGCAACATGCCCTGGGGCGGGCCGGCCACCGGGGTGATCGCAGCCACTACCGGGCCCTGCAGGGTGATATCAAAAGCCTGGTCGGCGGGCGCATGAGACGCGAAGCCGCGCAGGCACAAAGGGATGGCTAGGCTGTGGAGCTGCATGGGGCTATAGCGGCAGGCCGTGCTGTGGGCGCAAGGTGTCCAGCGGCAGGCTGGAGACTTCTTGCAGCATGCGCACCAGCTGCTGGGCGGCGGCCTCGATCACGCGCAAGCCCTTGTCGGCCGTGGCCAGTGTGGCGTTGCCGGCGGCGCCCATGGGGTTGTAGTCCTGGATCTGCCAGGCCAGCTTGGCGCTGCGGCCATCGCCCACCAGCGGGTAATCACGCGCGCGCTGCTGGGCGCTGGAGACAAAGTCACGCGCCTGCGCCATGTCCACGTATTCAGGCCGGGTGGCTAGCAGCATGGAGGTTTCCATATCGCCGGCATGGATGCCGAAGCGGTGCTCCTCGGGGCTGAACAGCGACTCCACCTCGGCCGGCAGCGGCAGACTGAACCAGTTGCTGCTGAACACCTGCATGCCGTGGCGCACGCGCAGGTCGCGCGCCACGATGTCCATCACCGTGATCTGCCCGCCGTGCGAGTTGAACAGCACCAGCTTGCGGATGCCGGTGCGCGCCACGCAGTCGCCCAGCTCCATCCAGACGCGGATCAGCGTCTCCACGCCCAAGGTCAGCGTGCCCGGAAAAGCCTGGTGCTCGTTGCTCTTGCCGACCTGCTGGGTGGGCAGGAACAGCACCGGCAGATCGGCGGGCAGCTGGGGCACGGCGGCGGCGATCACGCTGTCCACAATGGTGGTGTCCACGCTCACCGGCAGGTGCGGGCCGTGCTGCTCAATGGCAGCCACCGGCAGCACCGCCACCACGGAACCCACATCGGCCGAGGCCTGGATGTGCGCGAAATCACGGGTCGTCAAATCGGCCCAGAACGCTGACTTCAGCTGCATAGAGACATTCCCTTTTGTCGATTTAACACGTACTCAGGCCCGCGCCATGTCGGGCGTCCAGCCACGGGTCTTGCCGGGGTTCATCAGGCCGTGCGGGTCGGCTTCTTTCTTGAAGTCGATCTGCGCCGTGTCGATGACCTTCATGCCGCCGTCTTCGATGGTGTAGACATGGTTGTCGAACACCGCACAGCCATCGGCCTCGAATTCGGCAATGATTTCGTACAGCCGTTCGCGGTCAAAGTAAGCCACCAGCGGCAGGCCGAACACCACAGGGCCGTGGCGGTCGCGGCCAAACTCGTGGTGCATCAGCACCTCGTTGTCCCAGTGCTGCATCTGGCGCTCGATCAACGCCACATCCAGCGGCCAGGCGTGGACGGTTTGCAGATTGGTCCAGCTGCGGTCGTGCCGCAAGGCCATCAGCGTGGTGTGGTTCCAGCCGCATTCGAAGGCCGGTATCAGCTTCTGCGCGGTCAGCGCCTCTTCGGTCAGGGCCATGGTTTCCACGCCACCGTGCTGCGCCACCATGGCGCGCCAGCGCTCCAGGTAGTCGGGGTGAACCATGGAGAACACGGCGTCCCGGTCGGCCGGGAAACGCGCGCCAAAAGCCTCGGCGTAGTACGGGGCAAAGCGCCGCTCCACCGCGGTGATAAGGAAGGCGTCCAGCACATCGGCCTGGGGTGGCCCGCCGTCCAGCGGCACGGTCTGCGCCAGGGCTTCGGTCGCGGCCACGCCCATGCGCAGGGCCTGGCCATAGCTTTCAAACAGGGCGATGTGGTGTACCCATTCCACGGCGGGCTGCAGGCCCAGCGTGAGGGTGGTGACGATGCCATTGGTGCCAAAGGCGTGGTGCACCTTTTGAATATCCGCGCCCTGCAGCGTGACGACGCGGGGCTCGGCCTCCACCGTCACCACGCGTACCTGGGTTACGTTGCCGGGGTCTTTCAGGATGCCGTTGCGCGCCGAGCCCACGCCGCCGTAGCCGCCGCCGATGAAGCCGCCAATGGTGGCGATGTCACGCGTGCTGGGGTACATCAGCAATTGCTGGCCACCGGGCACACAAGGGTCCGCATGCACGGCCCGCTCCAGGTCCAGGATCAGGATACCGGCCTCGCACTGCACCTGGCCGGGGCGGATGGACAGCACGCGGTTCAGCCCGGTCATGTCCAGAATCACCCCGCCTTCCAGCGGCACACATTGGCCGTAGTTGCCAGTGCCGCCGCCGCGCAGCGTGAGCGTGATGCGGTGCCGCGCCGCCGCACTGGCCACGCAAATGACCTCGGCCTCGTTCGCAGGCTTGACCCAGACCTCGCCTAGCTTGTCGCCCAGCGCCTCTTGAAGCAAGGGGCTGTACCAGAAGTAATCCTTGCTCTTGGTGCCAAGCAGGCCGGGGTTCTGCGACTGCTCGATGCCGGCAATATCGGCCAGGAAAGCCGTCAACGAAGCAGCGATAGAAGTGGCCAGAGTGGGGCTGGGCATGGGCGTCTACATCCTTTGTGCAACAAGGGCTTGGGGCAATTTACTTCAGCCATGCAACTTTCAGACCAATTGGTCAAACTCATCAGTCACATTTATTTTGACCCCGCTGCGGCCAGCGCCCTACGTACACTCGGCCCACTTGAACGAACCGATTTCAACAGCTGTCATCCGCGCATGAGCCCACCTTCCTCCCCCTCTTCCGCAACCCGGCCCGGGCGCGCGCAAATCATGGCGCAGATCCGCGAGGCAGCGATTGCCGAGTTCAGCCTGCACGGCTTCAAAGGCGTGTCCACCCAGATGATTGCCCAGCGCGCGGGCATCACCAAGCAGCAGCTGCACTACTACATCAAGGGCAAGGAGCATTTGTACGAAGAGCTGCTGTTTGGTCTGTTGAAAAACTGGACCGATGCGTTCACCTTCGACCACCATACCGAAGACCCGCGCCACACCCTGGCCCACTACATCCGCACCAAGCTCGATTACGCGCTGGACCAGCCCGAGCTGTCACGCCTGTTCACCAATGAGGTGCTCAGCGGTGGCACCAATTTGGAGAAATACTGGCCAATAGCGGTGCGCGACACGAACAAGGCAGTCGCCGCCATCCAGCACTGGATGGACCGCGGCCTGATGCGCCGCATGGACCCGCATCTGCTGCTGATGCACATCTGGGCCATGACCCAGCACTATGCCGACTATGGCGTACAGGCCCGGGTGATGCTGGGGCTGGAGGCCAACGCCGCCCTGCCGCGCGAGCAGATCGCCGACGAGCTGGTAAACCTGGTTTTGCTCGGCTGCGGTCTGCCGGCGCTGTAAGCCGCCAAGAAGGCGTAGCACGCCACCGGCGGTGGCTTGGCACATGTTTTGCGTAATTTGTCCAAGTGGTCAAACCGTCCAGTCTCTGGCGCGAATGACGCTTATACCGGTTTCTCAACCCACTGCCACGACGGAGTCTTACCCATGTCCCTCGCACGCCGCACCTACCCACCCGCCCTAAGCCGCTTATTCGCCACCGCCCTGGCCTGCATCGCCTGCG
The DNA here is from genome assembly GCF_059421805.1 of Rhodoferax sp. GW821-FHT02C08. Lineage (NCBI taxonomy): Bacteria > Pseudomonadati > Pseudomonadota > Betaproteobacteria > Burkholderiales > Comamonadaceae > Rhodoferax > Rhodoferax sp. GW821-FHT02C08. The sequence continues at coordinate 59,765 of NZ_JBWKVR010000028.1, forward strand.
CCCCCGGGCTGACCCAGGCCCAGAGCACCGAGAAGTTCATCTACATGACCGACTGGTTTGCCCAGGCCGAGCACGGCGGCTTCTACCAGGCGATTGCCGACGGCACCTACAAGAAATACGGGCTGGACGTGACCGTCAAGATGGGTGGCCCGCAGGTCAACCAGATCCAGATCATGGCCGCCGGCCAGGCCGACTGCGTGATGGCCTCCAGCGACTTCCAGGTCATGCAGATCCGCGAAAGCGGTGTGCCTATCGTGGCCGTGGCCGCCATGTTCCAGAAGAACCCGCAGGTCTTCGTGGCCCATGACGATGTGAAAAAGATGGAAGACCTGAAGGGCAAGACCCTGCTGATCTCGTCCACCGCAGGCCGCGACTATTGGGCCTGGGTCAAAGCCAAATACGGCCTGACTGACGCGCAGACACGGCCCTACACCTTCAACATCCAGCCCTTCCTGGCCGACAAGAACGTGGCCCAGCAGGGTTATTTGACCTCCGAGCCCTATGCCATCCAGAAGGCCGGCGTAAAGGCCACCACCCTGCTGTTCAGCGACTTTGGCTACCCCGCTTACTCCACCACCATCTCCTGCATGGAGAAGACGCTGAAGGACCGCAACAAGGCCGTGGCCGCCTTCGTTAAAGGCTCGGCCGAAGGCTGGAAGAACTACCTGAAAGACCCGGCCCTGGGCAACGCCCTGATCAAGAAAGAAAACCCCGACATGACCGATGACCAGCTGAGCTACAGCGTGGCCAAGCTGAAGGAAACCGGCCTGGTCACCGGTGGCGACGCGGCCACGCTGGGCATAGGCGTGATCACCGATGCGCGCGCCAAGGCCAGCTACGACTTCCTGGTCGGCGCCAAGCTGCTGGACCCAGCCAAGGTGCCGCTGGCCAAGGCCTACACCACCGAGTTCGTCAAAGACCTGAAGGTCATGCCCTAAGCGGCGTAGCAGCAGTACCCCCGCCCCCACCATGACGAACATGCCACCACCCGTGCCCACGCCCGCCATCCCGGCCATCGAAGTGTTGTCTGCCGAGATGGTCTACCCGAACGGCACGCGGGCCCTGCAGCCGGTACAGCTGAGCGTGGCCGAGGGTGAATTCGTCACCCTGCTTGGCCCCTCGGGCTGCGGCAAAAGCACGTTGCTGAAAATGGTGGCCGGCCTGCTGCAGCCCAGCGATGGCCGCCTGTTGCTGTGGCGCAAGCCGGTGGACCAGATGCACGGCAGCGCGCACAAGCTGGCCTTTGTGTTCCAGTCTCCCACGCTGATGCCCTGGGCCAGCGTCGCCACCAATGTGCGCCTGCCGCTGGACCTGGCCGACGTGCCACGCGCCCAGGCGCAAGAGCGGGTGGACGACGCCCTCGCTTTGGTCGGCCTCAGCGGCTTTGCCCAGGCACTGCCGCGCACGCTGTCGGGTGGCATGCAGATGCGCGTGTCCATCGCGCGCGGCCTGGCCACCCAGCCCGACTTGCTGCTGATGGACGAGCCCTTTGGCGCGCTGGACGAAATCACCCGCCATAAGCTGGACGCCGAGTTGCTGGAGCTGTGGCAGAAGAAAAAGCTCACCGTGGTGTTCGTCACCCACTCCATCCACGAAGCCGTGTTCCTGTCCACCCGCGTCGTCATGATGGCGGCACGGCCCGGCCGCGTGGTGGAGGAATTCCGCATCGACGAGCCCTACCCGCGCAAGGCGGACTTCATGGTCAGTCCGCAATTCAGCCGCTATGCCCAGCGGCTGCAGCACAGCCTGCTGCGCGCCAGCGAGGAGACCGCATGAAACCCACGCCCCTGCTCATGCGCGCCAACGTGCAGCGCGTTGTGTACCCCGGCATCATCGGCATCCTGGTGCTGGCCCTGTGGGAGGGTCTGGTGGTGGGACTGGAGCTGCCACCCTACCTGATACCGTCGCCCTTCCTGACCCTGCAGACCCTGGTGAGCGATAGCGCCGTACTGTTCGGCGCCCTGATGGTCACGCTGAAAATCACCCTGCTGTCCTTCCTGATGGCCGTCGTGCTGGGCGTGCTGGTGTCGTTTGTGTTTGTGCAGAACAAGGCCATCGAAACCGCGCTGTTCCCATACGCCGTGCTGCTGCAGGTCACGCCCATCGTGGCCATTGCGCCGCTGATCATCATCTGGGTAAAGGACCCCACGCTGTCCATGGTGTTATGCGCCACACTGGTGGCCCTGTTCCCCATCATCAGCAACACCACGCTGGGCCTGCGCAGCATCGACCCCGATCTGCAAAGCTACTTCCGCCTGAACCATGCCAGCCGCTGGAAGACCCTGGTCCGCCTGCGCATCCCCAGCGCCCTGCCGTATTTTTTTGGCGGGCTGCGCATCTCCAGCGGCCTGGCGTTGATAGGCGCAGTGGTGGCCGAATTTGTGGCCGGCACCGGCGGCACCGGCGGCGGCCTGGCCTACCAGATCCTGCAGGCGGGCTTCCAGCTCAACATCCCGCGCATGTTTGCCGCCCTGCTGTTGATCTCATTGACCGGCATCGCACTGTTCGCCGCCATGGCCTGGGCATCGCAACGAACCCTGCGCGGCTGGCACGCCAGCGAAAACCCCGGTAGTTGAACTGCGCGCAGGCGGCAGCCCATGCCCGCCCGGAAACGAAAGCGCCACAGCGCAGACCTCCCCCTTTTTAGGGACAAGCGGTTACAGCTGCTTTCGTAAATTGCCTGGGAGCACGGGATAGGGGCACATTTCGCGGCAAACTGCGGCC
>NZ_JBWKVR010000029.1:0-60581 GCF_059421805.1 Rhodoferax sp. GW821-FHT02C08
CACACAACTGGATGAAACACCAGTATGGCGCATCTGAACCAAAATTCAAGTCTGTCTGAGGCAGGTAGCTAATCAGGTTGTTTTGTTACATAAAAAATAGCCCTCCGGCGCAGGTAAAACCTGCGCTGGCAGCTATTTATTTGCTAGCGCTGTGGTTCAGACCAGGCGGGCGCGGTGCCGTGCGATTTGGGCGCTGACCTGGGCCGGCGCGGTGCCGCCCAGGGTGTTGCGGGCGTTCATGGAGCCGCGCAGGCTGAGCACGTCGTACACGTCTTTTTCGATCTTCGGGTTGAACTGCTGCAGCACGCTCAACGGCAGCTCGGACAGGTCCACGCTGTGCGCGATCGCGGCCTTCACAGCATGGGCCACGGCCTCGTGCGCGTCGCGGAAAGGCAGGCCTTTTTTGACCATGTAGTCGGCCAGGTCGGTGGCGGTGGCGTAGCCGCGCAGCGCGGCGCGCTCCATGGCCTCGGCCTTGACGGTGATGCCGCCGACCATTTCGGCAAAGATGCGCAACGTGTCTTTCAGCGTGTCGACGGTGTCGAACAGCGGCTCTTTGTCTTCCTGGTTGTCCTTGTTGTAGGCCAGGGGCTGGCCCTTCATCAGGGTGATCAGGCCCATCAGGTGGCCGACCACGCGGCCGGTCTTGCCGCGCGCCAGCTCGGGCACGTCGGGGTTCTTCTTCTGCGGCATGATGCTCGAGCCGGTGCAGAAGCGGTCGGCGATGTCGATGAAGCCAAAGCTCTGGCTGATCCACAGCACCAGCTCTTCGCTCAAGCGGCTGATGTGCACCATGGCGATGCTGGCGGCGGCGGTGAATTCAATCGCAAAGTCGCGGTCGCTCACGGCGTCCAGGCTGTTCTGGCAAACGCCTTCCATGCCCAGCGTCTTGGCCACGCGTTCGCGGTCCAGCGGGTAGCTGGTGCCGGCCAGGGCCGCACTGCCCAGCGGCAGGCGGTTCACGCGCTTGCGCACGTCCAGCATGCGCTCGGCATCGCGGGCGAACATTTCCACATAAGCCAGCATATGGTGGCCAAAGCTCACGGGCTGGGCTACCTGCAGGTGGGTGAAGCCGGGCATCACCACGTCGACATTCTTCTCGGCGATGCTGACCAGGGCTAGCTGCAGATCGGTCAGCAGGCCGTTGATCAGGTCCATCTCGCCGCGCAGCCACAGACGCACGTCGGTGGCCACCTGGTCGTTGCGACTGCGTCCCGTGTGCAGGCGCTTGCCGGCGTCGCCGACCAGCTGGGTCAGGCGGGCTTCGATGTTCAGGTGCACGTCTTCCAGGTCCAGCTTCCACTCGAAGTTGCCGGACTCGATGTCGGCGCTGATCTGCGCCAGGCCGCGCTGGATGTCGGCATGGTCTTGGGCGGCAATGATGTTCTGCGCGGCCAGCATCTCGGCGTGCGCCAGGCTGCCGGCAATGTCGGCCTGCCACAGGCGCTTGTCAAAAAACACGCTGGAGGTGTAGCGCTTGACCAGATCGCTCATGGGCTCGGAGAACAGCGCCGACCAGGCTTCGGATTTTTTGTCGAGTTGGTTTATGGAGGAGGACATGCGGCAGGCACCAATGTGGCAGAGGGGGAGATGGAGTGGCGTACCAACGGCCGGTTCATACCCAATAATCGGGTCTTGTCATGGACGTTGGTATGCAAGAGACGCAAATTTTATCGAGCTTCGGTACGCTAGCCGACCCGGACGCCCCCACGCGCGTGTCCAGGGCCCTGGTATTTGATGCCTGCCAGGTGGGTGTGATCCTGCGCGCCGTGTTGTTTGTCGAGCTGGCGGTGGCCGTGGCGGCGCTGTTTGGCGCCCTGGGTGCCGGCGATTGGCTGACCCGGCTGGCCCTGTGGACCGGTGGTGCCTTGCCCGCTGTGCTGGTCTGGCTGCTGTCCGCCTGCAGCCTGAAGCGCACGCTGGCGCGCCTGCCACCCTGGGCGCAGTATGTGGCCGGTGTGCTGCTGGGCGCGCTGGCTGGCCTGTACGGCTGCGGCATGCTGGCCTTGATCGGCCTGATGGACCCCGTGCCCTGGCTGGCCTGCGCGGCGGCCGGTGCCTGGCTGTCCGCCATGGTGGTGGCCGGCCTGGTGCTGCGTGCCCGCGCCCGTACGCCGGCGGCTACCACGGCGCGGCTGGGCGAGCTGCAGGCGCGCATACGGCCGCATTTTTTGTTCAATACGCTGAACAGCGCGATTGCCCTGGTGCGCGCCGAGCCGGCCCGGGCCGAAGCCCTGCTGGAAGACCTGAGCGACCTGTTCCGCCACGCGCTGGTGGACCAGGGCGAGTCCGTCACGCTGGAGCAGGAGACCACGCTGGCCGAGCGCTACCTGTCCATCGAGCAGGTGCGCTTTGGCGAGCGCCTGCGCATCCACTGGGCACTGGACCCGCGCGCCGCCCAGGCCCAGCTGCCGCCCCTGCTGCTGCAGCCGCTGGTGGAGAACGCCGTCAAGCACGGTGTGGAGCCCAGCGCCAGCGGGGCCGACCTGCGCATCAGCACCGAGCGGCGCGGCGACACGGTGGTCATCAAGATCAGCAACACCGTGCCCGCCGGGCCGGGCGCGGCCGGCTTTGGCGTGGCGCTGGACAATGTGCGCGACCGCCTGAAGCTGCTGCACGATGTGCAGTGCCAGTTCCAGGCTGTGTTGAAGGACGGCATCTACCTGGTGCGCATCGAGATACCGGTATGAAAGGACGCGGCCCATGACACTGCGCATATTGATCGTGGACGACGAGGCGCTGGCCCGCGCCCGGCTGCGCACCCTGCTGGGCGACTGCAAGGCGCCGGCCGCCCAGGTGGTGGCCGAGGCGGCGAACGCGCAGCAGGCTTGCGCCGCGCTGGCCAGCCAGACGGTGGACCTGCTGCTGCTGGACATCCACATGCCCGGCATGGACGGTCTGCAACTGGCCCAGCAGCTGCAGGCCCAGCCCCGGCCGCCGGCCGTGGTCTTCGTTACCGCCCACGCCGGCCATGCGCTGCAGGCCTTTGACCTGGCCGCGGCAGATTACTTGACCAAGCCGGTGCGCCTGGAGCGTCTGCAGCAAGCGCTACAGAAAGTGGAGCGTCTTCTGCAGGCAGCACCTGCGCCAGAGCCCGATTTGATGCAGGATGTGCTGGTGATACACGACCGCGGCCGCACCGAGCGCGTGCCCCTGGCCAGCGTGCTGTATCTGAAGGCCGAGCTGAAATACATCACCGTACGTACCGCCAGCCGCAGCTATGTGCTGGACGGCTCCTTGAGCGAGCTGGAGGCGCGTCACGCCAGTGTGTTTATCCGTGTCCACCGCAACGCCTTGGTGTCGCGCCGTGCGCTGCGGGCGCTGGAGAAGCATTTCGACCCCGAGGAGGGCGAGGGCTGGGCCGTGCGCCTGCAGGGGCTGGATGAAGTGCTGATGGTGTCGCGCCGCCAACTGGCAGCGGTGCGCGAAGCCATGGCGGGTTAAGCTCTGAGCCTATGGAACTAAGCCGCCTGCACCACGCCGCCATCATTTGCTCCGACTACGCGCGGTCCCGGGACTTCTACACCCGCATCCTGGGCCTGCGCATCGTGGCCGAGAACCTGCGCGCCGAGCGCCAGTCCTACAAGCTGGACCTGGCGCTGGTAGATGGTTCGCAGATCGAGCTGTTTTCCTTTCCCGCGCCGCCACCGCGTCCCTCGCGGCCCGAGGCTTGTGGCCTGCGCCACCTGGCGTTTGCGGTGGCCGATCTGGATGCGAACATCGCCAGCCTGCAAGCTGACGGCGTGGCCGTGGAGCCGGTGCGTGTCGATGAATTCACAGGCCGGCGCTTCACCTTTTTTGCCGACCCCGATGGCTTACCCCTTGAACTCTACGAAGTGAACCCGTGACCCCCATGAAAACAGTCTGGATCGTAGACGCCGCGTACATGTACAACTTCGGCCGTTCACGTGCCAACGGCTTTGACTACCTGAAGCTCAAGCACGAGCTGGTCAAGGCCAACGGCGGCCCGATCTACGAGAGCTACTACTTGAATTCCACCGGCGACCCGAACGCCGAAGCACAGAACGCCTTCCACACCTGGATCAAATCCGCGCCGCCCAAGGGCCCGCAGATGCGGGTGCAGCTGTACAAGCTCAAGGAGCAGCACAACCAGTGCCCGTCGTGCAAAACCCACTTTGACCGCACGGTGCAAAAAGGCGTGGACGTGGCAATTGCCACGCTGATGATCAAGCTTGCTGCCCAGGGCATTTACGACCGGGTGATCTTGTCGGCCGGCGACGGCGACTTTGAAGACGCCATCTCCTACCTCAAGTCCGATCTGCGCAAAGAGGTTTGGCTCAACGGCGCGCAGGCCACGCTGTCGGCCGATCTGCAGTGCTACGCGGACCGCGTGCTGTGGCTGGATGACATGGGCTCATCCATTGATAAATAGCGGTTGCTATTGAATTGGTAGCTTATGACGCAGTAACTTCCTGCGCTGGAGGCTTATTTTGTTCAGAAGCTTCCTTGATGGAGGCGAAGCGCGCGGCCAGCTCGCGGCGTACTTTTTTGCGCATGATGGACTGCTCGAAGCGGCGTTTTTCGTCGTCCGTGCTGGGCACCAGCGCCGGCACCGGCGCGGGTTTGCGGTCGTCGTCCACGGCCACCATGGTGAAGAAGCAGCTGTTCACATGGCGCACGCTGCGGCTGCGGATGTTCTCGGCCACCACCTTGATGCCGACCTCCATGGACGAGGTGCCGGTGTGGTTGATGCTGGCCAGAAAGGTCACCAGCTCGCCCACGTGGATGGGCTGCAGGAACATCACCTGGTCCACGCTGACGGTCACCACATAGCGGCCCGCGTAGCGGCTGGCGCAGGCGTAGGCCACCTGGTCCAGCAGCTTGAGCACGGCGCCGCCGTGCACATTGCCTGAAAAATTGGCCATATCCGGGGTCATCAAGACCGTCATGCTCAGTTGGTGTGCTGGGAGTTCCATCGCGGGCTTTCGTTTGATTCTTGATGCCGATTATTACTGCTTGCGCAAACCCAGCCGACCTGCCAGACGGACCAGATTGGCCCGGTGCAAGCCCAGTTCACGGGCCAGCGAGGCCCAGTTGCCCTGGTGGCGCTGCAGGCCTTCGGCGATGCGCTGGCGCTGGTGGTCGTCCAGCGAGGTGCGCAGATCGACGGGCGGCGTCGTATCGGCCGGCACGTCCACCGTTGCGGTTTGGGCGCCCAGGTCCAGGTGTGCGGCCGTTAGGCTGACGATGCGCGCCCTGGGGGCCGCGCCCTGCAGGGCTTTGAGGGCACTGCGGGCGATCAGGTGCTCCAGCTCGCGCACATTGCCGGGCCAGCGATGGGCCAGCAGCGCGGCCTGGGCATCGGCATCCAGGCGCAGGCTGCCCAGGCCCAGGCGGGATCGGTTCAGCTCCAAGAAATGCCCGGCCAGCAGCAGCACGTCGTGGCCGCGCTCGCGCAGCGGCGGCACGGGCAAGGGGTACACGCTGAGCCGGTGGTAGAAGTCGGCGCGGTAGCGGCCGGCGCGCACCTCCTGCGCCAGGTCGCGGTTGGTGGCGGCGATGACCCGCACATCGACCCTGTGCTCGCGGTCCGAGCCCAGGCGCTGCAGCTGGCCGCCCTGCAGCACGCGCAGCAGTTTGGCCTGCACACTCAGCGACAACTCGCCCACCTCGTCCAGGAACAGGGTTCCGCCATCGGCCAGCTCGAACTTGCCGCGCCGGTCCGCCACCGCGCCCGAGAACGCGCCGCGCACATGGCCGAACAGCTCGCTTTCCACCAGCGACTCGGGCAGGGCCGCGCAGTTCAGGCTGATCAGTGGCCGGCTGGCGCGCGGCGAGGCGGCGTGCAGGGCCTGGGCCACCAGCTCCTTGCCGACCCCGGTTTCGCCGGTGATCAGCACCGTCAGGTCGCTGTTGCCCACGGTGGCGATGTCGGCCAGCAGGCGCTGGTGGGCCGGGCTCTGGCCGATCAGCGTAGGGGCTGGGTGCTCTTCGGCCAGCGCGCGGTAGCTTTCGGCGCGCGCATGCTCGGCCTCGAACTGCTGCGCCAGCCCGGCCATGCGCTGCACCACGCTGACCGTGGCCGCCGCCAGGCTGGCAAAGGCCTGCAGATCGCCCAGGTCGACGCTGGAAAACCGCTCCTTGTCCAGCGCGTCCAGGGTCAGCACGCCCCAGGGGGTGTCGCCCAGCAGCACCGGGCAGCCCATGCAGTCGTGCACCTCCAGCTGTACGCCTTCGATCAGGCCGTCGTAGGGGTCGGGCAGCGGGCTGTCGGGCGGGAAGCGGGTTGGGCCGGGGGCTTCCAGCAGCTGCTGCAGGCGCGGGTGTTCGCTGACCTTGAAGCGGCGCCCCAGCGTGTCATGGCTCAGGCCATCCACCGCCAGCGGCAGCAGCCAGCCGCCGTCCAAGCGTAACAGCGCGGCTGCATCGCAGGGCAGCAGGGCGCGCACGGCCTCCAGCAGGCGGCGGTAGCGCTCGCCGTCGGGCAGTTCGCGCGCCAGGTCGTCGACCAGGGGCACCAGGGTCTGGAGCAGGCTTTTTGTTATCAAAATGATTCCTTGGTGAATCATTATGACTGCATCAAAAAGATAGTGTGTACACCTAAGTGCTTGATTTCTATGGGCTACAGGGCGGGCATGGAACTTGAGTTAGTAGCTGCAGCCGGGCGCCGCCCTGCATCCGATTGAAAGCCACACATGCTGACCCCAGAACAACGCGCCATCGTCAAATCCACCGTGCCCCTGCTGGAAAGCGGCGGCGAGGCATTGACCACGCATTTCTACAAAACCATGCTGGCCGAGCACCCCGAAGTGCGGCCCTTCTTCAACCAGGCGCACCAGGCCAATGGCGACCAGCCGCGCGCCCTGGCCAATGGCGTGCTGATGTATGCCCGGCACATCGACCATTTGGAACAGCTGGGCGGCCTGGTGTCGCAGATCATCAACAAGCATGTGTCGCTGCAGATCGAGGCCGCGCACTACCCCATCGTCGGCGCCTGCCTGCTGCGCGCCATCCGTGAGGTGCTGGGCGCCGAGATCGCCACCGACGCCGTCATCGCAGCCTGGGGCGCGGCCTATGGCCAGCTGGCCGACATCCTGATCGGCGCGGAAGAAAAAATCTACGCCGACGTGGCGGCCGCCCCCGGTGGCTGGCGCGGTGCGCGGGCCTTCCGCGTGGCGCGCAAGGAAGTGGAGAGCGACGAGATCACCTCCTTCTACCTGCAGCCGCAGGACGGCGGTGCGCTGATCGGCTTCCAGCCCGGCCAGTACATCGGCCTGCGCCTGGTGGTGAACGGCAACGAGATCCGCCGCAACTACTCGCTGTCGGCTGCGCCGAACGGCGTGGACTACCGCATCAGCGTCAAGCGCGAGGCCGGTGGTGTGGCTTCCAACTACCTGCACGACCAGGTGCAGGTCGGCACGGTGCTGGACCTGTTTCCACCCGCGGGCAACTTCGTGCTGGCCGCCAGCGACAAGCCGCTGGTACTGATCAGCGGCGGTGTCGGCATCACGCCGACCCTGGCCATGCTGGACGCGGCGTTGCAGGGCACGCGGCCCGTGCACTTCATACATTGCGCACGCAATCGGCAGGTCCATGCCTTCCGCCACGCCATCGAGGCACGCCTGGCCAAGCACCCGCAGCTGCAGCGCTTCTACGCCTATGACGAGCACAGCGGCGCGGACGATGTGCCGCATGCCGTAGGCCATCTGCAGCAGGCGCAGCTGGCCGAGTGGCTGCCCGCATCGCGCGATGTGGATGCGTATTTCCTCGGCCCCAAGCCCTTTATGCGCCAGATGAAAAAACAGCTGCGTGAACTGGGCGTGCCCGAGGCACAGACCCGTTATGAATTTTTTGGCCCGGCTGCGGCTTTGGAATAGCTAGATTTTCGCGCCCACTTCGAGCGCGCAGTTGCGCAGCCAGGCCAGTGCCAGGTCGTTGTTGCGGTACTTGTGCCATTGCAGCATCTGGACCAGCTTGGGGATTTCCAGCGGGGGTTCCCAGATGCGGATGGGCAGCAGGTGGCGCACCCGCTCGGCCAGCCGGCGGTGCACGGTGGCGATGCGGTCGGTGCCCACCACCAGGCTGGGGAGGGCCGCCAGGGTTGGGGCTGTGACCTCGACCCGGCGGGTGATGCCAAAGCGCTCCAGAAACCAGCCATCGAATGCCGGTGTCTGCGCGGCACCGGAAAAGTTGGCCAGCACATGGCCGGCCGCCAGGTAGTCGTCAAAACTCAGCTTGTCCTGGATATGCCGGTTACCGGTCCAGGTCACGCACAGGTAGTTCTCTTCGAACAGGGGCTGGGACGGGTGGTCGGGCGAGGCGTATTGGGCAGGAATGATCAGCAGGTCCGCATCGCCCTGTTCCAGCATTTCTGCGGGGTTGGTGTATTGCATGCGCAGGTCTATGCGCACGCCAGGCGCCTCGTGGTACAGCCGCTCCAGCAGAGCGGGTACGAAGACCGTGGTGGTGAAGTCGGACACCAGCAGGGTGAAGGCCCGCGAGGCGGTGGCCGGGTCGAAGCGGGGCTGCGCGGCAATCGTACTGTCGATGCGCATGAGCACCTCGCGCACCGGCTCCACCAGTGCTTCGGCGCGTGGCGTCCAGATCAGCTGGCGCCCTGAGGGCACCAGCAATTCATCTTCGAAATAAGCCCGCAGGCGTGCCAGCGCATTGCTCATGGCGGGTTGGCTGAGATGCACGCGCACGGCCGCACGGCTGATGTTTCGCTCGGTCAGCAAGGCGTTCAGCGCCACCAATAGGTTGAGGTCGAGTTTGTTGAATCGCATGCTCGGGGTAACCCTTGGTATTGGTAGCGTGGATTTGTGGAATCGAAAGAATCCATTTTACGAATGCTTTACCCCTCCGTACATTCCGTTTCCAGGTCGGGGCAAACCGCCGTTTGCAGCCCACCGTAAGACAACAAAACGGAGACAAACAATGCAACCACGTCTATGGAGGCGGACACCGTCCGCCCGGGCCACACGCCCTTATTCTCATGTTCAGCTGATTACGCGCACGGCCATGGCCTGCGCTGCGCTGGGGGCTGCGTCTGGTGCCCGGTCCATGGAGCTGGACAGCGGCAACCCGGACCTGAGCCTGCGCTTTGACAACACGGTCAAGGCCAGCACCATGTACCGGCTGCGCAACGCGGACCCGGTGCTGTCACAGTCTTTCAGTGCCCAGGGTGCGCCGCAGGCTTTGAACTTCAATGCAGGTGACCAGAACTTCAGCAAGCGCGGCTTTGTGTCGGAGCGGGTGGACCTGCTGTCCGAGTTCGACGCGGTGTACCAGGGCCGCTTTGGCCTGCGGGTGAGTGCCGCGGGCTGGTACGACCGGGCCTACCAGCGTGGTACGGACGCGCCCAACGACCCGACCAACGGCCAGTCACCTTACAACCAGTTCGCCGACCACACCCAGCAGGTGTCGGGTCGCAAGGCGGAGCTGATGGATGCGTTTGTGTTTGGCAGCACCACCTTGGCCAACGGCAGCAAGATCAGCGGCCGGCTGGGCCAGCACACCTTGCTGTACGGCGAAAGCCTGTTCTTTGGCGACAACGGTATTGCGGCGGCCCAGGGGCCGACAGACGTGTCCAAATTGCTGTCCTCGCCGAATGCACAGTTCAAGGAAATTGCCATTCCCGTGCCGCAGCTGTCGGGTCAGTGGCAGGTGGCGCCCAACTTCAGCCTCGGTGGCTATGTGCAGTTTCAGTGGAAAGAGAGCCGCGTGCCGGCCGCCGGCAGCTACTTTTCCACCGCCAACATTCCCTGGGGCGCCACCGGGCCGGAGTTTGTCGGCATACCGCTGTCGGTGCCCGGCGTGGGCGGCAACTATGTGGCATCCCCGGGCAGCGACGACAAGCCGCGTAACAGCGGGCAGTTTGGCCTGCAGGCCAAGTGGCGGCTGGATGAGACCGACCTGGGCTTTTACTACGCGCACTACCACGACAAGACCGGTCAGCTTTACTCGCGCTTGAATCCCGGTGCCCCCACCACGGACAGCAGCTGGTTCTATGTGTTCGGCCGCGACATCGATGTGGCGGGTGCCAGCGTGACGCGCTCGATGGGCGACTTCAATGTGTCCGCCGAGGCATCGCTGCGCGACAACATGCCGCTGAATGTAAACAACGCTGTGTATTTCGGCCCCAGCAGCGCATCCCGGCCTGCCTACCCGACCGGGCGTACCGCGCACGTCAATCTGTCCACGATTGCCAGCTTTGGCCCGAACTTCCTGGCCAAGGAAAGCGGCCTGGCGGCCGAGCTGGCCTGGAACCGCGTGCTGCACAAGAACGACCCGGACAACGAGATCGACCAGGGCCGTACCCGTGACGCCAGCATCTTGCAATTCGTCTACACCCCGACCTACCGGCAGCTGTTTGACGGTGTCGACATCAATGTGCCTGTGGGCCTGCGCTACACCTTGTCCGGCCGTTCCAGCGTCACGGCCTGGGGCCCCAAGGGCACGGGCAGCGCCAACATCGGCATCGAGGGCAATTACCGCAACACCTGGCAGTTCGGGCTGAACTACACCCGCTACATCGGTACCACCAAGCCCTTCCACGACTACAGCACAGGCCAGTTCAGCGACGGCAACCCGCTGGGCGACCGCGACTTCATCTCATTGAACCTGCGCCGCACGTTCTGAACCCCGCGCATTGGAATTACCGGAGACACCATGAAAAAAAACCACCATACCCTGCTGGCGGCCTGTGGGCTGCTGATGGGCGCCGCCACCAGCCTGCCCGGCTGGGCCGCCGTGAGCGCGGAAGAAGCCGCGAAACTGAAAACTGAATTGACCCCGCTGGGCGCTGAAAAGGCCGCCAACAAGGACGGCAGCATTCCCGCCTGGACCGGCGGCATGACAACCGCCATCGCTGGCGACAAAGCCGGCGGCCGCCGCGGCGATCCGTTCAAGGACGAAAAGCCCTTGACCAGCATCACCGGCAAGAACGCCGACCAGTACGCCGACAAGCTCAGCGACGGCGTCATGGCTTTGCTGAAAAAGTACCCTGACTACCGCGTGGATGTGTACAAGACGCACCGCACCGCTGCCGCACCACAGTGGGTGTATGACAACACGCTGAAGAACGCCACCCGTGGCAAGCTGCAGGGCGATGTGCCGGCCGATGTGGTGGGTGGCGTTCCCTTCCCCCTGCCCAAGGCAGGTGCAGAGGTGATGTGGAACCATATGTTGCGCTGGCGCGGTACCTCCTTCCAGTCCAAGGTCACCCAGTACCAGATCACGGCCGACGGCAAACCGGTGATGACCACCGATGGTGTCATCGACTTCCAGATTCCCTACTACTACCCCGACGTCACGCTGGAGTCGTTCGCCAAGGCGCCCGAGACCCAGCTGATCCGCCTGGTCAATGTGGGGCCGCCGATACGCGCGGGCGAAGCCATCGTCGGCCGCGACCAGATCGATCCGTCGAAAACCCAGTCCTGGGTCTACCTGACCGGTCAGCGCCGCGTACGCAAGCTGCCCAACCCCTGCTGCGATACGCCGTCGCCGGTCACCGCCGGACTGATGAGTTTTGACGAGGTGCAAACCTGGTCAGGCAAGCTGGACCGTTTCGACTTCAAGCTGGTAGGCAAGAAGGAGATGTTCATCCCCTACAACGGCAACCGCCTGCTGCAGCCCAAGACCGATGCCGAGGTGCTGGGCAAGAACGGCGTCAATCCTGACTTCATGCGCTGGGAGCTGCACCGCGTGTGGGTCGTGGATGCCAGCCTGCGGTCCGGCCAGCGCCACCCGGCCGCCAAGAGCCGCTACTACTGTGATGAAGACACCTGGACCTGTGTGCTGGCCGACCGCTGGGACTCCAACGGCCAGCTCTGGAAGAGCATCTGGACCGCCACCTTTGTCGCGCCCGACCTGCCAGGTACGGTGACCGGGGCTTTCGGCTTCAACGACCTGTTGTCGGGCACCGCCTATGTGGGCGACCTGTACAACAGCAAGTCGGCGCAATACACGCTGCAGCCGCGCTACGCGGACTCCACCTTCTCGCCCGATGCCATGGCCGGCGACAGCGTTCGCTGAGGCGCAGTACAACATGGTTTTGACTTCCTTGAAGGCCGCGGGCCAGATGCGTGCCGTGCTGGTGTGCGCCGCAGCACTGGCTGTGCCATCAGCCTGGGCCGCACCGGTAGGTAGTGCGCTGGACCGTCCTGCCTTGGCCAGCCCGCAGGCCGCACACGCGGTGCTGCTGGGCGCGGCCATGGCCGGCCCGCGTGTGGTGGCGGTGGGTGAGCGCGGCATTGTGCTGCTGTCGGATGACGCTGCAGCCCACTGGCGCCAGGCCCAGGTGCCCACTAGCGTGACCCTGACCGCTGTGCGCTTCGTCGATGCGCAGCATGGCTGGGCCACGGGCCACAGCGGCGTGGTGCTGGCCACGGTGGACGGTGGCGAGACCTGGGTGCGCCAGTTGGATGGCAAACAGGCGGCCCAGTTGGTGCTGGACGAAGCCCAGACCCGTGGCGATGCGGCGGCGGTAAGGAACGCCCAGCGCCTGGTGGCCGATGGCGCCGACAAGCCCTTGCTGGATCTGCATTTCTTTGACGCGCAGCGCGGCATCGTGGTGGGCGCCTACAACCTGGCATTCATCACCGAAGACGGCGGCCGCAGCTGGAAGCCCTGGGGTCAGCAACTGGACAACCCCAAGGGCCTGCATCTATACACAGTGCGCGCCCAGGGCAACACGGTGGTGATAGCGGGCGAGCAGGGCCTGGTACTGCAATCGCAAGATGCCGGCCAGCACTTCACGCGCTTAACCACGCCCTACCCAGGCAGCTTCTTTACAGTCGAACTGCCCGCCTCTGGCGAGATCGTGTTGGCTGGTCTGCGCGGCAATGCCTGGCGTTCCACGGATGCGGGCGCCACCTGGTCGGCCTTGGCGGCGGCTGCGCCGATTTCCTTCACGGCCTCGGCATTGCGTGCGGGGCAGGGGGCTGTATTGGCCAACCAGGGCGGGCAGCTGTTTGCGTTGCGTGACGGCGTCTTGAGCCAGTTGCCTGGCGCGGCATTGCCATCGCCAACGGGCCTATTGCCACTGGCCGATGGCCGCCTGCTGGCGCTGACAGTACGTGGGGTGATTCCCGTAGCTGCGGGGTCCACACCATGATGGCGCCTCAACCCCTTCCGTCTACACAGACGGCCTTTGATGTGCAGTCTGGCTCAGTGGTTGAGCGGCTGCTGTTCAACAACCGGCTGTGGGTAGTTTGTATCTGCGCGCTGGTCACGCTGCTGCTGGGTTGGCAGGCTACCCGGCTGGACCTGAACGCCAGCTTCGAGAAGACCATTCCTGGCCACCACCCCTACATCCAGAACTACCTGCAGCACCAGAACGAACTGCGCGGCCTGGGCAATGCCGTACGCATCGCGGTGGCCAACCCCAAGGGCAGTATTTACGACGCGGCCTATCTGGAGACCCTGCGCAAAATCAGTGATGAAGTATTCCTGATGACTGGCGTGGACCGCGTGGGCATGAAGTCACTGTGGACGCCATCCACCCGCTGGGTCGGCGTGACGGAGGACGGCCTGGAGGGCGGCCCGGTGATCCCCGATGGCTATGACGGAGGCGCGGCCAGCCTGCAGCGGCTGGAGGCGAATATCGAACGTTCGGGCGAGATCGGCCAGACCGTGGCGCTGGACCGCCGTTCCAGCGTGTTGTTCGTGCCATTGCTGGCGCGCGATGCCCAGGGCCATGCGATGGACTACCGCGCCTTGTCCCAGCGCCTGGAACTGCTGCGCGCCAAGTACAGCGCACAAGGGGTGACGGTCCACATCACCGGCTTTGCCAAGATCGTGGGCGACCTGATCGACGGCGTGCAGGCGGTGCTGGTGTTCTTTGCGCTGGCGGTGGCGATTGCCAGCGTGATGGTGTTTGCCTACACCCGCTGCGTGCGTTCCACCGCGCTGGTGGTGGCCGCGTCCATGGTGGCCGTGGTGTGGCAGCTGGGTCTGCTGCCCTTGCTGGGCCAGCAGTTGGACCCGTATTCCATCCTGGTGCCTTTCCTGGTGTTTGCCATCGGCATGAGCCATGGTGCGCAGAAGATGAACGGCATCATGCAGGACATTGGCCGTGGCATGCCCAGCCTGGTGGCCGCACGCTTCACCTTCCGCCGCCTGTTTCTGGCGGGGCTGACGGCGCTGCTGGCCGACGCCGTGGGCTTTGCGGTGCTGCTGGTGATCGACATCCAGGCCATCCGTGAGCTGGCCCTGGCGGCCAGCCTCGGCGTGGCGGCGCTGATCTTCACCAACCTGATCCTGCTGCCGATTCTGCTCAGCTACACCGGCGTCAGCCCTGCGGCCGCGCAGCGCAGCCTGCGCGCCGAGGCGGGGGATGCCAGCGGTGCGGCACGCAGCCCGCTGTGGGTCTGGCTGGACCGATTCACCCAGCGCCGCTGGGCCACGGCAGCCGTGGCTGGCGGTGTGCTGCTGGGCGTGGCCGGTGCGTTGGTGTCGTCGCAGCTGAAGATTGGCGACCTGGATCCGGGCGCCCCCGAGCTGCGCGCCGACAGCCGCTACAACCGCGACGTGGCCTTCATCAACAGCGCCTACGGTGCAGGCAGCGATGTGTTGGCAGTGATGGTCAAAACGCCCGAAGGCCAGTGCTCCCAATACGAGACGCTGAACAAGGTGGATGCGCTGGAATGGCAGCTGCGCCAGTTGGACGGCGTGGAGTCCACCAACACCCTGGCGCTGCTGAACCGCCGCGTGCTGACCGGGTTGAGCGAAGGCAACCCCAAGTGGTACGAGTTCCTGAACAACCAGGACATGCTCAACACTGTGACCGCCGGCGCGCCGCGCGGGCTGTACAACGACAGCTGCGGCCTGCTGACGATGTACGTCTACCTGCGTGACCACAAGGCTGACACCCTGACACGCGCGGTCGAGCACGTGGCCGCCTTCGCCCATGACAACGACACACCGGACGTGCAGTTTCTGCTGGCGGCAGGCAATGCCGGTATCGAGGCGGCTACCAATATCGTGGTCAAGCAGGCCTGGCACCAGATGCTGCTGATGGTGTATGGCGCCGTGGTGCTGCTGTGCTTCATCACCTTCCGCTCCTGGCGTGCGGTAGTGGTGGCGGTGCTGCCGCTGGTGCTGACCTCCTTTTTGGCCGAGGCCTTGATGGTGGCCTTCGGCATGGGCGTCAAGGTGGCCACGTTGCCGGTGATTGCCTTGGGCGTGGGCATAGGCGTGGACTACGCGCTGTACATCCTCAGCGTCACCCTGGCGCAATTGCGTGCCGGCGCCAGCCTGTCGCAGGCCTATTACCAGGCGCTGCTGTTCACCGGCAAGGTGGTGATGCTGACCGGCGTGACGCTGGCAATTGGCGTAATCACCTGGGTGGCCAGCCCCATCAAGTTCCAGGCCGACATGGGTTTGCTGCTGGCCTTCATGTTCCTCTGGAACATGCTGGGCGCGCTGATCTTGCTGCCGGCGCTCGCCCACTTCCTACTCAAACCCGCCGCGCAGACGGCAGCCAAGGAGACAACCGCATGAAAACAGATACCGAGCATTGGCAGGGACGGGCCATTCTGCTGCTGGCCCATGTGGCCGGCATGGTGGACCTGGTGGCGCTGCCCGTCTGGGTGGGTTCCGCATTGATAGGCCAGTACCAGCTGAGCCCGCCGCAGGCCGGAGCCATGGTCACTGCCTACCTGGCGGCGGCAGTGCTGGCCAGCCTAGTGTTCGCTCCACGCTTTCACCGGCATGCGCCCTGGCGGGCCGCGCCGTTGGGCTATGCGATCGCCTTTGCTGCCTTTGCTGCCATCACCCAGACTACGCATGTAGGTGCCATGACGGCACTCCACGCCTTGGCCGGGTTTGGCGCAGGCATGGGCTTGTCGTTCGTGCACGGCACCATAGGCCGCAGCGCCCGGCCGCACCGCTTGTTTGCCATCGTCAGCATCGGTCTGGGCGTGTCCGGCATCGTGTTCATCGGGCTGGCCCAGAGCATGGTGACCAAGCATGGCGGCGTGGCAATGTTTGCCATGTTTGCGGCCTTGATGGCCTGCGCCACCCTGGGCACGGCGCTGGCTTTCCCCCGGCCCACGGCGGTGGATGGCAGCGCCAAGCCGGTACCGCGCGAGGTCCAGCCCATTGCTGCACCGGTCTGGTGGGCGATTGCCGGTCTGACGCTGATGGCCGTCACGCAGTCCATGGTGTTCAGCTTTGCTGAGCGCATCGGTACTGAGCGGGGTTTTGGCGACCGCGTGCTGGTGGTGCTGGTCGTGCTGGGCTTCATCAACCTTTTGCCACCGGTGCTGGCGGCGCTGACGGAGCGGCGCTGGCCGGCTTTCAGCGCAGCCGCAGGCGGCGTACTGGTGCAGGCCACCTTGGCCATGGCGCTGGCCTGGGGCAGTGGTTTTGCGCTGTATGCGGTGGCCACCGCATTGTTTGTGACGCCAATGATTTTCACCCACACCTTTGTCTTCGGCTGGCTGTCGCGTAACGACGCCAGTGGCCGCGCTGTGGCGTTGACGCCCGCCATGCTGATGAGCGGCGCGGCGATCGGCCCGGTGGTGGGCGGTGTGCTGGTTGCGGGCTTTGGCACTTCGTCCATCGGCTTGGCCGCGCTGCTGGTGTGCAGCGTGTCCTGGCTGTGCTACCGGCGTGCGGCCCATCTTTCGTCCGGCGCTGCGCAGGCTGTACCTACGCCCGCTGCGGCCCATTGATTTTTACTCTGAGAAAGCAGTTATGTTCCGTTACTTCCCCACCAATTACGTTTGGGACCTGTCGGTCAACCTGGCCATTGAGATGGGCGCACGCATGGGTGAAATCGAGGTCATGTGCAAGCCTTTGCAAGAGGCTGCCAAGCAACCCGATGCCGCAGGCACCGCAGCCTTCCGCGAAACCTGGCAAAACATGGCCGAGAAGCTGTGCAGCCTGGCCGAAGAAGACGAGGCCGCGGGCCGCATGTTCTCCGCCGGTGAGAAATACAAACGTGCGGCCAACTACCTGTTGACCTGCGAACGGCTGCAGGCCCACGGTGCACCTGGGCGGCTTGCGCTGTACCAGCGCTTCGAGGAAATTTTCACCAAAGGTATTACGCTGGCTGGCGACAACTGCGAGCGGGTGCAGATTCCCTACGGCGACAGCTTTCTGTCCGGCTTGCTGGTGCGCGCCGAAAAAACATCCGGCCCGGCACCCCTGCTGCTGCAGGTCAACGGCCTGGACTCGACCAAGGAGATGAAGTACCTGGTGGGCCTGCCGGCCTGGCTGGCCAAGCGGGGTGTCTCGTCACTGATCATCGACCAGCCCGGCACCGGCGACGCGCTACGTCTGCGCGGCCTGACAGCGCGTTTTGATAGCGAACACTGGGCCAGCCGCGTGGTGGACTGGCTGGAAACCCGGCCTGACGTGGATGCCAAGCGCATAGGCATGGAAGGCGTGTCTCTGGGCGGCTACTACTGCCCACGCGCCGTGGCCTTCGAGCCGCGCTTCGCCATGGGCGTGGTTTGGGGCGCCAACCACGATTGGCGCGACGTGCAGGCCAAACGCCTGGCGAACGATCGCCCCCAGACGTCGGCGGTGCCGCCGCCGCCCCCCGAGGGGGGCGACGCGCCCGGCCAAGCCGGATCGCGTCGAGAAGGCAATCTGCCAGTCCCGCACTACTGGGCGCATGTCTGCTGGGTCTGGGGTGCCAAGGACATCGACGACTTCATGCGCATTGCGCAGGACGTGCACCTGGACGGCATTCTGGACCGCATCAAGGTGCCCTTCCTGGTCACCCACGGCGAAAAGGATTCGCAGATCCCGCTGAAGTGGGCGCAACGCACCTACGAGCAACTGGTGAACAGCCCCAAGCGCGAACTCAAGATCTTCACCGACCGCGAGGGTGGGGTGCAGCACAGCAGCTTCGACAACAGTGCCAATGCCGGCGCCTTCATCGCCGACTGGGTGGCCGAAACCTTGGGTGGTCGAACCGCTTGATTACGCAGGTAAATCAAGCGCAAGTAGCTATAAAAATAGGAGTATTCAATGAACGCAATGATCCACCGGCGGCACCTGCTGCTGGCCTCTCTGGCGCTGGGCGCGGCAGCTTCGGGCCATGGCCAGTCGCCGGCGCCAGCCCCTGGGCCGTTTGACTTGAAGCTGATGATCCTGGGCCGTCGCCGGCCCGGCACCAGCCTGGCGGAACACCGCCAGCACATCCGCCATGTGCATGGCGAGATGGTGCTGCGCTACATCGCCACCGACCCGCAGAATGCGCCGCGCCGCTATGTGCAGAACGCGGTGTTCGACGGCCAGTACCGCGCGAGCGCACCGGGCAGCGACCCGTTCGCGCTGAACCGCGATTTCGTGACCCAGATCTGGTTCCCGGACTTTGCCGCGCTGGGGCGTTCGCTGCAAACGCCGTTTTATCTTCAGAACCTGAAGGGTGACGAAGACAACTTTGTAGACCAGAGCACGGTGGTGCCATTGACGGTGCGTGAGCGCGAGCTGGTGGCTCCGCGCGCTCCGCTGGACGGTGCCTGCAAGCTGTTCTTCTGCATCCAGTGCGCGCCGGATGCCGATGCCGGGGCATTCCGCGCCGCCTGGCTGCAAGGTGCTGCGGAGCTGAAGACCTGGCCCGTGGCCGCCAAGCTGCGCCGCCACGTACAAAACGATGTGATGGCCAAACCCGGCACGACGGCCCCGCTGGATGGCATCGACGAATTCTGGCTGGACGACGAGGCCGCCGCCCGCACGCTGTGGACGCAGTGGCAGGCCTGGGTGCGCGACAAGCTGGTGGCACAGGGCATGGCCACCGCATCCGGCCACTTTGGCCTGCTGGCAAGCGAAGCCGTGCTGTATGCCGGGGCGCGCTGATTTTTCTCTTACTTCTGAACTGGGCAACAAGCTATGAACATTATTGGACCCGATGCACTGGTCTTTGGCGTGGACGACTTAGACGCCTGCATCCAGTACCTGACCGATTACGGCCTGGCGCCGGTGGGCGTCACTGCCGAAGGTGGGCGTTTCGAGGCGCTGGACGGCACGGCCGTGGAAGTCCGCCATCAGGCCGACCCGCGCCTGCCGCCCGCCATGGGTACGGCCAGCATGCTGCGCGAGACCGTGTACGGCGTGGCCGACGTGGCGACGCTGGACGCGATCGCCTCCGAGCTGGGCCGCGACCGCGAGGTGCGCCGCGACGCCCAGGGCCGCGTGCTGGCCGTGGACGATATGGGTTTCGCGCTGGCATTTCAGGTCAGCGTGCGCCGGCCTATCCAGCTGCCAGCCGAAACCGTCAACGCACCCGGTGCCTTGCCGCAGCGCTCGGCCAACCAGGTCGGTGTCACGCCAGACATGCCGGCCCTGCCGCGCTCCTTGTCGCACGTGGTGTATTTCGTGCCCGACGCGGCCAAGGCCGAGGCTTTCTACCAGCGCCTGGGCTTTGTTTGCACCGACCGCTTTACCGGCGTGGGCCCGTTCCTGCGCCCGGCCGGCACGGCCGACCACCACACGCTGTTCATGATCCAGACGCCGCCGTTCATGAAGGGCTGCGAGCACTTCACCTTCCACATGGGCGGGCCCACCGAGGTGATGCTGGCCGGCACCCGTTTCGCCAACAAGGGCTACCAGTCCTTCTGGGGACCGGGGCGCCATCTGTTTGGCTCCAACTGGTTCTGGTACTTCAATAGCCCACTGGGCTGCCATGTGGAGTACGACGCCGACATGGACCTGCACGACGCAGACTGGCTGGCCCGCGAGGCACCCATGGGTGCGGACGCGTCCCAGCTATTCCTGTTCCAGCACCGCGACAAGTGGGCACCATCCGGCGGCCCGCCACCCGGCGCTGCGCACTAAAGGCTGGAGCAGATGACGCCGCTGTGCCATCTGGACGATGTGCGCCTGGGCACGTCGCGCGGCTTCGACCCCGGGCACACGGGCCGGGACACGCTGTTTGCGGTGCGCTGCGGCGATGGGCTGCGGGTGTACCGTGACAACTGTCCCCACGCCAACAGCCCCATGGCCTGGCGCAAGGACGCGTACCTGAACCATGCGGGCGACGCCATCGTGTGCTTTGCCCACGGCGCGCTGTTTGATGTAGATACAGGCGTCTGCACGCTGGGGCCTTGTATGGGTCAGTCGCTGCAGGCCGTGGCCCACGCCATAGATGCCCAGGGTTATGTGAGATTGATAGATAAAAAGGAGATACAAGAATGACAGCAGCACACAAGATTTTGGTGATAGGCGGAGGCTTCTCCGGCATGGCGGCGGCCATCCAGCTGCGCAAGCAGGGCTGCGCGGTGGATGTGGTCGAGATCGATCCGGGTTGGCGTTCCTATGGCGCCGGCATCAGCCTGGGGGGCGCCACCTTGCGCGCCTTTCGCACGCTGGGCGTGCTGGACGCGTTTTTGGCCCAGGGCTTTGCGGCCGATGGCGTGGACTTGTTCACCCCTGCGGGGCAGCAGATCGGCTCCCTGCCCACGCCGCGCCTGGCGGGGCCGGACGTGCCGGGTGGTGGCGGCATCATGCGGCCGGTGCTGGCCAAGATACTGGCCGATGCCACCCGCGCATCGGGCGCCCATGTGCGCTTGGGCTGCAGCTTTACCTCCATCCAGCAGGATGCCGATGGCGTGGACGTGCAGTTCACCGATGGCAGCCAGCAACGCTACGACCTGGTGATTGGCGCTGACGGCCTGTACTCCCAGCTGCGCCAAACCTTTTTCCCGGAAGCACCACAGCCGCTGTACAGCGGCCAGTGTGTATGGCGCGCCGTGCTGCCCCGGCCTGCAGAGGTGCAGCGCACCATGATGTGGCTGGGCCCCAAGGTCAAGACCGGGCTGAACGCCGTGTCGCAAGACGAGATGTACCTGTTCGTGACCGAAGACCGGGCGAGCAACGAGCGGCTGGATGCCCAGCAGTTTCCGCAGATGCTGGCCGACCTGCTGACTCCCTTCCCGGCGCCGTTGATGCAAAGCGTGCGCGCCCAGATCAATGCCGATGCGCAGATCGTCTACCGCCCGCTGGAAAGCCTGCTCATGCCCCAGCCCTGGTACCAGAACCGGGTGGTGTTGATAGGTGACACGGTGCATGCCACCACGCCGCACATGGCCTCCGGTGCCTGCATTGGCATTGAAGATGCCATCGTGCTGGCCGACGAGCTGGCCGCCAACACCGGCGTGGCCGCTGCGCTGGAGCGCTTCCAGGCACGGCGCTGGGAACGCTGCCGCATGGTGGTGGAGAACTCGGTGCGCCTGGGCGAGATCGAGATTACCGGCGGCGACAAGGCCGAGCATGGCCGCATCATGCGCGAGACGCTGATGGCCCTGGCCGCGTCCATTTGATGGCGGTGTATAGCATGGCATTCCATCCCATCCGCCGCATCGTGACCGGGCACGACGCCCAGGGCAAGGCCATTGTCAGCGAGGCCGGGCCGTTGCCCACCGTGGTGGCCATCGAGAAGATCCCGGGCACCGTGTTCCATGAGGTCTGGTCCACCCAGGGCATGCCAGCGCCGATTGACAACGCCGCCGACCCGACGCTGGGCGCACTGGTGCTGCCGCCCCCACAGACCGGCACCCGCATACGCATCGTGGACATTCCGCCCGATACCGAGGACTTCCTGGCCCACGGTGCAGCGACGATGCACGACGCCTTTACCCAGATTGGCGATGCCAGTGCCTCGACTGTGCGGGCCGATTCACCGCATCCGCTGATGCACCGCACCGAGTCGGTGGACTACGGCGTGGTGCTGGATGGCGAGATGACCCTGGTGCTGGACGACAGCGCAACCCTGCTGCGCCAGGGCGATGTGGTGGTGCAGCGTGGCACCAACCACGCCTGGGCCAACCGCTCGGGCCGTATGTGCCGCATGCTGTTTGTGCTGGTGGATGGTGCCTACACGCCGGCGCTGCGTGCGGCATTGCAGGCCCGTAAGGGTGACTGAAAGGTCGCTTTTTTCAGGTTGGGACTATTTTTTCGATCTTCCCGTTTCGCCAGACGATTCCACCAGTTTCGCTTCACTTTGACCATAGACGGCCATTGAGGATTTCACATATGCCACGCCAATTCATTGACCTATCGATCTACCTGGAAAACGAGGTGCTGTCCGACCCGCCCCCGCTGGCGCCCAAGATCAGCTACCAGAAGCACCAGGACACCTTGCCAGAGTTCATGGCCATGATTCCCGGCACCACGGCCGAGGACTACCCGGACGGCGAGGCCGCTGCGGCGGAATGGGTGACCATGACCACGCACAGCGGCACCCACCTGGACGCGCCCTATCATTTCCACTCGACCATGGACGCGAAGAACGGCGAGAAGAAGGCCTCCATCACGATTGACGAGGTGCCGCTGGAATGGTGCTTCCAGCCCGGTGTGAAGCTGGACTTTCGCCACTTTCCTGACGGCTATGTGGCCACCGCTGCCGATGTGGAGGCCGAGCTCGCACGCATAGGCCACACGCTGGCACCGCTGGACATCGTGGTGGTCAACACCCGCGCCGGCTCGCGCTACGGTCATAACGACTTTGTGTCTGCCGGCTGCGGCATGGGCTACGAGGCCACCATGTATTTGCTGGAGCGTGGTGTGCGCCTGACCGGCACCGACGCATGGAGTTGGGACGCGCCGTTTTCCTATACCGCCCAAAAGATTGCCGAAACCGGCAACAAGGCATTGATATGGGAAGGCCACAAGGCTGGCCGCGACATCGGCTACTGCCACCTGGAAAAGCTGCACAACCTGGAAGCCTTGCCGGGCCACGGCTTCTACGTCAGCTGCTTCCCGCACAAGGTGCGGCGCGGCTCGGCCGGCTGGACGCGGGCCGTGGCGATTTTTGACGATGGCCTGATGGCCTTGCCCCGCTGAACAGGATACCCATGCGATTTGCCACACTTCCCAACGGCCAACTGGACGGCCGCCTCGTCATCGTCTCGCGCGACCTGCACCAGGCCTGCGATGCGCAGGACATCGCCCCCAGCCTGCTGGATGCCCTGCAGCGCTGGGACACCGTCGTGCCGGCTCTGCAGGCGCGCAGCGATGCGCTCAACGCCGGGCGGGCGGCCGACGCCTTCGCCTTCGACCCACAGCAATGCCTGGCACCCTTGCCGCGCAGCCCGCAATGGTTGGATGCTTCGGCGTTCCTGAACCATGGCAGGCTGATGGAGCAGGCATTCAACACACCGCCGATTCCCCAGTTCGACACCGTGCCGGTGATGTACCAGGGCGCCAGCGACGACTTTCTGGGGGCATATGCAGACGTGCCATTGCCCAGCGAAGCCGATGGCATCGACTTTGAAGGCGAGTTCGGCGTGGTGGTCGGCCCGGTGTCCATGGCCGCAACGCCGGCCCAGGCCCTGGCCGCCGTGCGTTTGATCGTGCAAATCAACGACTGGAGCCTGCGCGCGTTGGGGCCGCACGAGATGAAAACCGGCTTTGGCTTTCTGCAGGCCAAGCCGTCCACCGCCTTCGCGCCCGTGGCCGTGACACCGGATGAGCTGGGTGCCGCCTGGCGCAATGGCCGCGTGCAGATGCATTTGAAAGTGGAACACAACGGTGAGCGTTTTGGCGAGCCCCATGGCGGAGAGATGGGCTTCGGCTTTGACGCGCTGGTGGCCCACGCTGCGCGTACCCGGCGCCTCACGGCGGGTTGCATCGTGGGCTCGGGCACGGTGTCCAACGCGGCACGCACGGCGGGTTCGGCCTGCCTGGCGGAGCGCCGCGTCATTGAGATGATTGACCAGGGTGCGGCGAGCACGTCCTTCATGCGCTTCGGTGATCGGGTGCGCATGCAGGCACTGTTTGAAGACGGCAGCGCGGGACCGTTCGGCGGTATAGACCAGCAGGTCGTGTCGATGGCCCATGGCAGGGGCGGCTGATGCGTATCCTCGTCACCGGCGCTGCCGGTTTTGTAGGCCATACGCTGGTCCAGCGTCTGTTGAAGGACGGGCTGGCAGGCCAGCCGGTGGACCAGCTGGTCTTGATGGACCTGGCGTTTGCCGAGCCACCCAGCGATACCCGCGTGACCCAATTCGCCGGCAGCATTGCCGACCCGGCGCTGCGCCAGCGCGCGCTGGTCGAGCCGGTGGATGTGGTTTTCCACCTCGCCAGTTGCCCCGGCGGCTTGGCGGAAAAAAACTATGCCTTGGGTCGCAGCATCAACCTGGACGCCAGCCTGGGTCTGCTGGAAGACCTGCGCGTGCAACCCAAGCCAGCGCGGTTTGTGTTTGCCAGCAGCGTGGCGGTGTACGGTGCGAATCTGCCCGCCGTGGTGGACGAGGCCACACAGCCCGCACCGGCGCTGAGCTACGGCACCCACAAGCTCATGGTCGAGGCCTTGGTGGCCGACGCCACCCGCCTGGGCTGGGTGCAGGGCTGCTCGCTGCGCGTGCCCGGCGTGGTGGCCCGGCCGGGGGAAGGCGCCGGCCTGATGTCGGCCTTCATGAGCCAGCTGTTCTGGCGTTTGCAGGCCGGCCAGCCCATCACCGTGCCCGTGTCCGCCCAGGGCCGGGCCTGGTGGATTTCCGTGGGGGCTTGCGTGGACAACCTGCTGCTGGCCGCCTGTATAGCCCCAGCCTGGCTGGATGCGCGCCGCGTCTACCAGATGCCCGCGCTGCACTTGGCCGTTGCCGACGTGGTAGATGCACTGGTTGCGCGTTTTGGCGCCGACCGCCGGGCGCTGGTGCACTATGCGCCGGATGCGCAGATTGAGCGTCTGTTTGCCGCCTACCCACCCTTGCATACGCCACTGGCCCAGGCTGTGGGCTTTACGCACGATGGCAGCGTGGAGCTGTTGGTGACGCGTTCGCTGTCGACGTAGCGGGGCACAGAGATTTTCTTGGCTTGCGCTCTGGGCGGTGCAACGTAGAATTTCCCGATGCGCACACCCACTCCCTCCAGCACACCGGTCCATCGCATTCTCATCGTTGGCGGAGGGGCAGCCGGGCTGGAGCTGGCGACCGCACTGGGCAATGCACTGGGGCGTCGCGGCCTAGCCGACATTACGTTGATAGACCGAGCCCGCACCCATGTGTGGAAGCCCAAGCTGCACGAGATCGCCGCCGGCAGCATGGATGTGGGGCGGCATGAGCTGAACTACCTGGCCCAGGCGCACTGGCACCATTTCCACTACCGCCTGGGCGAGATGAACGGCCTGGACCGCGCCAACAAGCTGGTGCACGTGGCACCCTTCATCGATGAAGACGGCGTGGCCGTGACCAGCCAGCAAAGCTTTGGTTACGACACCCTGGTGATGGCCGTGGGCAGCCGCAGCAACGACTTTGGCACGCCCGGTGTGGACCAGCATGCGCTGAAGCTGGAAACCCTGGCCGACGCCGAGCGCTTCCACCGCCGCATGCTCGACGCCTGCATCCGCGCCCATGCGCAGACCGGGCCGTTGCGCCCCGAGCAACTGCAGGTGGCGGTGATTGGCGCGGGCGCCACCGGTGTGGAGCTGGTGGCCCAGTTGCACCGCACCACGCGCGAGGTGGTGGCCTTTGGCCTGGACCGCATTGACCCCGAGCGCGATATCAAGCTGCATTTGATCGAAGCCGCTGATCGCATCCTGCCTGCGCTGTCACCGCGCATTTCCACCGGCGCCCTGCAGCTGCTGAATGGCCTGGGCGTCAAGGTGCATACCTCGGCCCGGGTCTCGGGCGTAGGGGCGGATAGCGTGCAGCTGGCCAGTGGCGAGGTGATCCCGGCCGAGCTGGTGGTCTGGGCCGCCGGCATCAAGGCGCCGGGCTTTTTGAAAGACATCGACGGCCTGGAAACCAACCGCATCAACCAGTTGGTGGTGCACCAGACCTTGCAGTCCACCCGCGACGAAAACATCTTCGCCATGGGCGACTGCGCGGCCTGCCCCTGGCCCGAGAAAAATGGCTTCGTGCCGCCACGCGCTCAGGCCGCGCACCAACAGGCATCGCACCTGTTCAAGCAGATCCAGCGCCGTATGGCGCGCAAGCCGCTGCAGCCCTACCACTACCGCGACTTTGGCTCGCTGGTGTCGCTGGGGGACTACAGCGCCGTGGGTAGCTTGATGGGAGGGCTCATGGAAGGCAGCCTGTTCATCGACGGACTGGTGGCGCGCGTGATGTACACCTCGCTGTACAAGATGCATGAACTGGCGCTGCACGGCGTGACCAAGGTGGCCCTGGAAACCCTCACCCGCGCCATTACACGCCGCACCGAATCGCACGTCAAGCTGCATTGAAGTGGCGTGGGGTAAGCCTGCGTTTTGACCATGGAGCCGGTCGCGACGCACTTCCTTAAAAAATATTTTTGCTATCGCAACCGTGCGCAATTTCATGGCACGAATTCGACAACCCCCTCTACACTTCGCGGGCCAAAAGGCGCTGACGCCGGTTCTGCCATCTCGATGCTGCAGGCCGGCACGGAAGTAAAAAAACGGGTTGGCCCCTCGCGAGGCATGGCCCACATTGGAGACAAATTGAAATGGTTCGTTCTTACCTACGAGGGCTTGCGTTCGCCCTGCCTGCCGCGTTGTGCATGCTCGTTCCGGTCACACCGGCTGTTGCGGCATCTAGTACCTTTATCAATCCCGTAGGTCCAACTAATGCATCGTCTGCCGATCCGTTTGTGATGCGGCACAGCGATGGCTTCTATTACTACGTGCACACCACCCAGGGCTGGAGTTCGCACCAGACCAATCTGCAAGTCACCAAATCGCGCACGCTCAGCGGCATAGGCGCTGGAGCCACGGTAACTGTCTGGACGCCGCCTACCGGCACATGCTCGGGCAACAACTGCTACACCCAGGACGTCTGGGCGCCAGAGATTTACAACTTCAACGGCATTTGGTATTTGTACTTTTCGGCATCCGGCGATGACACTGGCAGCAACCGGATCTGGGTCATTACCAACACCAGCGCCGACCCGACAACCGGCAGCTGGAGCGCACCGAAAAAGATCCACGATACTTTTGACGGATGGCAGATTGACCAGACGGTGACCACGGTAAATGGCCAAATGTATATGGCCTGGTCTGAGTTCGCGGGCAAGGACCAGCATGTGGTGATCGCAAAAATGAGCGATCCGACAACAA
This sequence comes from Rhodoferax sp. GW821-FHT02C08, assembly GCF_059421805.1. Lineage (NCBI taxonomy): Bacteria > Pseudomonadati > Pseudomonadota > Betaproteobacteria > Burkholderiales > Comamonadaceae > Rhodoferax > Rhodoferax sp. GW821-FHT02C08. The sequence continues at coordinate 26,957 of NZ_JBWKVR010000029.1, forward strand.
TTGTCCCTGGCGTGCGCGGCACCACGGTCTTCATGCCCACGCTGGCATGGGAGACCTCGGGCTCGCCAGTGAACGAAGGACCGCAGTTCATCGTGCATGGCAGCAAAGTGCACTTGACCTTCTCGGCCAGCGGCTGCTGGACCGATGACTACAAGCTGGGTGAGTGGACTGCCAATGTCGGGGCCGACCTGAGCGTCGCATCCAACTGGACCAAGAACGCGACACCGTTTCTGCAAAAAGGCCCAGGTGCCTTCGGCCCGGGCCACCATGCTTTCGTCAAGTCGCCTGATGGTGCAGAGGACTGGGTCGTCTACCACGCCAACCCCGCTTCTGGACAAGGTTGCCTGGACCAGCGCACCACCCGCATCCAAAAGCTCACCTGGAGTGGCGACACCATGGTGGTGGGGGCGCCCACGGTGCCAGGTACTCCGGTTACTCGCCCTTCCGGCGAAGGTACGGCCACCATTCTGTACCGCATCCGCAACCAGGCAAGCGGCAAGGTAATGAGCATCGACCGCGGTGCCGCAACCGCCAACGGGGCCGCTATATGGGACTGGACCAACTTCAACAACACGGACCAGCTCTGGGCACTGGACCCCACTGGCTCTGGCTTCGTGCAGTTCACCACCAGCTTCAACGGCAATGTTGCGGACGTTTTCGCCGGCAGCACGGCGGCGGGAGCATTGGTGAAGTCGTATGTGGCCAATGGCGGCGCTAACCAGCACTGGAAGCTGAGCCCCACCGACACCCAGTACTTCAAAGTGCAAAACCAGAAGAGCGGCCTGACTCTGGATCTCAAGAATGGGGACCTCAGCGATGGAGCTGTCATACAGCAATGGACCAATAACGACCTGGCGCCCCAACGCTGGTTGTTTGAGCGGGTGAACTAAGCCGTCAAGTCCATAGCGTTGATGGGTCACTGGGTGAAGCCTGCTTGGATCCTGGGCGCGGCGGTTTTGGGCGCGGGCTTGCTATGGTACGGGTTTGACTCAGCACAGAGCCCGGAGCCGGTGGTGCTCGCGCCGTCCTCGGGGGCGGGTGCTCCCTTGATGGCTAGCACGGCCTCGGCCCCAGTGTCTTGCCCGGGCGGGGGCACTGCGTGTGACGCCATGCCCGGCGAATCCGCCATTGCGTCACAGCCGGCGCTTGCCCCACCATCGGACCCTACGGAGCAGGCTGCCAGCAATGGCAATGTGCAGGCCATGGGAATGCTGCTGCATGTGCTGAACAGCTGCCCACGGGCAGGGCAGCCGGCGGACTCCCGTTCCGCCGAGCGCTGCGACGCCGCCCAGGTGCAGGCGCCCCGCTGGCTTCGTCAACTGGAAGCGCTGGTGGAGCAGGGCGATGCCCAGGCGCAGCAGGAGTTGCGGCGCTTTCTGGAGAGCCGTTCCGCCGACGCACCGGCGGTTGCCGGCTCGCCGGCCGATGGTGAGCGCGAGGCCGCGCGTTGGGCCACCCAGGACGAAGTAGACCGTGCCAGCGCCTTGCTGCAAAGGTTGGCGCGTGGTGAGCTCTCGCCAGCGACCCCGGTCGAGTCGCCGACGCGGGGCCGCCCAAGGTCAGATCCGCAGGGGCGCGTGCAGTAGTTGCACTGCTCCGCACACCCGGCGCACGCCGCTACAGGCACACAAGGGCGGTATTCATCTGATGCTATTGAAGTAATAGCTGCTAGCGCAGGGAAAGATTGCCGCGGTGGGCTAAAAGGCTTGCAGATTTGCTGCCATGGCGCGCTATTCACGCTAGGCTCGCACGCCAGTTCCCGCGGCTACTCCTCCACGCCTTCCACCAGAAACTGCACGCGCCGCTGGCCCTGCCACTCGTTCACATCCAGGCGGAAGGCCAGGGTCACCCGGGCCGGCAGGCTCTCGGTATGGCCGAACCAGATGCCATCCACCGGCTGGCCCTGGTGCTTGAGTTTCAGCGACAAATGCTTTTCGCCGACCAGGCGCTGCGACACCACCTCGACTTCTTCGCTGAAGGTCGGTGGTGCAAAGCCCTGGCCCCAGACCTCCTTGTGCAGCACATCGACCAGCTCGGCGCGCCGGTATTCGGGCGCCAGCGGGCCGTCGGTTTCCAGGCGCCGCGTCAGGGTGGCGGCGTCCAGCCATTCCAGCGCCACCTGCTGCAGGCCTTGCTCGAACTGTTCGAAATTGTCTTCGTGCACGGTGCAGCCGGCAGCCATCGCGTGGCCGCCAAAGCGCAGCAGCACGCCCGGGTGCCGCTTGGCCACCAGGTCGAGTGCGTCGCGCAGGTGGAAGCCAGGGATCGAGCGGCCCGAGCCTTTGAGCTCATGCTCCTTGCCCGGCGCCTTGCTGGCGGCGAACACGAAGATCGGCCGGTGCAGCTTGTCTTTGAGGCGGCTGGCGACGATGCCGACCACGCCTTCGTGGAAATCGGGGTCGAACACGCAGACCGCTGGCGGCGGCTCTTCGGATTCGTCGAACAACGACTCGGCCACCAGCATCGCCTGGTCGCGCATGCCGCCCTCGATCTCGCGGCGCTCGCGGTTGATTTTGTCCAGCGTGGTGGCGAGTTCGGTGGCGCGCACTGGGTCGTCGGTCAGCAGGCATTCAATGCCCAGCGTCATGTCGGCCAGGCGGCCGGCGGCGTTGATGCGCGGGCCGAGTGCAAAGCCGAAATCGAAGGTGGTGGCCACCTTGGCCTGGCGCCCGGCTGCTACAAATAACGCAGCTAGTCCCGCAGGTTGCGCCTGAGCGCGCAGCCGTTTTAAGCCTTGGGCTACGAGGCGGCGGTTGTTTGCGTCCAGCTTCACCACGTCGGCCACCGTGCCGAGTGCCACCAGGGTCAGCAACGGGTCGAGCTTGGGCTGGTTCTCAGCGGTGAAGACGCCACGGCGGCGCAGCTCGGCGCGCAAGGCCAGCAGCACGTAGAACATCACGCCGACGCCGGCGATCGACTTGCTCTCGAACGTGCAACCCGGCTGGTTCGGGTTCACCAGCACGTCGGCATTCGGCAGCACGATCAGGCCGTCTTTCAGCGCGGGCAAGTGGTGGTCGGTCACCAGCACCTGCAGGCCCAGGGCCTTGGCCTCGGCCACGCCTTCCAGGCTGGCGATGCCGTTGTCCACGGTGACCAGCATGTCGGCGCCGCTGTCCTTGACGCGGCGGGCGATGCTGGGCGTTAGGCCGTAGCCGTCGGTGACGCGGTCGGGCACGATGTAGTCGGCATGCTTGGCACCCAGCAGGCGCAGGCCGCGCAGTCCCACGGCGCAGGCGGTGGCGCCGTCGCAGTCGTAGTCGGCGACGATGCAAAGCTTTTTATCTGCGGCAATCGCGTCGGCCAGCAGCACAGCCGCGGCCTGCGTGCCCAGCATGCTGGAAGGCGGCAGCAGCTTGCCCAGGCCGTCGTCCAGCGCGTCCTTGTCGGCCACGCCACGGGCGGCGAACAGGCGCGCCAGCAGCGGGTGTACACCGGCTTGTTCCAGCGCCCAGACGGCGCGCGGTGGAATGTCGCGTGCTGTAATTTTCATAGCACCTCTAGCACGGTATATAAGCGCTGGGGGCTTAAAAGGCTTGTTATTTTTTGCATGAAACTGCGCGGCGCGGCCTCGAAGCTCTGTGCATTGCGCTCGCCACACAGGGTGAGTTGCACTTTGTGGCCCTGGTCCAGCGCGGCCAGCAGCTCGGTGCAGGCGTTGGCGTCGATCTGCTGCCAGGCGGCGGCCCAGCCGGCCCAATCTTCGTACTGCGCGGCTTGCAGCAGGGTCAGTGGCATGCGGGGGGCGGCCGCTGGCGGCGGCGGGGTGGGCAGGGCGCCAGCGCCGCTGACCCAGAAGGAGTTGATCGGCGCCAGCCCGCGCTCCGTGCGTGCGTCGTTCACCGCATGGGTGTAGAGCAGCATCTGCATTTCGCTCTGCAGGCGGCGCAGTGGGCCGGCTTGCGCGGTGGGCGGCATCCATTCGTCCACGTTGCGCGCGCCTACGCCGCTGACCACGCGGTCCAGCGAGGCTGTGGCCAGGCCGCGGAAGACCTCGCTGTGCGCCAGCCAGCGCGTCGGGCTGACGTATTCCAGCTGGATGCCGTCTTCTTCAAAGAAGGGCCGCACGGCGGCCAGGATGGCGCGGGATTCGGCCTCCTGCAGGTTCAGGCTGTCTGGGTGGGGCATGGTGATGTGGTCCGTCATCACTTGCCAGTGGCAAGGGGTGATGAAGGCCCAGGCATGGCCGTCGGCCGCGGCGCCCGCTTGCCAGGCAGCCCAGGGGATTTGACCGTCGGCGGCACCCAGGCCGTAGTGGCGGGCCAGTGCGCGTTCGTGGGGGGGCGAGAGGCTGTCGTCCGGCCCGCTGTCTAGCACGGCCGGTGTCAGGCGCGCCAGCAGGCGCTCCAGTTTTGGCAGGCGCAGGGTAGCCAGGGCTTGGCGGCAGCCCTCGGCCTCGCTGGCAGCGAGGGGGATCAACACATGGAGAGAGGTAGACATGGGGCTATTGTCCCGGATGGGGCGTTGTGCAGCTTTACGCCATTTCAGCGTGAAGTCAACACGCTACAGTGCTGCTTCGGCTTGCAACGCGGTTGTTAGCCATAACCAGGCTTGCATAACCATGCTATGGCCCCGGCTTTGCAATTGCACTACTCCAGGCATTTCGCGCAGCGGCGCGCGGGTCTGGCCGGTATCGTCCTGGCAGCCCAGGATGCGTACGCGGAACAGGGCTTGCAGTGGTACCAACTGCTGCTCCGAGCGCTGGGTGGCGATGGGCCCGCCATAGGTGGCGGCCAGGGCCGGCTGGTCCAGTGAAGTCAGCGGCAGGCGGTCGATCTCGCCGATGCGGCAGTTCCAGCGAGGTTGTTCCAGGCGCTGCGCGATAAAGACCGCGCTACCGGCGGCCTGGAGTCGGGCCAACGCAGCCTCGTCTACAAAGGCTTCACCCTTCACGCCTTGGTCGCCAACGACCTGCAGCAGGCGCTCGCCCGCTCCAATCACGGCGGAAACCTGCAGCGCCGGGTTGGCGTCGACGACGCGGCCATCGAAGGGGGCGCGTACGGCCAACTGTGCGCGCTGGCGCTGCAGGCCCGCGACTTTCTCCTGTGCGCTCTGCCATTGCTTGGACAGGGCCGGGCCGAGCTGCATCAATGCGCTGTTGAAGGCCTGCTGCTCCAGCTGCCAGCGCAGCAACTGGGCCTGGCTGCTAGCCTGGGCCAACTGGGACTCGAGCTCTGGCGACTGCAGCTGCAGCAGTAACTGGCCCTGGCGGACCCATTCGCCGTCTTGCGCTTGGAGGGATGCAACTTCGGCCAGAGCCGGGGCATACAGGCTCTGGGCTTGGCTTGCGCCCACGATGGCCGGTGCGCTGGTACGTGACTGCCAAGGCAGCGCCAGTAGCAGAAGCAGCGCCAACAACAGCAGGCTGCTGCGGCAGGACTGGTAGCACCAGCGAAGCTCGGCGCGGCGCCGCCACCAGACGGTCAGCTCGGACACGATCGGCCGTAGGATGAAGTAGCTCAGCTCCACGGCCAGCAGCAACAGGCCCAGCAGCTTGAAAAACAGGTGGTAGACCAGCAGCGCGATCGACAGGAACAGCACCAGCCTATAGAGCCAGGTGGCTAGGCCGAACAGGATCAGCAAGCGTTGGCGTCCGGGTGTGAAGTGCTCGGGCGGCGGCTCGTCCCAGCCCAGCAGTGCGCGGCGCAGTGCCCAGCGGGTGAGGGCAAAGGCGCGGGGGTGCAGATTGGGCAGGTTCAGCCAGTCGGACAGCAGAAAGTAGCCGTCAAAGCGCATGAAGGGACTGGCATTGATGGCCAGGGTGGCAACCCAGGCGGTGGTGGCCAGCATGAAAACCCCGGCGCGCAGCGGGCCGTCGGGCAGGAAGCTCCACAGCAGGGTGGCCAGTGCCGCCAGGACCAGCTCGGCCAGCATGCCGGCCGCGCCTATCAGCAGGCGCTGGCGCCGCCGGGGCAGCTTCCAGGCCTCGTTGGTGTCGGTATAGAGCACCGGCACCATCACCAGAAAAGCCACGCCCATGCTGGGCACGCGACAGCCGAAGCGTTGCGCTGTCAGCGCATGGCCGAACTCATGCAGTAGCTTGGCAAAGCTCAGCGACAGGCCGATACCGACTAGCCCGGCGACGCCGCCGTAGGCCGAAAAGGTGTGGGTAAATTCATCCCAGCGTCGCGACACCAAAAACAGGCCGCACAGCGCCATGGCGGCTACTGCCCACCAGAATCCCGGTGTAAATACCAGCGCGAAGGCCGGTGCCAGGCGCTTGAGGATGGGCATGGGCCGCAGCAATGGCACGCGAAAGAACAGGTAATTCTTGAGCAGCCACTGCAGCTGGTTGGGTCGGCTGGCTTGTGCCGCACGGGTGAGCTGCGCGGTATGTCCGGGCATACCCGTCTGCAGCAAATGGTGGCGTGCCAGGAAGTCGCACAGCGCGGCTACGTCTTCGGTTTGCAGGCGCAGCGTGGTCTGGCTGTTTACGGCTGCCAGCAGTGCGGTAGTCTGGCCCAGTGGCCAGCGTGTCAGTAGTTCGAAAGCTTGCCAACTGAGCTGGTAGAAGCGGTTGGCCGCAGGGTCGTGGAGAGTCCAGCTGGGGGTGCCGTTCTCCTGGGTTGGGCCGGGGTGCAGGCTTAGTTCCTGGCGCAGCGGAGGCAGGTGGTCTAGCGTGGCCATTACCAGCCCAGCCATTGGCGCAGCCCGGTGAGCGGCCGGCGCAGCGCGTAGTAGCCCAGTGGTACCCAGTCGCCGTAGACCCGCACGGTACCGGTCTGGCCCAGGCGTGGCGGAGGCTCGTCAGGATTGAAGCGTGCCTGGATGCGGTAGGCCAGGATGCCGTCTTCGGTCAGCTCGGCCCGGTAGGCGATGCGGGTGATCGTCGCACCGTAGGACTCGGTGGGCGAGGCGTTGGGGTACAGCTTCAATTCGCCGCCCAGTGCGATGCGTATCGCCTCGGCGGCGGGCAGGTAGGCGCTGAGTTCCAGTTGGCTGGGGTCGGCCAGGGTCATGACTTTTTCGCCCGCGGCCACTGCCTTGCCCATCCAGTTGTTGGGGTCCGAGAACACCACGACCCCGGCGCGCGGCGCGCGCACATGGATGCGGCTGAGCTGGCGGGCGCTGAAGTCGGCCTCGATGGATTTTTCTTCCAGGCGCGCCTTGTTCAACGCCATGTCCAGCTTGCCCTTGTCATCGGTCACCGCCAGTTGTGCGCTTTGGCGGTAGGACTCGCTGGCCGCATCGCGCTCCTTACTGACCAGGGCTTGCTGGCCAGCCAGCACGGTGGCGTCCAGATTGAACAGCGCGGCCCCGGCTTCGACGCGATCGTTGGGCTGCACCTCCACACGGTCGATCACACCGGCCAGCGGCGCGCGTACCAGCAAGGGGTTCATGGGCTGGACTTCGCCTTTGGCCAGCACGCTCAGCCGCAGCGGCAGGCACAGCACGAGCAGCAGGCCCAGCAGCACCCGGCGGCGGGTTTTGCCAGGGCGGGCCCAGTCGCCCAAGCGATCGCGCCAGTGCTGTTGGGGGGCATAGCGGGCCTGCGCATGGGCGTAGGCATGGGCCAGTTCGGCGGCCAGTGCCAACTCGCGCGCCGTCCAGGGAGCATCGCGTGCCAGCAGCAAAGCGCCGCTGAGCCGGGTACCGGGTGGATCCAGGCGCAGATAGAGGGCATGGGGCGGCAGCCATTGGGGCCAGTCTTCCGCCAGGTCTGTATCCAGATCGGCGGCACACAGGGGGGTGATGGGGGGGCTCTCAATGCGCCGCCGCTGCCAGCGGAACAGACTGCCCAGCCATTGCACATAGGGTGCATTGCTGTCTGTTTCGGGTACACCGGACAGCGCGCTGACGCGGCCCAGGGCTCCGTCGCGCCACAGCGCTGCCTGGCGGTAGGGCAGCAGGCGCAGCGTTTCGTTGACCAGCACAAAGCCGAGCGATTCTTCGCTATCGGCTTCGCGCGCGCGGCGCATCAGTTGCAACAGGGTGGCGAGTTCGCGGCCAGGGTCGGGTGCATTCATGCCCACGCTTCACGGAAGGACAAAATTAGCCCAGCCGCTCATGCCGGGCAGTAGGTCTGCGCTGCTACCCTCGACCACACCGATGGCCAGCACCGATTGGCTGACCGGATCGATCTGCGCGCCCAGGCGCTCGACGCGTGCATTCACCGTGCGGCCCAGCTCATCGACCTGCACGTTGAATTTGGCACCAGGCTTGAGCCAGGCCAGCCATTTCGACGGCACGATCATGCGCAGCTCCAGGCTGCTGACATCCAGTACCTCCAGGATCGGCGTGCCCGGGCTTACATATGAAAACGGCGCGGCGGATCGTTTGGCCACCCGGCCGGTGAACGGTGCGCTGATGGTGCATTTGGCCACCATCGTCTGCATATAGTGAAGTTCTGCGGTCGCTTCCTTGGCTTTGGATTGGGCTTGTTCCAGCTCCAGCTGGCCTATGGAGTTGAGCTCGGCCAGGCGGTTGTTGACCTTGACCAGTTGGCGTGCTGCCTCCAGTGTGGCCTCGGCTTTGCTCAGCTGGGCGCGGTAGCTGCTGCATTCGAACTCCACCAGCAGCTGGCCTCGGCCAAAGCTGCCGCCTTCAGGCACCGGCAGGCGTGCGATCTTGGCGGAAAGCTCGCCAGCAATCACTACCGCGTTCTTTGCCATCAACTGGGTGCGTATGCGGCCCTCGTCGGATTTGGCTGGGGCAGGTGCTGGGGGCGTTGCGGCAAGCGCTGGTATCGACAACGCAAGCCACAACGCCGCGCTCAGGCGGAACCTCATGGCTTGCCATCTCCTATCGTGCCCTGCCAGCTGGATTCGGCGTTCTGGAAGGCCGCCGTCAATGATGCCAAGTCATGGCCCGCAGCCTGCTGCGGCAAGGGGTCCAGGCCCAGCGTGGCGCCTATTTGTCCATAGGCGTTTTGCAGGTCACCATAGCTTTGGTAGAGCCGCAACTGCGACAGCACCACATTGGCATTGGAGAGTATGGCTTGCAGTTTGCCCTGCGAACCGCTTTGGGCGGCGTTGCGGGTTTGCTCGAAAATGCGCTGTTCCACCGTGTTGAGTTCGCGCTCCAACCCGTACTGGCGGGTGCGCCCTTCGTAGTCCAGCACGGCAACGTAGACTTGGGTCATCACCGCCATATTCAGTGCCAGCCGCTGCTCTTTGGCCACTTTTAGTTGGGCCTCAGCGGAGTCGCGGATCGTACCGGCGTTCAAGATGTTGAACAGGTTCCAGGTCAGGTGCAATCCGGCATCGCTCCATTGCTGGTTGACCAGGAAATGGTTGTCATCGCGGTGGGTTCCAAGGCTGAACTCCAGCCCGGGCAGAATTTTGGCGATAGCCTTGCGCGTCTCCAGCGCGCTGATGCGCTGGTTGTAGCGGGCTTCCATCAGTTCGGGCCGGTTTAGCAGCGCCATTTCCTCCATCTTGTCTTGCGTCATGTTCAGAGCGGGTACTGGCAGCTCGTTGCTGATCTTGACCTCAAAACTGCTGCCCGGTGCCACATTCATGATGCTGGCCAGGCGCGGCTTGGCCTGGGCCAGTGAGGCGCGGATCTGCGACATCTGGCGGATGATGTCGAGCAGTTGGCGCTGGTAGTTGAGCGCCTCCAGCGGTGCGCGCAGCTTTTCTTTTTCGATCTTGCGCGCATCGGTCAGGGCGCTTTCGGCGTCCTTCAAAAGCGTTTCAATGGGTTCGGCCAGCTGCTGTGCGCCTACGGCCTGCCAATAGGCCTGCCGTACCTGCTGCATCAACTGGTGCGCCACCTTGCGTTTGCGCTCCTGCAATATCAGCACACGGTCGGATTGCTGCTGGGCGCTGTAGTAGCTGACACCCAGGTCCAGCACGTTCCAGCTCAGGTTCAGGTCGATGGTCTTGCTGTCACGTTCGCTGGAGATGGATGGCACCAGCGATTCCTTGCCGGTGACCACGTCCTGCGAGCTGGACGCGGCGTCGTTGCTGCGGTGGGTGTAGCCGGCGGCCAGGGCCAGGCGCGGCAGCATGTCCATATTGGAGAGTTTGAGCTGGCGCTGTGCCAGGGCTTCTTCCATCAGTTTGACACGGAAGTCCAGGTTGTGTTTCAAAGCCCGGGCCATGGCTTCTTCCAGGCTGATCGCCCCTGTGACCGCATCCTGCTGGTCGAACAAGGCCTTGTGGTCCTCGGCCAGGCTGGCCTGGCGCTCGTCCATGCCGATTTGTCGGGGCTGTACGGCACAGCCAGTGGCGAGTGTCGCCAGAACCAGGAGCGGCAGCAGTTTGAGTTTGTGTTGCATGGCGATGTCCTTGTGGTTCTGGGGTTAGGCAGTGGCAAGAAGATCCAACAAGGCATCGCAGTCCCGCTCGAAGGCCGTGTGGCCGAATTGCGCGAGCTGTTCATGCAGCCCAGGCTTGCCCTGCGGCATCAGAAAGCTTGTGCCACCGCCAGGGACGACTGGTGCATCGCTTTTTTCGAACGAAATCTCCATGCGGCTGATGGCCTGCGCGCCGCTAGCGTCACGGACCACAATTTCCAGCACCAGAGTCTGACTCTGTCCAGGTGGTGCCTTGCCGCTGAACCAGCCAGTAGCTGGATCAAAGCGTATCCAGGGGGGCAGGGCGCTGCCATTGGCTTGGCGCACGGCAATGCTGACGCGCGCGTCCGGATCTTTTTGGCTGAAACTGTCAGCAGGCAGGGCAAAGCCAAAGTTCTGGCCGCTCTGGATGCTATGGGTTCCGAGATCAGGCAGGGACCTGATGGCCTCGCGCTGGCTTGGATCGGCCATTGTGATGAATGGGGTGTCGCGGACCGGTATCGAGGTTGCGTGGCCATCGGAGGGGCCGGCACCTACTGTGGGCAGGTTCAGGGTAAAGCCAATCGACTGGCCAGGCGGGCTGTACAGCTGTAACCCATTACCGGCTTGGCTGCTGCCAAAGGGATCCAACGTGAGCGATGGCGAGGCTGTTGCGCCCGTCCCGTTGCTAAAAACGGCCAATACGATATTGGGTGTGACCGGCCCGAGCTGGATCGGGTCGCTGCCGATGGTGGGCACTGGCGGACTGGGGGGAGGCAAGACCTGTATGGCAACCGGCGGGGCAATAGGTGCTGGTGGGGCGGTGGATTCCGGCGGGGCAATGGCATATGCCGCGCCGCTGAGAGAACCTTGCAAGCCATTGCCAGCGGCATCGCTGATATTGTTGCCCGCTCCGGCTAGGCTGAGTTGCAAAGCGCCTGTGCCGCTAATGCCCGAGATGGTTACCACATAGGTTTGGGCATCTACCTGGGTCAGTGCGGAAATCGTGCCGGTTACTGTGCCATCCTTGGTTAATTGAAAGTCTCCAGCGTCCAGCCCTTGCACCGCTTCGGAAAGGGTGACTGTGTAGTGCACGCTGTCGTCGGAGGTTGGCGAACTGTCCAGGGGGCTGACGCTGAGAATCGTTGGTGGGGTGGTGTCGACCAGAACCCCGCTGGTGGAGCCCACGCCGTTGAGCGCCAGGGCCGTGGCGTTGCCTGCCGCATCGCGTAGCGTCGCACCGTTGAGCTCCAGGCTGCTGGCGACAGAAATGCCGTTGGTATCGGTATGGCCTGTCTGTATGGTGTACTGGAATACCAGGGACGTGCTGCCGGAGCCGGACATATAGGTCGCATAGACGGTGGTGCCGTCCAGGTCGATAGGCAGGCGCGGTATGCCACCAGCGGTATTTACGACCACGGCTTCGGAGGTCTGGACCGTGAAGCTGAGCACGTCGCCAGCTTTGTAGTCGCCAGCCGCCGGGACATCCACAGAAGTCACGCCAGGGGCCACGGCATCGACCAGCACGCCGGCCGTACTGCCCACGCTGTGGAGCCCCGTGGCTGTGTCATTGCCAGCTGCATCGCGCACGCTGGCGCCGTTCAAGTCCAGGCTGCCAGCCAGGCTGATGCCTGAGCTGTCGAGCTGGCCCGAGGTGACGCTGAGGCGGAACACCAGGGCGCTGGTGCCTGAGCCGGATAGATAGTTGGCATAGGCGACACCGCCGGTATCGAGGCTGACCGCGATGCGCGGTGTGCCGCCGCTGGTATCGACCAGCACGGCCTCCGACAGATTGACGGTGAAGTCCAGGTTCTGCCCGGTTATGTAGGTGGCGTCGGCCGGCACGCTGACAGAGGTGACGGTGGGGTTCTGTGTATCGACGATGTAGTTTGTGGAGTCGGTCGTGCCTGTGCCGGTGTTGCCCGCCGTATCCTGCACGCCAGTGTTGTCGATGCTTATTAGGTTGGTGGTATCTGCGGTGCTGGCAGCAGGTGTGAAGGTTGCGGTCCAGGTGATGCCGCCATCGCTGGAGCTCACCGCACTCAAGCTGCCGTTGGCGATGGTCAGGTCGGCATTGGTAAAGCCAGTGACTGCTTCGCTGAAAGTGAAAGTAACCAGTGAGGTTTCACCGGTGGCCAGTGTCGTATCGGCGAACGCAATGGTTGCGGCGGGGCGAGCGGTATCGATGGCGTAGTTGTTCGAGTCCGTTACGCCAATGCCGCTGTTGCCCGAAGCGTTGGTGAAGCCGGTGTTGTCCAGGCTGATCAGGTTGGTGGCATCTGTCACGCTGGTTGTGGGTGTGAAGGTCGCGGTCCAGGTGATGCCGCCATCACCGGATGAAACGGTGCTCAGTGTGCCGTTCGCAATGGTCAGGTCGGCGTTGGTGAAACCGCTCACTGCCTCCGAGAAGGTGATGGTCACCAGCGAGGTTTCACCTGCCTTGAGGGTGTTGTCGGCTACTAGGATGGTGGCAGTCGGCACTTCGGTTTCGACAGCATAGTTGGCCGAGCTTGTGGTGCCCGCTCCGGTATTGCCGGCCAGGTCGGATATGCCACTGTTGCTCAGGGTGATGACGTTGGTGGCGTCGGTGGTGCTTGCGGTCGGGGTGAAGGTTGCGGTCCAGGTGATGCCGCCGTCACTGCTGCTCACTGCGGTCAGTGTGCCGTTTGCGATGCTTAAATCACTGTTGTCGAATCCCGTCACCGCTTCGGAAAATGTAACGGTCACCAACGCGGTTTCGCCTGGTTTAAGAGTCGTATCGCTCAAAACGATGGTGGCCGTTGGACGTTGGCTGTCGAGGGCGTAGTTGTTGGAATCGGTGCTGCCGGTCCCGGCGTTGCCGGACAGGTCCATCACGCCGGTGTTGTCCAGGGTAATCAGGTTGGTGGCGTCGGTGGTGCTGGCGGTCGGCGTAAAGGTTGCCGTCCAGGTGATGCCGCCGTCGCCGCTGCTGACGGATGTCAGCGTGCCGTTGGCAATTGTCAGGTCGGCGTTGGTGAAGCCGCTCACTGCTTCAGAGAACGTGAAAGTGACCAGCGAGGTCTCGCCGATGCTCAGAGCATTGTCTGCCACCACGACAGTTGCAGTGGGCCGCACGGTATCGATGGCGTAGTTGTTGGAATCCGTCGTGCCGCTGCCGGCATTACCGGATGCGTTTTGTACACCACTGTTATCCAGGGTGATGACGTTGCTGGTGTCGGTAATTGCGCCAGTCGGGGTGAACGTCGCCGTCCAGGTGATGCCACCGTCGCTGCTGCTCATGGCGGTCAGCGTGCCATTGGCGATGCTGAGGTCGGCGTTGGAGAAGCCGCTGACGGCTTCACTAAAGGTAATGGTCACCAGAGACGTATCACCGATTTTCAGCGCGTTGTCTGCCACTACGATAGTTGCTGTCGGCAGCACGGTATCGATCGTGTAGTTGCCGGAGTTGGTGGTGCCGCTGCCGGTATTGCCGGCCACATCGGTCACACCAGTATTGGCCAGGGTGATGACGTTGCTGGAGTCATTCACGCCGACGGTGGGCGTGAAGGTAGCTGTCCAGGTGATGCCGCCATCACTGCTGCTGACCGCGGTTAATGTGCCATTGGCAATCGTCAGGTCGGCGTTGGTGAAGCCGGTTACCGCTTCGCTGAATGTGATGGTTGCCAGCGAGGTTTCCCCCGCTGTCAGCGCCGAGTCGGCCAGCACAATCGTGGCGGTCGGACGCTGGGTGTCGATAGCGTAGTTGTTTGAATCGGTGCTGCCGGTGCCGGCATTGCCAGACAGGTCAGCTATGCCCGTGTTGTCTAGGGTGATCAGGTTGGTGGCGTCGGTGGTGCTGGTGCTCGGGGTGAAGGTTGCGGTCCAGGTGATCCCGCCGTCACTGCTGCTCACCGCGGTCAGTGTGCCGTTGGCAATGGTCAGGTCGGCATTGGTGAACCCACTGACCGCTTCGCTGAAGGTGACGGTCACCAGTGAGGTTTCGCCGGCTTTTAATGCGTTGTCGGCGACCACGAGGGTTGCTGTGGGCCGTACGGTATCAATGGCGTAGTTGTTGGAGTTTGTGGTGCCAATACCCGCCGTGCTCGTCGATGTGCTGCTGACACCGGTGTTATCTAGGACGATGTGGTTGGTGGCACTGGTGACACTTGAGCTGGGGGTGAAGGTCGCAGTCCAGGTGATGCCACCGTCGCTGGAGCTGACTGGGCTGAGGGTACCGTTGGAAATCGTTAGGTCGGCATTGGTGAACCCAGTCACTGCCTGGTTGAAGGTGAAGGTCACCAGCGATGTGCTACCGATGTGTTGGGCCGTGTTGGTGACCACGACGGTCGCGGTCGGGGCTGGCGCATAGCTGGTATTCAATGTGCCGCCATCGTTGAAGATGTTGTTCACGGCTGCTGTGCTGGCGCCGGTACTGCCGCCGCCCAGCGCCGGACCACCGGAGCCGCTGCCACCAACGTTACCGGTCATGGCGGCGAAGTTGGCAGCGGTCATCAACAACGTGCCTTTGTTCCAGATTGCACCGATACCTTTACCGGCCGCACCACCGGAGTCGGCGGAACCGCCTAGACCGCCACCGCCACCACCACCACCACCGGCGGCGATGTTGCCGGAAATCACTGAGGTGCCAATGACCGTCAGGGTGCCGCTACTGGCGTTGTAAATACCACCGGCGGCCGACGCCCCGGCCCTGCCGGGCTTGTCCCAACCGGAGCCGCCGCCGCCGCCGCCGATGGAAATCGTGCCGTTGTTCGCCGTGCCCCCCGCACCACCGCTGCTGTAGTTGGCAGCCCCCACACCGCCCGCGCCACCGCTGCTGCTACCGCCGCGACCGCCCATGTAGTTGGGGTTGTACCCGCCACCGTTACCGCCCGTGTTGGCACTACCACTCGTACCGGCGTACACACCCGTGCCGAAACCGGAGGTGCCACCATGACCGCCGGCTTGCCCGCCCAATGCACCGCCGCCGCCGCCACCGCCACCGACCGCGCCACCGACGTAAGGTGCGGTAACTCCGCCACCGCCACCGCCGCCCGAAGCGGCGTTGCTGGTTACGGTGACATTCTGGAGGGTCAGGTTGCCGGCGTTGAAAATACCGCCGCCCATGGCCGCCGTGCCGTCCGTACCGGCGCCAGCACCATTGCCGGTCACCAGTCCTTGTTTGATGATCAGCCCGTCGAAGGTCGCAGTGACCCCGGAATTGACCTGAAGTACCCGGGTTTTGTACTGACCATTGAGGGTCACATCGGCAATGCCGTCGTGGTTCAGGTCACCTTCCACCGTGAGGTTCTTGGTAATGCTCAGTTGCGAGTTCAGATTGACCGTCATGGTACTGTTGAACGTCACTGTGTCACCCGCCACTGCATCGCTCAGGGCCTGACGCAGCGTACCGACGCCGCTGTCTCCGTTGTTGTTCACGGTGATGGTTGCGAGGCCATACTGGTACGAGGCCATGGCCTGGGCCGACAGTACGTTGCGGCTTTCGATGGTGCCAGTGGCGATTTCCAGGGTCCAGTCGCCGCCCAGTCCTGTGCGGTTGGTCGACGCGGCAATATCGCGCCCGGTGTATTGCGCCAGGGAGTCGACAAAGGCGATACCCTTGTCGTTTCCGGCGGTGTTGCATGCGTAGAGCAGGATATCGCCGCCGACATGCATGTCATTGCCGATGCGTGCCAGCACATCGGCTTGCGTAGCGACGTTCTCGGCTGACAGGTAGCTGCTGCCTAGCCAAAGGTCCCCGGCATTGCCGTGGGCAATGATCTGCACCGAGCTGACACCTTGGTGTTGATCAAGATAATTGGCGATCTGCTGCAAGCCGTCCTGTCGGTCTTGCAAGTAAACAATCTGAGTACCTTTCGCCACATCGCGCAAAAGGCTGGGCGCATCGACAACGCGTGCATCGATAAAAACGACAGCGTTGGTGTTTGCGGGAACGGCATTGTCGGGCGCGGGTGGGGGGGCAACAACGTGGCTTTTCTCCATGGCAACCGCCAACGGTGCATCCAAATGGGGGACGGCGTGGGTGATCACAGTGGCTTCGGCCGTGGCCACTGCGGCGCCGTCAAACATAATGCGTGGCTCAAGCTGCATCATCAACGCTGGCCGGGGAGGGGCCGGTCTGGCATCTGCCGTGGCAGCCGCCAAAGTCGTGCGTGCTTCAGGTCTGAACCATTTCGCCATTATGTTTTTCATAGCGTATTCCGGTGGTGTTATGGGCTCAACCCCATTGGTTCTTTGTTGCCAGTGATTCGAATGACATTGGCGGCACTGGCAGCACCGTCTTGCCAGAAGGACAGGGCTGCATACTGTTTGAATAGGTCTGGCGGCAGCAGGGTGGTGCGGGCCTGGATTTCCACTTTGGATCTGACCCTGTGCAGTCCCTTTACGCCGAGAGCCTGGTCGAATTCGGGTGCGTCATAACTGACCTGATGGAAGTCATGCCTGAACCAGGGTTCTTCCAGGAAATCGTAGACAAGGCGCAGGCATTTTTCCGGCGCTTGGGCCAATAGGTCGTAATCGACGAGCAAGAGTGACTTTGCGTGCTCTCCGTAATAGGCCTCCTTCAATCCCGTCCAGGCATAGCCGACCAGGCGGTTGCGCAATGCGAGTGTGTCTACACGGCTGTACACCGTACTGCGCTCGCTGTCGTCCGTAAAGAGTTTGGTGTTTTCGTACGGGTTGGCGCGGTAAAGGCGTTCAATGCTGTCCATGACCCAGGCGACATTGCGTACGCAGGCAATGACTTTGGCTGTGGGGAATAAATCCAGCACGGCGGGCATGCGTGCGCACCACATGCGGTTGGTGTCGAAAATGACCTCTTTGTCGGACTGATCTTCGTAATAGGTTTTAAACAATCCGCGCAGCAAGCGCTGGCGCTGGGTTTGATCGATGGTTGCACCGAATTCGCTGCCAGCACTGAACTGGTTCAGCATTCCAGACAATAAAGTGCCGACCGGGCTGGTCATGCCTGCGTGAAAGCGCGGGTTCTGGCGCAGAAGGGCCGCTAGCAACGTGGAGCCTGAGCGGGGCAGGCCGGAAATAAAATGAAATGTATGGAGGCTGGACAAGATGGCTTATCTCTTTGCGTTCATGGGGTTCTCGCACCGGGTTAAAGCGTTTTGCGTATGGAGCCTCCATTGGCTTCTTTAAGCGGGCCAGAGATAACGCTAAATGCAGATAAGCGAACGGTATGCTGGTACGTGCCGTTGGCAGCCATGGCTTTAGCTAGCTGGTGCAGCAAGTGGTTGAAGAAATGCATAGCTTGTCTCCATACGTGGGCGACAAAACATGCAATAGGGCATGCGCCGCTGGGTATCGATTCGTAATCACCCGCGAGGCTTCTGCGTGAGCCTTTAGCTGTCAGGTTGTGTTTTGACTGTAAACCTTTGGTAAATTTTCGAACGGGAAACTTACCTCAATTGGAGGATGCATTCGGGGCAAAAGTCATATACCGATCGACATTGCAATGGCCTATGCCCGCCGCCATGTGGCAGCACCATTGGGATGTACGACTTTTTGTCTGAGCAGGCTTTTAGAACGTAGACACGTTCTAAAAGTTTGCGGAGATGCAGCCTCCGCACTCAAGTGGACTGGCGAGCCTGCTTCCACTCACGCGGGGTGAGTCCGCTTTGGGCTTTGAATGCGCGGGACAATGCGGCCTCACTGCCGTACCCGACTTCGTTTGCGATGTTTTTCAACTGCTGCCCTTGCAGCAATGCCTTTTGTACCAGCCGTACCCGCCACGCCTGCAGATAGACCCCGGTCGTAGAGCCCACCGTGTCGCGAAAGGTGTTGGCGAAGATGCTGCGCGACATGCCCGCGATATCGGCCAGGCTCTCCAGCGACCACTCCTTTGCAGGTTGTTCATGCATGGCCGTGAGGGCTTTGCGCAGCTTGGGGTGCGACATGCCTGCCAGCAGGCCACTGTGGATGCGCTCCGTCTCCATGAGATGCCGCAGGATCTGGATCAGGACGATTTCAAACAGCCGGTCCACCACTTCGCGGCGGCCGCAGTTGCTGCCAAACGCTTCCTCGAAAAGCAGTGCCAGCACGTGGTCGGCGCGGTCAATCTCCTTCAGGGGCAGGCAGACCACGTCGGGCAGGGCACCCGCGATAGGGTTGGCCAGGCCGCCTTCGAAGTGCAGGTGCGCGCAGGCCAGGTCCGCGCCGTGCTCAGTGTCTGTGATGAACTGGCGCGCCAAGGGCCTTGGGTAGAGCAGCAGGCTGGGCTCTGTCACATGTAGCACGGGCAGTCCTGGGTGGATCGCGTCCAAGGCCCCCGCTTTCACCAGGTGCAACTGGCCGTCTCCCTGTTCTGTGAATTCGGTAATGCCGCAGAGGGCGCCCGAGTGGAACATGCGGGCCCGCACGGGGAAGTGGTGCAGCAATGCATCCAGGCGGTCGGTACAGGTATTCATGAAATACTCTAGATCAATTTATGCGTATTTTATGTGATTAAAAGTATTTCTGCGCAGATACAGTAAGTGTTGCCAAACGGCATATATCTCTACCGATTTAGTCACATAGGAGTAGCTCATGTCCTCATCCAAAGTTTTTGTAGCGTCCGTCGCAGCTCTTGTTTCCAGCGTCGCGCTGGCTGCTGGTAGCCCTGGGGTTGAACGCAATACCCAGGCATTTCTGGAGGCGGTCGCCAAGGGCGGTGGTCAGCCTCTGGAGAGCCTCTCTCCGGCAGATGCACGCGCGGTGCTGGTCGGGGCACAGCAGGGCGCCAAGCTGCCGCCCGCCGATGTAAGCGAGAAGACAGTCAACATTGACGGCAAACCGTTGAAACTCACTATCGTGCGCCCAGCAGGAGCCAAGGGCGTGCTGCCGGCGTTTATGTTCTTCCACGGTGGCGGCTGGATATTGGGTGACTTCCCAACCCATGAGCGTTTCGTGCGCGACCTGGTGGCCGATTCTGGTGCCGCAGCTGTGTTCGTCAACTACACGCCTTCGCCCGAGTCGCGCTACCCCGTGGCCATCAACGAGGCCTATGCCGCCACCCAATGGGTGGCTGAGAACGGCGCCCAGATCGACGTGGATGGCAAGCGTCTCGCGGTAGCCGGCAATAGCGTGGGTGGCAATATGGCGGCGGTGGTAGCGCTGATGGCCAAGGCCAAGGGCAGCCCGGCGTTGCGCGCACAGGTACTGTTCTGGCCTGTCACCAACGCCAATTTTGAGAATGCTTCGTATGACGAGTTCGCGAACGGCCACTTCTTGACCAAGGGCATGATGAAGTGGTTCTGGGACGCCTACACGACCGATCCAAAGCAACGCCAGGAAATCTACGCCTCGCCGCTGCAGGCCACTCCAGAGCAATTGAAGGGACTGCCACCAGCCCTGGTTCAGACGGCCGAGAAAGACGTGCTGCGCGATGAAGGCGAGGCCTATGCCCGCAAGCTGGACGCAGCGGGCGTGAGCGTCGTGGCAACCCGCTACAACGGCATGATCCATGACTTCGGGCTGTTGAATGTGCTGTCGTCGGTCCCCGCGACCAAGGCCGCTTTGCACCAGGCTAGCGAAGAGTTGAAGGCGCGTTTGCGTTGACCTAGTGCCTAGTGGTGTGGCCGGCTGCGACGCCGGTCACCTGCGCGCGCCCGCAGTTTTTTGGGACTGACTTTTCCGAGGGGCAGCGGGCTTCGCACCAAAGCCGTGCGACTTTCCTGGCACAGGATTTGCACATTCGGTACTGGAGTAGAAGCTGTCAGCAACCCGCCTCAATACAAGCCAGGCGTTGGTTGTCGGTCATTGCTCCGGCGACGTCAGCACCGTCGCATGCCCAGGCCTGATGGCTTGGACATTTGTGCTCCGTTTTATGGCGGGGCGCAACGGAGAACAGCTTGCTGCGCAGAGCGTGTGCAGCCCGCCTGGCGGCTCCGCGCGGTGCTTTCGTCTTTCCACAGCAAGTAGCTTTAGGAGAGATCGACATGCAGCGCAACCTAGCATTCCCCACCGTTCACTGGTGTGCCCGCCTGACATTGGCGCTGGCCGCCGCCACTCTGGCCAGCACTGCCTGGGCGCAAGACAAGGTCACCTTGCTGACCTCCTGGTACGCCCAGGCCGAGCATGGCGGCTTCTACCAGGCAGCAGCCACCGGCCTGTACAAAAAGTACGGGCTGGACGTGACCATCAAGATGGGCGGCCCGCAGATCAACGGAATCCAGTTGCTGGCGGCCGGCCAGGCAGACTTCATCATGGGCTACGACATCCAGACCCTGAACTCGATTGAGAAAGGTCTGCCGGTGGTGACGGTAGCGGCCTCGTTCCAGAAAGACCTGCAAGGCATCATGGCGCACGACGATGTGAAAAGCCTGGCCGACCTAAAGGGCAAGACCATTCTGGCCAATACCTCGGCCCAGACCAGCTGGCTGCCTTGGCTGCTGGGCAAGTACGGCTACAACATGGACCAGGTGCGGCCCTACACCTTCAATCTGCAGCCTTTCATCGCCGACAAGAACGTGTCACAAAGCGCCTACCTTTCGTCCGAGCCCTTCATGGCGATGAAGAGCAGTGTGCCGGCAAATTTCTTCCTGCTGGCCGACCAGGGCTACCCGCCGTACGGTACGACCATCGTCACCTTGCAGAAGATGGTGGCCGAGAAGCCCGACGTGGTGGCGCGCTTTGTCCGCGCCTCGATGGAGGGCTGGAAAAGCTACTTGGCGAACCCGGCACCGGGCAATGAGCTGATCAAGAAAGACAACCCGAAGATGGAAGACGACCTGATCGCCTTCGCGGTGAAACGCCTGAAGGAAGTCAAGGCGGTGGACGGCGGCGACGCGGCCACGCAGGGCGTTGGCGTGATGACCGATGCGCGCTGGGAGCAGACCTATAAATTCATGCTCTCGGCCGGGCTGCTGAAGCCCGGTGTGGACTGGAAAAAGGCCTACACCACACAGTTCGTGAAAGACCTGAAGGTCATGCCTTAAAACGGATTATCGGACGATGAAGAATCTGGCGAAGGCGACCACATTGGCACGCCGGCCGGTGGCGCAGAGCCGCTGCAAAGCAGGCTCTGCGCCGATGAAGGAGAGATGAAATGTTAGTCACCCAACAACCCGTATTGCGCCGCTTCTGGTACGCGCTGATGCCCATCAGCCAGCTGGACAACGGCCCGAAACCTTTCACCTTGCTGGGTGAAAACCTGGTGCTCTGGAAGAAGCAGGACGGTACGCCGGCCGCGCTGCGCGACCGCTGCTGCCACCGCACGGCCAAGCTGTCCAAAGGCTTTGTCGACGGCGACAACATCGTCTGCGGCTACCACGGCTGGACCTATGACTGCAGCGGCAGCTGCGTACGCATTCCGCAAAACCCCGAGGGCAATATCCCGGCAGGAGCCAAGGTGCCGGCCTTCCATTGCCAGAAGCGCTACGGCTATGTGTGGGTGGCGCTGGAAGACCCGCTGCGGGATATTCCGCACTTCCCGGAAGACGGCGCGCCGGGCTACCGCCGCATCTTTCAGTTCTACGAGGAATGGAAAACCAGCCCGGTGCGGGTGATGGAAAACGCCTTCGACAACTCGCACTTCAGCTTCGTGCACAAGGCGAATTTCGGCAACATCGACCAGCCGGTGCCGCAGAAGTACGAGATCCATGACACCGACTACGGCTTCGAGGCCGAGACCCTGGTGCCGATCAAGAACCCGCCGGCTGGCCACCGTGTCACCGGCAGCACCGCGCCGATGACGCAGCGGCACCTAACGAACCGCTACTACCTGCCGTTTGCGCGCCGCTTTGGCTGCCAGTACCCGGACAGCGGCATCGACCACATCATTTACAACTGCGCGACTCCGATCAGCGACGACCGCCTGATGCTGGTGCAGTGGCTGTACCGCAACGATAGCGAGGCGCAGTGCAGCACGCAGGAGCTGATTGACTGGGATGCGGCCATCACCGCCGAAGACCGCGACATTCTGGAGGCCACCGACTTCGACGCCTGTATCGACACCACGCGCCGGCAGGAATTCCACATGCCCAGCGACCGCCCGGGCCTGATGGTGCGCCGCCAACTGCTGGACCTGCTGAAGGCCCATGGCGAGGAAGAAGTGCACCAGGGCAACCGGCGCATTCCCATCCTGCCCGTGGCCGCATAAGGAGCCGCACCATGCTGATGCAAGCCCTTCCCATTCCTGTGCAGTCCCTGCCGTCTTTGCCGCCGGACGCCGCCACCGTGCTCCACGCCAACCAGGTCGAGAAAACCTATGGCAATGGCACCCATGCCTTGTCGCGCATGAGCTTGCGCATCCAGCGCGGTGACTTCGTCTCGCTGCTAGGCCCGTCCGGCTGCGGCAAGAGCACGCTGCTGAAGATGTTTGCCGGACTCGAATCACCGTCGCACGGCCATGTGCGCTGGGCCGGCTTCGACGCCCCGGCCAAGTCCGGCCTGAAGACGGCGATGGTGTTCCAGGAAGCCACGCTGATGCCCTGGACCACGGTGGCGGCGAATGTGCGCCTGCCGCTGGACCTGCACGGCGTGCCGCGCGCCGAGGCCGATGCCCGGGTCGCCACGGCGCTGGAGCAGGTGGGGCTGGGCTCGTTCGGCCAGTCATACCCGCGCGAGCTCTCGGGCGGTATGCAGATGCGCGCTTCGATTGCCCGCGCCCTGGTCACCGAGCCCGATGTGCTGCTGATGGACGAACCCTTCGGCGCGCTCGACGAGTTCACCCGCAACAAGCTGGATGCCGATCTGCGGGCGCTCTGGGCGGCGCGCGGCCTCACCGTGGTGTTCGTCACCCACAGCATCTACGAAGCGGTGTTTCTGTCCAGCCGGGTGGTGATGATGGCGGCACGTCCCGGTCGGCTGATGGCCGATGTGCCGCTGATTGAATCGGACCGATCCGAGAGCTATCGCTTGTCGCCTGCATTCGCCGACCACTGCCGCGAACTCTCAGCCTTGCTGATGTCTGCGCACTGAAGGAGTGATGACCATGACAACCCCCCGGCTGCAACGCCCCGGCGTGCTCAACTGGCTGGCACCGATCAGCTTTGGCATCGTGTTGCTGCTGATCTGGCAGGCGCTGTGCAGTGCCTGGCAGGTGCCGGTGTACCTGGTGCCCAAGCCCAGCGACATCTTCCAGACTCTGCTGACCGATGGGCCATCGTTGCTGCGGGCGCTGGGCGTGACGCTGAAAGTCACGGTGCTGGCGTTTGCGCTGGCCGTGGTGCTGGGCGTGGCCGGGGCCTTTCTGTTTGTGCAGAACCGCTTCATCGAGGCCAGCCTGTTCCCCTATGCCATCCTGCTGCAGGTGACGCCGGTGGTAGCGATTGCGCCGCTGATCATCATCTGGGTGAAGAACCCCACTTTCGCTCTGGTGCTGTGCGCTACGCTGGTGACGCTGTTCCCCATCCTGTCGAACACCGTGCTGGGTCTGCGCAGCGTGAACCCGGGCCTGCTGAACCTGTTCAAGCTGAACGGCGCCAGCCGCTGGCAGACCCTGGTGCGGTTGCGCATTCCGAGTGCCTTGCCGTTCTTCTTTGGCGGGCTGCGCATCTCCAGCGGCTTGGCCTTGATCGGCGCGGTGGTGGCCGAGTTTGTGGCTGGCACCGGCGGCACCGGCGCCGGGCTGGCGTACGAGATTTTGCAGGCCGGTTTCCAGATCAATATCCCGCGCCTGTTTGCGGCCTTGGTACTGATTTCGGTTACCGGCGTGCTGCTGTTCGTCAGCATGGTTTGGCTTTCCAATAAAGCTCTAGGACACTGGCACGAAAGCACGACATGACCACCACTTTGATCCGCAACGCCGCTGCCATCCTCAGCGGCCAACCCGGTGCCGCTTCACGCATTGCCGGCCCCGACATCCGCCTGCGTGGCCAGCGCATAGAAGCCATCGGCCAGCTCAGCCCGAAGCCGGGCGAGGCCGTTATCGACGCGACCGATTGCGTCATCTATCCGAGCTGGGTCAACACCCACCACCACCTGTTTCAGTCGCTGCTGAAAGGGGATGCACACGGCATCGACCTGCCGCTGACGGCCTGGCTGGCGGCCACGCCGTACCGCTTCCGCGCGGCGTTTGACGAGCGGCTGTTCCGCATCGCCGCGCGCATTGGCTTGCTGGAGCTGGCGCTGTCCGGCTGCGGCACGGTGGCCGACCACAACTACCTGTACTACCCCGACATGCCGTTCGACAGCTCGGCGATTCTGTTCGAGGAGGCCGAGCGCATGGGCCTGCGCTTTGTGCTGTGCCGTGGCGGCGCCACCTGCACCCGCCAGCTGGAGGCCGAGCTATCGCAGGCCATGCGACCCGAAACGTTGGACGCCTACCTGGCCGACGTGGAGCGCCTTACCGCGCGCTACCACGACCCGGCTTCTGACGCGATGCGCCGTGTCGTCATGGCGCCCACCACGCCGCCGTATTCGCTGGCGCCGAGCGAGCTGGTCGAGTGCGCCCGCACCGCGCGGCGCCTGGGCATTCGCCTGCATTCGCATCTGTCGGAAACCGTGGGCTACCAGGACTCGGTGCACAGCATGCACGGCATGTCGCCGGTGCGCTTTGTCGCCGAGCACGAGTGGCTGGGCTCTGATGTGTGGTTCGCCCACCTGGTCAAGCTGGACGCCGAAGAAATCGCCTTGCTAGGCAGCACCCGCACCGGCATCGCCCACTGCCCGCAAAGCAATGGCCGCCTCGGCAGTGGCACCGCACCGGTGATGGCGCTGCAGGCCGCCGGCGTGCCGATCTCCATCGGCGTGGACGGCGCGGCATCCAACGAGGCCGCCGACATGATTTCTGAGGTGCATGCCGCCTGGCTGATGCAGCGCGCCGCCCAGGGCGACCGCAACCAACCGGTATTCCGTGGCGGCGCGGGCGAGGGCGAACGGGTCGCCGTGAGCGCCGACGACGTGGTCGCCTGGGGCACCTCGGGCGGTGCCAGCGTGCTGGGCCTGGGCGATGTTGGCACGCTGGCGCCGGGCATGGCCGCCGACCTGGCCATCTACGCGCTGGATGCCCCGCGCTACTTCGGCCTGCACGATGTGGCGCTGGGCCCGGTGGTTAGCGGTGGCCGGCCCAGGCTGAAGGCCTTGTTCGTGGCCGGGCAGAGGGTGGTGGCGGACGACCTGTTGCAGGGCGTGGATGTGGCCGAGTTGCGGGCCCAGGCGCGGGCTGCCGTGCGGCAATTGATGGCGTCGTAAGTGCTGCCAGTATTTATAGGAAATAGGCCTGTAGCGCAGGTAATAACTGCGTAAGCTGCTATCAAAAATGTAGTTTTTTCAGGCCCCCTCCTGCACCAGCGCGATGCCCTGGCCTATGCATATGGTGTACGAGGTGTAGCCGCCGCTGCCATGCGATCACCTGCGGTTATCGCGCATGGTGTTTTGCTATCTCCCCAAATGCTGGCGTTCTTCCCACAATGTGCGGCGCTTGCCAGTGTCTGGGCTGGGCGGGCGTTTACTACTACAAAACTGGAGACAACATGAACCGCTTTATCGGGGCCGCCATTGGCAGTGTGGCATTGGCTATGGCCGCCACGGGCTATGCCCAAACGGTGCAGATCTATGGGCTGGTGGAGCTCAGCGGCACCGGCGCCACGTCGGGCAGCAATTTCGACAATGGCATCAAGCTGGCGGTGAAGGAGATCAACGCAGCGGGCGGCATTCTGGGGCGCAAGATCAGTTACGTGTCGCAAGACACCCAGTCCAACCCCGGCGTGGCCAAGGCGCTGGCGCAGAAGGCGGTGGACCAGGGCGCGTACGTGGTGATGGGGCCGGTGTTCTCGGGCTCCATCATGGTCAGCATGGCGGAAACCCGCCGCGCCGAGATTCCCAACTTCACCGGCGGCGAAGCGGCTTCCATCACCCAGCAGGGCAACCCGTATATTTTCCGCACCAGCTTCACCCAGGCCACGGCCATGCCCAAGATCGCCAACTACATCCGCGATGCGGTCAAGGCCAAGAGCGTGGACGTGATCTATGTGAACAACGACTTTGGCAAGGGCGGCCTGGATTTGGTGCGCAAGGAGCTGGAGGCGCGCGGCATCAAGGTCAGCAACGCCATCTCGGTAGACCCCGGTCAGCTGGACATGAGCGCGGCCGTGATCAAGGCCAAGCAGTCGGGCAGCGACGCCACCTTTGTCTACACCAACGAAGAAGAGGCCGCCCGCGCGCTGCGCGAGTTCCGCAAGCAGGGCTATACCAAGCCATTGATGGGCGAGACCGTGCTGACCAGCCAGAAGGTGATAGAGCTGGCCGGCGAGGCCGCCAACGGCGCCATCGCCCATGTGGGCCTGACGGCCGACGCGCCGCAGCCGTTGATCAAGAAGTTCAGCGACGCCTTTCTGGCCGAGTACAAGGTCAAGTCGGATCACAACGGCCTGAAGGGCTATTCCGGCATGTACGTGGTGAAGGCCGTGACTGAGAAGATCGGCAAGTTCGACTCCAAGGCTTTTGCCCAGGCCATGAAGGGTGTGAGCCTGTTGGTCAAAGATAGCCCCGGTATTTTGATGGACGTCAGTTTTGACCAGAATGGCGACCTGGACCGGGAAAGCTATATGACCAAGGTCGAGAACGGCAAACAGGTCATCATCAGCGTGCTCCCGCCCGCAGGCAAAAAATAGTTTTCAACCACGCATACCGATCGCATGTCTACCTCCAAAGTTTGTCTTGCCGGCGTCATGGGCTGGCCCGTGGCGCATTCGCGTTCCCCCAAGCTGCACAATTACTGGCTGCAGAAATACGGCTTGCTCGGCTCCTACGTGCTGCTGCCGGTGCAGCCGGAAAACCTGGCTACGGCACTGGCCGGCCTGCCGGCCCTGGGCTTTGCGGGCTGCAACGTGACCATTCCGCACAAGGTCACGGCCATGGAGCTGATGCACGAACTCGACCCTATGGCCCGCCGCATGGGCGCCATCAACACCATCGTGGTGCAGCCAGACGGCTCGCTCAAAGGCTTCAACAACGATGGCTACGGCTACATCCAGTGTCTGCTGGATGCCCAGCCCGACTGGAGTGCCGATGCCGGCCCCATTACTGTGCTGGGCGCGGGCGGTGCCGCGCGTGCCGTGGTGCTGAGTCTGGCCGAGCGTGGCGCCAAGGAGATCCGCCTGCTGAACCGCTCGCAGGACAAGGCCGAGCAGCTGGCCCGGGAGTTTGGCAGCCCGGTCCGCGTGCTGCCCTGGTCGCAGCGCCACGAGGCATTGGCCGATATCGCCCTGCTGGTGAACACCACCAACCAGGGCATGCACGGTAGCCCCGCGCTGGACCTGGACCTGGCCCAGCTGCCCCCGCATGCGCTGGTGTCCGACGTGATCTACGTGCCCCTGGAAACACCTTTGCTGGCCGCTGCCCGCGCACGCGGCAACCCCACAGTCAACGGCTTGGGCATGCTGCTGAACCAGGCACGCCCGGCCTTCAATGCCTGGTTTGGCGTGATGCCCGTGATCACCGCCGAGCTGCGCCAATCCATAGAAGCCACGCTGTGAGCGGGTCTGCCACCGGCCGCATGCCGGCGGTGTACCTGCCGCACGGCGGTGGGCCCTCGTTCTTCATGACCGGGGAGCGCAAGCAGCTGTACCAGCCCATGGAGGACTTTCTGCGCGGCGTGCCGGCCTTGCTGCCGGCCACGCCCACGGCCATCCTCATCATTACCGCCCATTGGGAGGCGGCCGTGCCCAGCTTTGCCGGCGCGGCGCAGCCGGAGCTGATTTACGACTACTTCGGCTTTCCGCCCGAGACCTATGCGCTGACCTACCCGGCGCCCGGCCAGCCGGCATTGGCTGCACGTGCGGCCGCGTTGCTGCAGGCGGCTGGTTTGCCGGTCCAGGTGGACCCAGGCTATGGCTGGGACCACGGTGTTTTCATCCCGCTGAAGGTGATGTACCCGCAGGCCCAGGTGCCGGTGCTGGCCATGTCCTTGCACCACAGCCTGGACCCGGCCTTGCACTGTGCCTTGGGCCAGGCGCTGCGCAGCCTGCGCGACGAGGGCGTGCTGATCATGGGCAGCGGCATGAGCTTCCACAATCTGCGCAACTTCCAGGCTGCGGCGCCCGCTTCGTTTGCGTTTGACAGCTGGCTGGAGACCGCGCTGGCCGGCAGCTGGGCCGAACGCACACAGCAACTCAGCCAGTGGAGCGCGGCTCCGGGTGGCCGCGCATCGCATCCGCGCGAGGAGCATTTGCTGCCCTTGATGGTGGCCAGCGGCGCGGGTGGCGATGCGCCTGGGCGTCGGCTATGGCGCGGTCCGGTAGGGCCGTCTGTGGCCTCTGCCTGGGCGTTTGACTAGGTTGTGCTATTGAATAAATAGCTGCTTGCGCAGGTATTACCTGCGCTGCAGGCCTAAAAGGCTTTGAGGTTCTGCAGGAAGGCGCGGATCGCCTGGGCCACTTCCAGCGGCTTTTCTTCCATCATCAGGTGGCCCGTGTCCAGTGTCTGCCCCTGCACCTGGCCGGCCCAGCGCCGCCAGATGTCGACTGGTGTTTCCCCCTCGGTATAGCGTCGGCTTTCCCATAGCACCAGCACGGGGCATTGCAGCCTGCGTCCGGCGGCCTGGTCGGTGGCGTCCAGTGCAATGTCATAGCCGGCGGCTGCGCGGTAGTCTTCAATCATGGCCAGGCGTACGCTGGGTTGGCGAAAGCAGCGTTGGTATTCGGCATAGCTGGCCGGGTCTATCACCTGGCGCCCGTGCGTCATGCGCGTCAGCGTGTTGTCCAGGAACATGTCGGGGTCGGCGGCCAGCAGCGTCTCGGGCAGGGGTGCGGGCTGGGCCAGCATGAGCCAGTGGTAGGCATGCAGGCCGAACGCCAGGTTCACGCGCTTCCATACCTCGACGGTGGGGATCACGGTGACGGATACCAGGGCGCGCACGTGCTCGGCGTGGTCCAGCGCCAGGCGGTGCGCTACGCGGCCACCCCGGTCATGGCCGGCCACCGCATAGTGCGTGTGCCCCAGCTCGCGCATGACACGGGCCACATCGTCGGCCAGCGCGCGCTTGCTGTAGTTGTGGTGCTGCGCATCCGGCGCCGGCCCCGTGCTGTCGCCATAGCCGCGCAGGTCCACCAGCACCACCGTGAAATGCGCGGCCAGCAGGCGGGCTGCGGGTAGCCAGGCCAAGTGGGTTTCGGGGTAGCCGTGCAGCAGTACCAGTGCAGGTCCCTGGCCGGCGGTGTAGGAGACGATGGCTAGGTCATCGGCCCAGGCGTGGCAATTGCGGGTGAATGTCACGTCCATGGATGGCCTTTTGTCGGTTTGGCTAGTGGTCTGGCAGTTTATCGCCCGTGCCGGCGCCCGTTACTGCAAGCATCGCTTCAATGCACCTGGTTCCCCGTTCGGAAAATGGGTGCGGAGGACGGAGTTACGACGACATCAAAATGGAATTTCCACTGTTTTGCAACCTTTTTAGCCGTGTGCAGCACATACTGACATCGCTATTTCAGCGCAGGCAGGCTAACGCAAAAACCTTTAATCGCTCTTGTCCCTTGATAGAACATTCGCCCGACCTCCTTAGTGAAAGCGCATTGCTTCAGCGTGTCGGTTATGGCGACAGGGCTGCACTTGCCGCGTTGTATCGCAGCTACCACCGCAGACTGGCCCGGTTTCTGAATCGGTTCACGCGCAGCGAGGCCCTGATAGAAGAGGTGATCAACGATACATTCATGATCATTTGGCAAAAAGCGGCGGAATTTCGAGGGGACTCTCGCGTCTCCACTTGGCTCATGGGGATTGCTTACCGTGTGACGCTGAAGGCATTGCGGCAGCAGGGGCTGGACCATGCGCCGCTGCCATCGGATATCGAGGAGATGGTCGTCGAACCTTTCCAGGATCTTGAAACACAGGACTGGATCGAGAAGGGGCTGAACCTGCTGTCGCCCGAGCACCGAATGGTGCTGGAATTGGCCTATGTGATGGGACACTCTCTTGAAGAGATTGCGGAGATCACCTCTGTACCAGTCACCGCTGTCAAGTCCAGGATGTTCCATGCACGCGTCAAACTTCGTAACCTGATGCCGGCGCTTTCTGGCCGGCCAACGGGGACCACACAATGAACGAATCTACCTACGACGACCGTATCCATTTACGCATATGGCAGTTGATCCCATGGGTTGTGAATCAGACGGCCTCTGTGAGCGAGCAGGCGGAAGTCGAAAGCCACCTGCACCACTGTGAGATTTGCCGTTCCGAGTTGGCGCTACAACAAGACTGGAAAAACTCACTGAACGTGAGCGAGGGCGCTGTCTATCCTGATGTTGAGGCGGGACTTTCGCGTCTCTCGCAGCGTATCGATACGCCGCGTCCTGTGTTACGTCCACGGCTGCTGGCGGTGGCCTACGGTCTTGGTGCGCTGGTTCTGTTGCAGAGCGGAGTTTTGACCGTGCTTGGCATGAAGATGGGGGCCAGTGATACGCCATCCTATCGCACGCTCTCTGCGGCGGAGAATGCTTCTATGGGCGCCACAATTCGGTTGGTGATTGATCCGGCTGCATCGGTCGGTCAGCTGCAAGCGCTGCTCGCGCCGCTGAACCTGCAAATCGTGGCAGGCCCGAGCGAC
Source organism: Rhodoferax sp. GW821-FHT02C08 (assembly GCF_059421805.1). Lineage (NCBI taxonomy): Bacteria > Pseudomonadati > Pseudomonadota > Betaproteobacteria > Burkholderiales > Comamonadaceae > Rhodoferax > Rhodoferax sp. GW821-FHT02C08. The sequence goes on from NZ_JBWKVR010000029.1 coordinate 57,622, forward strand.
AGCGGGGTCTATTCCCTTGGGCCACGTGCTTTGGAGCAAGGTGGAGGCTCTCCCCATGCGGATATCAAGCGGCAGATTGATGCGCTGCGTGCTGCTCCAGTGGTGCTTTTTGCTGAACCGGTGGTACAGAATCGCGAGGGGGCTTGAGCATTTGTTTGCTTACGGGGCTAAGGATTCATTGCAACCGCTACGCAAAGCGGCCAGCGCACGACAGGTATTGATCAGGCGTGCGTAGTGTTGGTTGGGACCACTCGTTCGCTCAAGCACGCCATGGATAGCGCTCGGGTCTACGCCGGGCGTGGCCGCGAGCAGCAGTGCTACGGAACCTGTCACCTGTGCGGCGGCAAAAGATGAGCCGGAGACGAAGTCGTAGTGCCCCCCGGGGGTAAGTGTCAGGATGTCGTGTCCCGGTGCGTAGAGCAGCGTGGATGCTTGCAATGCTGGCGCGCGGTTGGCAAATGTTGCTGTGGCGACACCGATAACTCCTGGGATTCCTACGGGAAATGCTTTCAGGTCGCCACTCGGCAACACTGCGCCAACGACAACCACGCCTTTTTTGATGGCTTGTTCGACGAGGGCGGAAAGTAGCGGGTCAGCGGGGCCGCCTAGGCTGAGGTTGATGACGTCGGCCCGGGCATCCAGGGCGGCCTGGATGGCCTGGGCCAGCGTCAGCGAGTTGCACGTGGCACCCGAACCGGCGTTTTGCCAGCAGGCCTTCATGGCAACCAGGCGAGCGCGCGGTGCAATGCCCGTAATACTGCTCGAGGACTGCCCGCCGCCGTCGGCTGCGATGACGCCGGCGACCTTGGTGCCGTGCTCGTCACGGTTGAACTGTGCCCAGTCGCTGTTGACGAAGTTGCGCGTGGATGCAATTCGACTGCGCAGGTCTGGGTGTTCGGTGTCCACACCCGTATCGATCAGTGCGATGCGGATCGAATCGCCTAACGCGACCCGATGGGCCGCATCTGCGCCGATTTCATGCACCGTTTTCTGCAGCGATGTATAGCGCTTTTCGGGTGATGCTTCTGCCTGGGCCTCGAAGGTCTGTAGAGGTTCTGCCAGTTGCACCCGCGGGTCCGCGGCGAGCTTATCGAGCACGGACTTCCGTGACCTTCCATCTTCAATTTCGAGCACCGCGCAGTGCACGCCGAGCGCGGAAATTGGCCATGCCATCACATGCGTTAACTCATATTGGTGGGCTATTGTAGCCAGCGTTGCGCGCGCGCTGCCACTGGTGTCATAGGTGTTGCTGTACCCGTTGCCCGTCGAACCTGCGCTCAACGCGAACGATTGTCGTGGGTTGGCTACCGTCACTACGACCATGCGGTCGGGATGCGCTTGCATTTTTGGCATTGCCAAACTCGGATCTGGTATGGACTCCACCAGTGCGCAAGCCGGCAGCGTGCAAGCTGCGCAGAGCAGCAATAAATAGGCGAGACGTTTCATGGACAGAACCCTGTTGTGGTGCATTGCTGCATGTTCAGTATGTGGGTTTTTTGCGTCGATAAGTTGCGACTGCATTGTCTGACACGCGGGGCATTTTCAAGTCGTAGTTTGATTTGAATGCCTTTGCAACCTTTTCCTGAATCCGTGGTACCTACGGCCGCATTCATATTATTCAAGGAGGAATGGCACCATGGTTTCCCTGCGCTCGATAGCTTTGAAATTTGCGCTCTCTGCTGCGGTCGCGGCCAGCTTGGCTGCGTGCGGCGGTGGCGACGGTGATACAACACCGTTCAAGTCGACCGTTCTTGTGTCAGATGGCAGCACCTCTGCGGCAAATACAGATGTGAACCTGAAGAACGGCTGGGGTATTGCCTTCAACCCGACAGGATTCGTGTGGGTGGCTGATGCTGGTTCGAAGAAGTCCACGCTCTATGATGGCAACGGTGCGCCGCAGCAATTGGTGGTTGCCATTCCTGACGGTGCCAATGGCCCCGCGGGTCCGACCGGCATCGTGTTCAGTGGCGCCAGCGGCTTTCCTGTCAGCCAGAGCGGCGTGACGGGTTCCAGTGCATTTATTTTTGCTACGCTTGCTGGCACCATTGCCGCGTGGTCGCCCACGGTCAATCTGACCAATGCAGTGACTGCCTATGACGATGCGACAGGCGGGGCGGAATATACCGGCCTGGCCATTGGTAGCGACAGTGGTGCGGCCCGGATCTATGCGGCGGACTTTCACAATAACAAGGTGGATGTTTTCGATAGTGGATTCCAGAAGCTGGCGACCACCGGCCGTTTTACGGATCCGGCGTTGCCTGCGGGTTTTGCTCCGTTCGGTATCCAGGCGATTGGTGGCAACATCGTTGTTTCGTATGCCCAGCAAGATAGTACGGCTCGCTTCTCCGTCCATGGCAGCGGCCTGGGTTTTGTCGACGTCTATGACGCCAGCGGCAATCTGAAGAAGCGTCTTGCCAGTGGCGGGGCACTTAATGCGCCGTGGGGCATCGCCTTGGCGCCTGCTAACTTCGGCCGATTCAGCAACACGCTTTTGGTCGGCAATTTCGGTGATGGCACGATCCACGCGTATGACCAACAAAGCGGAGCCTTGGTGGGCACGCTCACCCAGAACGACGGTACGCCGATCACCATACCGGGCCTGTGGGGCATTGCTTTCGGCAATGGTGTGAACGGACAGCCGACCAACACCCTGTTCTTTGCGGCAGGTCCGAATCGCGGTGTCAATGGTATTTACGGTCGGATCGATATCGGCCAGTGATATTCCGGGCGGCTGCTGTAACAGCTCCGCAGCCGGGCACTTGCGGCGTTCATCGCCGGTGTCCGGCGGTATCTTGGTGGCTGGTTGGGAGTGCCATGCGATCAGTCCATGTGAGCAGTTCAATCCCTACCTCTTGCCATCGCGCATGCTTCGCCCCCCTTGATTTAAGGCAACGCTGAACAAGCCTCTTCAAAATAGGCCCATGCATCTACCAGGGTCCGATTTCGGCCACTTGGGCGTT